>NZ_JBSGTG010000042.1:0-57125 GCF_053607285.1 Streptomyces sp. NPDC055140 | reverse complement strand
TGTGGGGGGGGGGGGGGGGGCCCTGCCCGGCCCCACCCCCCCCCCCCCCCCCCCCCGCCCCCGGCCCCCCCCCCCCCCCGCTGGGGGGGGGGGCCATCGCATGGCCGAGGCGAGCTGCTCACCCCCTGAGGAGGGTGAGCAGCCAGGAGGGTCAGTCGATCCGCTCGAAGAGCTCCGCGCCCTCTTCGTCCCGCGCGACGTCGAGGACAACCTTCTCGAGCTCTCCGGTGAACGCGAACTTACCGTCGTAGCTGGGCGAGGACGGCGACACCGTGTCCCGGCCGACGTCGAGGCCCTGCCATCCGAAGAAGTGCGGCAGGACCTGCGGCATGTCCGTCTCACCGACCGGCTTCCCAGATACGTACACGCGACCGACGCCCTGCACATCACCGGTCTTGATGAACTCGAAGGTCAACTCGGCAGCACCGAGCGGGAGTTCGTCCTCCGACGTCACCGTATAGCGGGTGCCGAGGAAGTTGTACTCGAAGACGAGCCGGTTGTCCTTGACGTACAGGACGTATCCGCTGCTGATGTTGCCCAGGGACACCAGGACGCCCTCGTCGGCCGCGGCGGCCCGGTCGACGAACGCGGTGATGCGGTGTGCGCTGTTCATCACCGGTGGCACGCGGCGCCGGCAGATGGGCTATGCCGGTCGCGCCCCGGGGCTCTGGAGCCGCACGACGGACGGCTCCGGAGTCTCCCGGTCGCCCCCTGCCCCGGGGGTGCAACATGCTCCAGACATCGTTCCTCCCACCGCGGGCGGCTGTTCCTCGGCGAGTGATCATGCATCCACCCGCGAGCTGGAGGGTACGGCCCATCGCTCCGGAGCACGTCAGAGACGACGGCCGCCCCGCCAAAGGGGCCGCCGTTACCGTCTCCCGGTTCGACCACGCGCAGATAGGCGCCCGGCAGCGCGGCGAGTGCAGCAAGAGGTTCAGAGAGCGCCATCAACATGGCGGCCTCGGCGCGCTGTCATAGGCACACGACGATCAGGGCAATGTCGTCCTGGGCGCCGCCAGCCACACCGAGGTGGGCCAGCAGGGCGTCGGCGAGGCGGTCTGGGCTCAGGTGGGCATGACGGGCGAGGCCGTTGGTGAGCCGGTACAGGCTTGCGTCGATGTCCTCGTCGCGGCGTTCGATGAGCCCGTCCGTGTACAGGACGAGGACGTCACCGGGGGTGTAGCTCAGGGTGGCCTGGGGACGGAGGACGTGTTCGGGACGGGCGCCCAACGGGGGGTCGGTGGCCTGGTCCAGCAGGTCGCTGGTGCCGTCGGAGTGAACCAGGACGGGCGGAAGGTGACCGGCGCTGCTGTAGGCGATCCGCTGATGGTGGGGGTCGATCACGGCCTGGGCGGCGGTGGTGACCAGCGCGCCCTCGACCGATCGGGCGTACAGGCCCAGGACCTCCAGTGACTTGGCCGGCTCGCGGAGGGCACGGACGGCGGCGCTCAGCGCGCTGCGGAGCATGCCCATGACGGCGGCGGCCTCCAGGCCATGGCCGACTACGTCGCCGACCGCGACACCGAACGAGCCGTCGGGCAGATCCACGACGTCGTACCAGTCGCCACACACGTTCAGCGACCCGACCGCGGGCAGGTAGCGCACCGCGATATTCCGGTGCCGGTCCAGGTCGGGCGAGTGCAACATGGCCTCCTGCAAGGCGACGGCGATCTGGCGTTCCCGGGCGTGCGCCTGGCGCAGTTCCTCGTTGAGCCGCTGCAGCTCCCGCGCCCGCGCGTACAGCTCGGCCTCCATCGCCACCCGCTTACCCTGCGGTCCGCCCGTCGGGTGGCCCGGGCGGGAGCGGACGAACTCGGTCACGTCCTCCACACGGTGGATGATCCACGCCACCTGCCCGTCCGGCCCCAGCACGGGAGTGTTGATCGGCGACCACCATCGCTCCTCGAACGCCCCGGGCCGGGACGGAACGGGGATGTCGTACTTCTGCACCGCCATCGTGTCCGGCTGCTTCGACTGCAGCGCCCGGTGCAGCGAGGCACCCAGATTCCGCACCCCGTCCGCGGTAGCGTCCGCCGGATTGTCTGGGAAGGCATCGAACAGGTACTGGCCGACCAAGTCCTTCCTGCTCCGACCGGTGGCCCGCAGGTACGCGTCGTTGACGTCGACAATCACCAGGTCCGGGCCCAGCACCAGATATGGACTCGGCGTGGCCGCGAACAACGCCTGGTAGTCAATGCTCTGCTCCACGGGCTTCACACCCGGCCTTTCCGCTGCCCAAGGGGACTCCCGCCAATTCGGTCCCGGGACAAACCCGGGCCTCCAGACGGTCACCCAAGCCTCAGCGGGACAATTCGCCGTCCGCCGAGCGGGCAGTCACGGATCGGCACTCCGGACGAGGCCACGCGCACGTCGGACATGTGCACCCCCGGGGGCGGCTGACTCTTCGCAGTCCCTCTTCGTATTGTCGCAGTGCTGAGCGAGCCGCACCTTGTACGAGATAGCCACGAGGACGGTCCGCGGGACGGGTGACGAGGACGGGCCGTCCAGAACTGCAACGACCGGCGAGGGCGAACTGTCCAGCAGCTCACAAAGCGGTTGCTTGACTCCGTGCCTGACGACGCGATGCTGCTCCCGCGGCCGTCCAAGTCTTGCGCACGCCGAGTCTGAACTCATTTTCAGAGAGGATCCAGGGGGCTGTCGTCTCGACGACGGACAGCTCCTCAACAGCACTGAAGGTAGGTAGGTTCCCGGGGTCTCTGGTCAGAGGCCGACAACGGCGCGCGTTCGGCTGCTGTCGGCAGATCAGCCCTGCCTGTGCCTCACCTCGCGGCAAGACCCTCGGCGGTGCACCCGCGGGACGCACCCCGGGGTTCTTCCCGGGTGCACCGTGTACCCCATCGGTCTAACGTGGAGATGTAGGTGGCACGGGGTTGACACCGCAACAAAGCTGCTCAAGGACGGGCACTTCGCCGCACGGGGAGCAGCCGGAACTCCTCGTGGAAGAGATTCGCCCGGGCTTCCGCTCCCTTCGGTAGAACGTGCCTAGACCGTGCCCGACCGACGGCATATGCCCTCGCGCGGCGGGGCGTCAATACCGACCGCTCGGCCGCCCAGAGCTGCGCGGCCACGTCGTCCTCTTGGATTTCTGGGCATCGGGCGCAGGAGAACGATTATGAGCACTCAAGAGCAGGGCGACGCGCAGGGCGGCGTCAAAGCGCCGACCGTGGATATGAAGATCGAGGTCCACGTCATCCCCGTCGCTGACGTCGACCGTGCCCTGCGCTTCTACCAGAGCCTGGGATGGCGGCTCGATGCGGACTTCGAGGCCGGCCCGGAATTCCGGATCGTTCAGCTGACGCCGCGTGGGTCTGAGTGCTCGATCATCTTCGGCCGCGGGGTCGTCTCCGCCGTGCCTGGATCCGCAGAGGGCTACCTCGTGGTCTTCGACCTCGACAAAGCCCGCGCCGACCTCGCCGGCCGCGGTGTCGAGGTAAGCAAGATCTTCCACAAGGTCTACGACACCGGCGCTGAAGTACGGGTCGACGGCCGCGATCCAGACGGCCGCAGCTACGCCTCCTACGCCTCGTTCAGCGACCCGGACGGAAACGGGTGGGTACTGCAAGAGGTGCTGGAGCGGCTACCTGGACGGTGACGAGCTGCAACGGTAGGACTTGCTGAGGGTCCTGTACTGGTCTGGTGCCTGTGGCTGTTTGCCTGCGGGCAGCGGCGGGGATTGCGTGGAGCATGATCCGAACCATTGTGCGCGGCTGCGCCGCGGGGGCCGCGGGGACGACCGCGTTGAACGCCGTGTCCTATGCCGACATGGCTGTGCGCGGCAGGCCCGTCAGCAGTGTGCCGGAAACTTTGGTGGACACGATCGCTACCCGGATGGGGCATCCGCTCCGGGACTCGGCCGAAAAGGGCAACCGGCTCATCGGTCTCGCAGCGGTGACGGGTGTCGCCGTGGGATGCGGGACGGGCGCCGCTGTAGCGCTGGTCCACCGGGCAGGCGCTCGGATGCCCCTCTGGTTGGGAGGGGCTCTTACCGGAGCATTGGTGATGGCCGTCGCCGACGTGCCGATTGCCCGCCTCGGGGTCAGCGATCCTCGTACCTGGTCAGTCGGCGACTGGGCCTCGGACGTGGTACCGCACCTTGTTTTCGGCCTGGTCACCTACGGCCTGGTGACCGCATGGGATCAGCAGCCGTGACCTTCGCCGCCACCATCTGACCTGCTTGGTGGGCCGGCGCAGCCTCGAGCCTGCGCGACATCCCTGGGAGCGCCCTGATCTCGGGGCAATCGGCCCACGTCTCCACCGCACAGTGGGCGGCCCGCGCCCCGAGCACGAAGGACGGACACCGCCGCCACACCTCCCAGCTGACGACAACTCTAGAGATCTTTAAGGGTGTGGGTTACGTGGCGTCGCGACGGCTGTCGTGGGCTGCGCTGTGCCGGATCAACTGCGTGTTCTGAAGGCGGTGTTGGATGCCGGTCCGGCCGCTGCGGGCTGGGGCGACCAGTGCTGGACTCTGGCGAGGATCGCCGAGGTCGTGCACTGTCGGTTCAGGGTGGAGTGGAGTACACGCTGGCCGGGCTGGACCTGCTGCTGCACCGCATCGGCTGGAGCGTGCAGGTTCCCTCCCGCAAGGCCACCGAGCGCGACGAGGGGAAGATCGCCGCTTGCGACAAGGCGTGAGAGGACAATCTCGAGGGCTGGCCCGTGATCGGGGATGTCCGCGAGGGGCACCCGTCCAAGGGCCGCCAGGCCTGCTGGTACTGGCGCTCGGACGCCGACGGCATCGCGACCTGTAGGCCGACCAGCCGGCCCGTGCCGCAGTTGAGCCGCACCAGCGCAACTCCCGTGGAGACCCTCGGTCGACGCGGCTCCAGACGATGACGATGCCAACGGCCCCCACGCGCTCGATCGCGGCCCGCCAACACCGGCAGGGAAAGGAGGGTGCCCCGTCGCCGGCCTGCGGCGGGGCACCCTCCTACTGCCTCCGATCTGATCGGTCAGGACTGTGCAGTCAGCGTGAAACTCTGCGCAGGTGAGCCGTCGCAGGTGCGTTGGGTGAGCTGTGTGCTGTTCGTTGCGGCGCTCGCCGCCGTCAGGCACTTGGCGCTGTGTCGGGCGGTGAAGTGGTAGCGCCCGGCACCTTCCTTGACGGGCAGCCATTGCTGGTTCTGCCCTCCGGCGTAACTCCATAGTTGCAGCGGCGCCTTGTCGGCGACCGAGGCGTCGGTGACGTCGACGACCTGTTGCGGGTTGACGCGGATGCCGACCTGCCGGTATCCGCCCTCGGTCGAGCGGAGCCGGAACTGCTGCGCCTGCGTGCCGTTGCATGCGTACTGCTGGATCGCCGTCCCGTTCGCCGTGGCAGCCGAACGGGCGTCCACACAGGTGCCGTTGCCGGCGTTCTCCAGCGTGTACCAGGCGGTCTCGGAGATCGAATCGCCCGGCGGGGTCGTGGTGTCTGCGCCGCCGAGCCACTTCAGCCCGTCCAGCAGGAACCGGTTCTGGGTCTCACTCGCAAACGTCGACGACAGGCGGGTGTTGGTGTCGTAGTTCATCGCGTTGTGGCCGAAGTTCGCGTACAGCATCTTGTACTTCGTGTTGGTCCACAGGATCGGGTAATAGCCGCTGTACCAGGACTGGTTGGGATCCGTGCCCAGCGGGAAGCTGCTGGGGTCGACGGAGGCAAGGATCTTGATGTCCGGGTTCTGCCGAAGGTCGTTGGACCAGCTGTACCACTCGCTGACCGACGAGGTGAACGTGGCCGGCAGGTTCTTGGTGGACGGTTGGGTGCGGTCCTCGACCTTCAGGACTGCGGTCGTCGGGCCCCAGGTGTTGGACTTGAAGTTGCCGCTGCCGAGGAACTGGTTGTGGTACCACGGCCAGCCGGCCGCGTCGGTGGTGAAGGCCGAGACGTGGAAGCCCATCCAGGCGCCGCCACCGCGCATGTACTGCTCGAATCCTGCCCGTTGGGCGGCCGTCTGCGGCAGGTCGTCGAGGAACAGCACGACTTGGTAGGCGCTGACGCCGCCGTTGCTGAGCAGGTCCCAGTTGTTGCTGGCGGTGTAGGTGAATCCGTTCGCCGCGGCCTGCTTGGGGAACCAGTCGTTCGCCTCCTTCTCGAAATCTATGTGCGCCGCGTCCCAGGTGCCGCTGTACAGCGCGAGCACCTTGAACGGGGCGGCCGCCGTGCTCGCTCGGGCTGCGGGCGGTGCCGCCAGGGTGAGCAGCGTCGCCAGCAGGAGGAGGACTCGCAGGGCCACGCGCGCCGAGCCGGATCTGAAAGTGTGCATCGTTGGGTCGGTCCTTTCCAGGCTGGTCACGCGCTCACGGGTAGCTGACGAGGTTGGCGACGTTGGTGGAGGAGTTGGAGGGGCCGCCCCGGTCGTTGACGACGTGCCGGATGGTGCCGGTGCCACCCAGTGCGACCGTCACCATGTCCTTGAAGCGCACATTCGGGTTGTTGGGCGCCTCGATGGCGTGCTCGGCGGCGACGCCGGGGTTGACGTTGAAGTAGCAGTAGCTGCCGAAGCCGTACACCTGGTGGCTGGTCACCGAGTTCGCCACCTTGTAGGCGGCGTAGCCCTGCGTGGAGCCGTTCATCCAGGCTGCCTGGTTGGGCGGGTCGTACGGCATCTCGTTCTGGTAGAAGTACGTGCGTCCGCCGTTGCCGTTCCAGATGGTCTGGTGCTTCTGGTAGTGCTCGACGAACAGGCCGTACATCGTCGCGTCATCGCCGTTGACGACGAGCCCGGTGTCTGCGGTGTTGCTGGTCCAGCCCACCCCGCTGCCGTGGTCGGCTCGCCAGAGCCACAGGTGGTCGCCGATGACGTCGTCGCTGTTGATCGTCAGGCTGGTGGTGGCCTTGCCGACTCCCGCTCCGCCGATGCGGAAGAACACGTCGTGCAACGCGCTGGGGTCGGCGCTGTGGTCGGCGGAGGAGCCGCCGGGGCCCATTTCCATGAGTTGAGCGGAGTTGGTGGTCCCGGCATCGACCAGCAGACCGGCGAGCTGGACGCCGTTCACGTCGGCGACCGTCATCGCGGTGATGCCGTTGTCGGGGATGAGTGTGGCGAGACCGAGCCCCAGGACGACGGTGTCGGGTCGTGTCACCTTCAGAGTCTGGTCGAGGTGGTAGACCCCGGGCGTGACCAGGAGGTTCTTGCCCTGCGCGAGTGCGTTGTTCATCTGCGCCGCCGTCGCGCCCGGCTTGACCACGAAGAAGTCGTCGAGGGACAGTGACGCACCCGCAGGCGTGCCTGAACTCCACGTGGTGCCACTCGTGTCGGTGCGCACGGAGGGGACGAACACCTTCCAGGAACCTGCCGAGTCGACGTACAGGAACGGCTTCTCGCGAGTGACCGGCGCCTGGGCGACAGTGGTGTACGGCGGGCTGGGGAAGCTGTTCGCGGGAGCGTTTTTGGCGCCTACGAAGACCATGTTCCAGTTGGATCCGGTCCAGCTGCCCCACTCGGTGTTCCGCGACAGCCACTGCTGCTGCGAGCCCGAGTTGACCTGCCCGTCGACCTTCGTGTCGGCCATGTAGCCGCCACTGGACCAGCCGCCGTCGTCCAGGGCCAGGTTGCCGCGCAGGTGCATGCGCCGGTACGGGGCGGCCTGCGACACCGCCCAGCGGTCCGTGCCGCCCGTCGGGGTCACCGACAGATTCTCGGCCGACCGCCAGAAGTTCTGGGTGGCGTTCCCCTGGAACCAGTCGGCCTCGGCGTGCACCGCACCGCGGATGGTGACGTCGTCCGGGGACAGGCCGAGGCCCGCGACCTGCGTGTAGAAGCCGACGTTGGCGTTGGCGTCGTACGTGCCCGGCTTGAAGAGGAAGGCCTTGCGGGCAGTGCCGAACTGGTTGGTCTCCTGCTGCGCGAAGGCCGCGTTCAGGCTGCTCTGGATCGTGGCGGCGGGCGTCGACGGATCGAAGATGGTGACGTTCGGGCCGAGATCCGGGGTCCCGGGCGGCGGCGTGACGTCGACGGGATTGATGTAGAAGGACTGGGCCGCGGTGCCGTTGCACGTGTACTGCGTCAGCTGCACGCTGTCCGAGGTGGAGGCACTCGGCACATCGAGGCACTTGCCGCTGTTGCGGTTCACGAAGTGGTACGCGCCGCTCGACTCGGCGACGGCTTGCCACTGCTGGTTGGCGCCGCCGCTGTACGTCCACAGCTGCACCGGCGCGCTGTCCGCCGTCGAGACGTCGGTGACGTCCCATACCTTGCTGGCGTCGGCCCGGTTGCCGACCCGGGAGTACCCACCGGAGGTGGCCTCGATCCGCCACTGCTGAACCTGGGTGCTGTTGCAGGTGTACTGCTGGACGGCGGTCCCGTCCGTCGTCCCGGCGGCCCGCGCGTCGACGCACTTGCCGCTGCCCGCGTTGACGACGGTGGCCCAGCCGGTGGGCAGGGCGGCCGCCTGGGCGGTGACCGGCTCCCGGGCAACCGCGTTGCCCTGTGCGGCGACTGCCACGCCGGACATGCTGCTCGCCGTGAGTGCGAGCACGGTGAGCACCTTCGGTATCCGGTGGCGGCCGGAGTCTCTTCTCGATCTGGTGGGGGCGGCTGTGGATCTGAGCATGGTGGCCCTCCTGCGCTGATGGGGGGGTGGGGAAGGTCAGCCTGTGTACTTCGCGAAGACGCGCGTGTAGTCCCAGTTCTGCTGGCTCACGCCGGAGCAGCTGTCGGCGACGCCGCCCGTGCAGGGGCGGTCCCGGTTGACCGACCAGAACGTCAGTCGCGCCAGGTGGTGCTGCTGCGCGTACGCGAGGATGGTCTGGAAGTCGGCGACGGTGACCGTCTCGTTCTGGTCGGTGATCCCATTCATCGAGGAGATGCCCATGTCCCGGTACGCCTGGTCGTCGCTGTAGCCGTAGGCGTTCTTGAGGGCCGTCTTGAGTCCCTCGGCGGCGCGCTGGGTGAGCGTGCCCATGTTCTGCCCGGCGCCGCCGAAGTCGAACGGCATGATCGTCCAACTGTCCACGGTCAGGCCCGAGTTGGCGGCACGGTTGATGAGGCTGGTGTCGGGGCCGGACTGGCCGGTGCCGATGGTGACGTACACCTTGATGCCGGGGTTGTCGGCCTTGATGGTCTTGAGTGCGTCCACGGTGCGCTGCTGGACGGTCGGATTGCTGTAGGCGTCGGCCTCGATGTCGATGTCGATCGCTTTGAGCCCGTAGGCGTTGATGACCTTCTGGTACGCGCCCGCCAGCGCGCCGGCACTGGTGCAGGAACTCTCCAGCTTGTTGCCGCTGTAGCCGCCGAACGAGGGGATGATGTCACCGCCGTTTGCCCGCACGGTGTTCACGGTCTGCTGGTCGACGCCACCGGTCAGCGGGCGGCTGCCGTCCCACTGCGGATTACAGGTGCCGTTGCTGAGCACGAAGGCGAGGGTGAACCATTTGACGCCGGTGGCGTTCATGACCGTGGCCGGGTTCGGCGGGCTGCCCCAGCCGTTGTAGAGGTACGGGGCGACGGCCATCGGCGCGGTGGGGGTGATGCCGCCGGTGGGCGCAGTCCACTTCTGGTTGGCGGCGCCGGTGCAGCTCCAGATCTGGATCGGGGTGCCGTTCGTCGAGGTGTTGCCCGTGGCGTCGGCACACTTGTCGGCCTGCTGGTTGACGATGTCGCGGGCCGCGGAGACCGACCACTTCTGGTTCGCGCCGCCCGTGCAGTCCCACAGCTGGAGCTTGGCCCCGTTGACGGACGAATTCCCGGTGACGTCAAGGCACTTGCCGAGGGCTTGTATCGTCCCGTCGGAGCCGACCGTCCACTGCTGGGCGGCGGTGCCGTTGCAGTCGTAGAGCTGAACGGCCGCGCCGTTCGTCGAGCTCGCCCCGGCCACGTCGAGGCACTTGCCGGCGAGACCCGTGATCGTGCCGGTAGCGGCAGAAGCGGGCGCCGCACCGAAGGCGCCGGCGGAGACTGCGAGCAGCGTGGTGGTGAGCGCGCTGCGGATCACGGTGGAACGCGCGATGGATGGTCTGGTCATCGGGGATCACAGCCCTTCATGGGAGGCCGGCAGTGGGGGTCCCCCTGTTCACGTTGATGAACAGAGAGTGCATTCATGAAGCTGTGGCGATCGGGAACCTAAAGGTCTGCACCAACGGCGTCAAGAGGTGAAACAAGAAGGGCCTGAATCGAGCTGTGCCCGCAAGGAGTTGAACGCGCGAAGGCCCCGGGAAACGCCCCGGTGGCCTCAACCTCTGCTGACCCAAGGCGCGTTACTTACTCGGTGAACGCTTCCGCGGCAGATGTCCGGTTCCAGAGCCCGCACGTCGGGGCTATGAGGACTTGCTGCGCAGCCGGCTGTCGTCCTACGGATCGCGCGCGTCGACTGCACGACGCCAGGCCGGTCCCGGCAAGCATCCCTTGCCGCACGCACCTCTCGCGCGGTGCCATCCCGTCTCAGCACCGTGCGGGCTGTGGCCGCCCCGTCCTCAGAGCCCTCTCGGCACCAACAGACCGGCGGCGGTGTCCCGCTCCCCCGTCGACTCCACGTAGGACGGCAGTTCGCGCATCCGGCGTGGCGGCGACAGGGAGACGGGGAGCAACTGGCCGACCGCCCCGGCCAGCAGCGTGCCGCGGACGCCGAACCGCGAACCGCGAGCCGCGAGCCGCGAGCCGCGAGCAAGGCCAGGCTGACGCACGGACAACTCCGCCCTGCGGCCAACGGGCCCTGCCGGTTGAGCAACTGGCCGCCGAAGAACCCGACAGGGCCTTGCACTGCCAGCGTCCTGCGTAGCGCGGATGGCGGTCGCAGCCAAGGCTGGGCGCTCTGCCTTGGCGCCTGGTGACATGGGCATCGGGCGACACGGCTCCCTAGTGTTGCCGATGTCACAACCGATGGGCTTGAGAGAGCGAGAAGGCGGCTCACACCGCCGAGGCAGCCAGCAATGCCTCCCGAGCCTCGAAAACAGCCACCCCGGGGCACTCGGACCCAAGGCTGTGTGCGCCTTGGTTGTCGTGCTGGCCCGACAGAGGAACCGAGGACCCGTGATGAAGGACAACCCTACGTCGGCTGATGCCGAGCCAGCGGACAGAGTGACTCTGGCACTCGAGCGCCATGGCATCGCCTATGTCGAACCGAGTCGCCGATACGGTCGCCCCCGCAACCAGTTCACAGTGCGGTTCGCCCCCGTCATCTACCTGGCAGGCATCTTCGTCGGCTCCAGCGGCGCGGTGCTCGGGCTCGGCTTCTGGGGCAGCGTGACTGCCATCGTGATCGGGAACTTCCTGGGCTCGGTCGGTACCGGTCTGTGCGCTGCGATGGGCCCCCGCCTGGGCATGCCGCAGCTGCCCATGGGACGTGCGGCGTTCGGCTATTTCGGCAATTTCCTTCCGGCGCTGCTCTCCCTCCTGGTGTTCGTCGGGTACTACACCGTCGGGACCGTGCTCGGCGCGCAATCTCTGGCCGACCTGTTCAAAACGCCGTATGAGCCGACGGTCGTCGTTGTCGCAGCGCTGAACATCGTGATCGGCATCTACGGCTACCGCATCCTGCACATCCTCGGCGACTGGATCACGAAGCTCAGCCTCGTTCTGCTGTCGGTCGTCTCGATCGTGCTGATCGCGCACGGCGGCGGGCCGGGCGTCGAGCCGAGCGCCTCGGGCAGCGACTACTGGTTGGCGTGGCTCGTCATGTTCACGGTCGTGTTCGGCTACACCGCGAGCTGGGCACCGTACGCGTCGGACTACTCGCGCTACCTGCCCGAGGACAGCAAGCCGTCGTCGGTCGCCAAGGCGGCGACCACGGGACTGTTCGCGTCGACGACCTGGATGATGGTGCTGGGTGCCGGGCTCATCACACTCGCACCGGACGGGGACGTGCTCCGCGCTCTGGACATCGCCCTGCCCGACTGGCTGCGCTACCTGGTGCTGCTGACGCTCGGCATCTCGGCGATCCCGCACAACGCAGTGAACCTCTACAGCGGTGCGATGGCGACGCTGACCTGCGACCTGCGTCTCCCGCAGTGGGTGACGGTGGTGATCGCCGGAGTCTTCGGTCTCTTCCTCGCCCTGGTTTTCGGAGGTGCCGAGTTCCAGGCGAACTTCCGCCTGTTCCTGCACGTCGTGTCGTACTACATCACGCCGTGGCTGGCGATCTTGTTGGTCGACTACTTCATCGTCCACCGCTCGGGGCGTGGCTATCCCGCGATCCGCAACTTCTATGAGCGTGACGGCGTGTTCGGGCGCTACGGAACCCCTGGACTCACCGCGCTGGTGGTCGGTACCGCCGTCGCGGTTCCGTTCATGGGCACCGAGTTCTACACCGGCCCGATTGCCCAGGCGCTGCACGGGGCGGACTTCAGCTACTTCGTCTCGGCCATCGTCGCCGCGGTGATCTTCGGCGTGTGGCGTCCTCGAGTTGCCTCGCCGGCCGGGATCGACATACGCCGCGTGGAGGGCGACCGCGCCTGACCACGCCGCCCCGAAGGCTCAACAAAAGTCGAGTGTCCTGCCCAGCTCCGGCCGGGCAGGACACTCGCAGGGAAGAGGACTCGTGACCACCACCTCGCAGCCGACGGTCCGCGAGGTTCAGCACGCGCTGGTACGAGCGGAGCGTGGCGCCGTGCTCGACCAAACCGACTGCACGGCGCGCTCATCGCAGCACGGGGTGAGCAGCTCGACAGGCTGTGCTCCGTCGCCGCGCGGATGCGCGCGGCGGGCCTGGTCGACGGGCGTCGTCACATTCTCGCCGAAGATCTTGATCCCAGTCACCCGGCTGTGCGGAGACCGATGCCACCACTGCACCTTCGTCTAGGCGCCGGCCCAGGCCGCGCGCGTGGATCGGGCGCCGTTCCCGTCGCCGGTCGAGAGCATCGCGATCGCGCAGCATGCCACCAAAGCCGACGGCGTCAAGACGCTACTCACGCCGGGTGACCGGGCCGCGGGCCGCCGGCCCGTTATGCGCAGGCGTGGCTGGACGAGCCGGGGTACGACTCGGCCCTGGCCCACGTGCGCGCCATCGCAGTCCGAATCCTCGAAGAGACGGGCCTGTTGCCCCACGTCGACGCCGGTGTGCTGACACGGGAGGAGCTGAACCGGAACAAGCCCGTGAGCCTGTCGGTGGGCGTGATGCACGAGACGACCTCACGGCGGCTCTTCGAGCAGCGAGGACAGGCCACTTCGGTTCGCCCGCCAAGGACCCCGCAGTCCGGCTCCGCGTCTTCGAGGACGCCGGCCAGTTGGAGCCGGGAGGACATGGTGACCGCGGACGAGATCCTCGAGCGGCTGGTCGCCGAGTTCGACCTGGCGCCGACCGGCGAACACCAGGGAAGCGCCCCGGCAGAGCGATTCGTGGTGAACGGCGGCGCCGGGACGGTCGGCGTCATCGCCTCCGTGACGCCCCTGTTCCGCGGCGACTCCGACCGGGTGCGGCTGACCCCGGACGGCCAGGTCCTCAACTGCCTGTTCGTACGGGACGAGTCGGCCTCCGCAGCCCGCTCCGGCGCGGGGCGTCGGACGCCGAGATCGCCGACCACTGGCGGTCCGTCCAGTAGGGCAAGCGCGCCTGCCGGTCCGGCCCTGCTGCCGGAGTTCCGCAGCGACCACGCCGGCCGGCCACGGGGCCGACGACCCGGCCTTCCTGCAGCCCGACCGCCCGATGAGCGCGATCGGCGGCCGATCAGTCCTCGCGATGGATCCGCCCGCCGACCGTGGCAAGCCGCCGGCCGCTGCCGCCCCAACGGCGGGCGATGATCTCGGCGGCGATGCTGACCGCGGTCTCCTCCGGCGTCCGCGCGCCGAGGTCGAGACCGAGGGGGCTCGACAGCCGCTCGATCTCCGCGGGAGTCAGGCCGGCCTCCTGCAGACGACGGAGGCGACCCTCATGAGTCCGCCGCGAACCCATCGCTCCGATGTAGGCGACCTCCGGGAGCCGCAGCGCGACCTCGAGCAGCGGGATGTCGAACTTGGGGTCGTGCGTCAGCACGCACATCACGGTGCGGCCGTCGATCGCCCCGGCGTCGGCCTGCGCCTGGAGATAACGGTGCGGCCAGTCGACGACGACCTCGTCGGCGTCGGGGAAGCGGGCATGCGTCGCGAACACGGGCCGCGCGTCGCAGACCGTCACCCGGTAGCCGAGGAAGGTCCCCACCCGGGCGACGGCAGCGGCGAAGTCGATGGCGCCGAACACCAGCATCCGCGGGCGCGGGGCGAAACTGCGCACGAACACCCGCATCCCCTCGCCCCGGCGTTCACCGCCGGGCCCGTAGCCGAGCGTCTCGCTGGCGCCGACCGCGAGCAGGCCCAGCGCGTCGTCGGCGACGGCGCCGTCCATCCGGTCGTTGCCGAGGCCTCCGGAGGCCGCTGCGCCCGGCCGCACCAGGATCCGCCGGCCCAGGACGGCGGGATCGGGGTGGGCGACCACCGTCGCCACGGCCACGGGCCGCCCCGCCTCGACCTCGCCCGCCACGTCCTCAAGCTCCGGGAAGGTCACGCGGTCGACCTTCTCGACGTACACGTCGAGGATCCCGCCGCAGGTCAGGCCTACGGCGAAGGCGTCCTCGTCCGTCACGCCGTAGCGCTCAAGCACCGGTACGCCGTCCTGAAGGACCTGCCGGCCCAGCTCGACAACCGCGCCCTCGACGCAGCCGCCCGAGACCGAGCCCACGACACTCCCATCGGGGCCGACCAGCATCGATGCCCCCGGCGGCCGCGGCGCCGACCTGAAGGTCGCGACGACGGTCCCCAGGGCGACCGACTCGCCGGCGCGCCACCAGGCGAGCAGCTCGCTGAGGACCTCACGCATGGGCGGCGACCTCGAGGTGGCAGATGATGTCCTCGACCCGGTCCTTCGCGTCGCCGACCAGCATCTGGCTGTTCTCGCGGAAGAAGAGCGGGTTCTGAACGCCGGCGTGGCCAGCAGCCATGGACCACTTGAACACGATGATGTCCTTGGCCTTCCAGACCTCGAGGACTGGCATGCCGGCGATCGGCGAGGACGGGTCCTGCGACTCGGCCGGGTTCACGGCGCCGGCCAGCAACTCGGCGGCGTACGCGATGCCCGCGAGTACCAGCCCCTTCGCACCAGGGCTCAGCGTCCTCGTCTCCTCCTCGAGGGCGACCTCCTCGATGGGGGCGGTCGGATGACCTGCCCGGGCTGCCGACACCTGCGCGGTCGGCGGCGGCCAGGTCGACTCGCCGTCGCGGACGACGGCAATGCCCCTACCGGCCTCGGTGAACGCACTGTCCGGCTGGTCGCCGGCGCCCGACTCGACGATCAAGTCATGGCTGAGGTCGGTCAGTTGGAATACGGTCTTGGCGGTCGCCGCAACCAGGGATCCGCCCGGTTTCGACTCGCACGGGATGCCGATCAGCACCGTACTCCTTCCTCCGCAGTCGCCAGGACGGGACCGCCGCGCAACGTCGCGTGGGTACGCGGACCGAGTCCGTGCCCGGACACCAGGTCCTCCTGGTGGTCGACGTCACGGCGCAGGCCGGACCGCGCCGGGAGGAGTACCTCCCGGGCGCCCGAGGCGCGGTGACGGGTCAGTGAGTCGAGACCGAAGGCCGGGAGCAGCTGTGTTCCGGAGCGTGCGGTGAGCAGCGCGGTGCCGACGCCCTCGCGGTCCGCCACCACGGCGCGCGGGTGACGGGCGACCCGGCCGAGGGCCACCGTCAGCTCGTCGCTGCGCAGGTACGGCAGGTCCGCGGGCAGCGCCGCGAGGTGCCGACGGGCGTTTTCGGCCCGCACCACGGCGGCGCCGGCACTGAGTGCGTCGTTGAGGTCGAGACCTGGCCGCACCTCTATGCGCACGCCCGGCACCATCAGTTCAGGTACGTCGTCCGGCTGGTCGCAGACGAGGACGACGCCGTCGACGCAGACCGCTCCGGCAGCGGCGCGAAGCGTGTCGCGCGCCATGGCGACCGCGAGCGCCCGCCGCCGGCCTGGGTCGCCGCCGAGCCGCGACTTGGCATGACGGATGTCCTTCATCGGCACCACGACCCACCACCGCAGTTGCTCGGTCATGACCCGCTCACGCCGTGGATGGCCAGACCGGAGCGGACCTTGTACCGCTTGTTGATCGAGATGAGCACGGCGGTCAGCGGCTCGAGCTGCCGTGCCAGGCGCAGCGCTCCGGCGTCGATGCCCGGCCTGCCGGTGATGGTCGCCGCGAGGTCCATGACCGTCTGCTTCGCCTCCGGGTCGTCCCCGCATACCAGCACGTCCTCGTGGTCGAGCAGGTCGGCGTCTCCATTCAGGGAGACCGCCGAGAGGTGGTGGAAGGCGCCGACCACCACGCTGTCGGGCAGCAGGCCCTGCGCTGTCTCGGCGGCCGACGTGCCACCCAGGTCGAGACCGTGGGGGCCGCGCTGGTCGAAGCCGAGCGGGTTGACGCAGCTGATGACGACCTTGCCGGCGAGCTCAGCAGCCAGCGATGCGACCAGGGCGTCGTGACCGGCGTACGGGACGGCGAGGAGGACGACTTCGGCCTTCGTCGCGGCCGCCGCGTTCTCCGCCCCCGCGACCGTGCCGCCGCGTCCCCCCAGGCGCGCGGCGAGTTCGTCGGCAGCCTGGGTGGCCCGCGCTCCGTCGCGTGACCCGAGGACGACGTCGTGCCCGCCGCGGGCGAAGCGATAGGCGAGCCCCTTCCCCTGTGGGCCGGTGCCTCCGACGACCGCGATCGTGCTCATCGTGCTACCTCCGTAGTCCCGACGACAGGGCCTCGGCGACAGGCGTCGAGCCATCACCGGTCCACGGAGCCTATGAGTTCCGTCACCCGCAGAGAATGGCCATCGTTACGAATATCTTGTGCATCTTTTGGCTCTTACCCCTAAACTGCGGCGCATGATCGGGAGCGCGCCATCGGGCGACTTCGGACAGGCCCTCACCGTAGGCGAGTTGTTGGGCCACGAGGTGATGGCAGGGGCCGAGCTGGTCGCCGGCCGTCAGGGCCTCGACCACAACATCTGCGCACTGAACGTCATGACCGTGCCGGACATCGGGCCGTGGGTGAAGTCCGATGAGTTCTTGCTGGCCACCGGGTATCCCCTGCCCCGCGACGACGCCGGCCAGGCGGAGCTGCTGCGCGGCCTGCGTCGGCTCGGGCTCGCCGGCATCGGGGTCAAAATCGACCGATACCTGCCTGACCTCAGTACGACGGCCGTCGCCACCGCCGAGGAACTCGGGCTCCCGTTGGTCCTGATCCCGCAGCACATCAGGTTCGACGACATCCTCAGCCACGCCTTCTCAACGATCGTGAACCGGCAGGCCGCGGCGCTGGAGCGCGCGCACGAACTCCACCAGTCGTTCCTCTCGGTGACGCTCTCCGGTGGCGGTCTGAACCAGCTCGCTGGCAAGCTCTCCCACCTGCTCGGTGACGCGGGGGTGTTCATCAGCGACCAGCACGGCATCGTTCGGGCCCAGATCGGCGACGTCTCCCGAGCCGACGAGCTGGACCTGGTCCGCGACGGCCGCCTGATCGTCCAGCGGCTCCGCGGCGGCGCGGCCGGCGGGAACGAGGGCGAACAGGGCTGGCTGATCCGGCCGATCCGCGCCGGCTCCCTCCAGCACGGCTTCGTCGTCGCCATCGAAACCAGCCGCGCCTTCGGCGAGTTCGACCAGGTGGCCGTCGACCAGGCTGCCGTCATCGCCGCGCTCGAGTTCACCCGCGACCTGGCCGTAAGCGCGATAGAGCGGCAGTTCTCCTCCAACGCGCTCTACGAGTTGATGACGGGCGCCGAGTCCGAGATCGCGGACTCGGCCGCGCGCGGCTTCGGGTTCGGCTGGGACCTCGATCGCGACGTCGTCGTCCTGGTCAGCAGCAAGGACGGCGCCGACGACCACGGCACCACCGCCCAGAAACGCCTCGCGAACGAGCGTGCCCTCGAGTTCTGGATCTCGGCCGTGCACAGCAAGGACCGCAAGGCGGCGGCCGCCGGCCTCGGCGCCGAACTCGTGGCTGTCATCGGCGCCGAGCATGGAGCTCCCACGGCGGTTCGCTCCGTTCAGGCCGAGGTCGCCCAGTTCGTCCGCGGCGAGTACGCCGTCGGCGTGAGCCGCGTGCACCGCGGACCGCTGGGTATTCCCGCTGCCTACCAGGAGGCACGTTCCGCCCTACGCGTCGGTCGGAAAATCGGCGGCCCGGACGCTGTCGCCGCGTACGACGATCTGGGGCTCTTCAAGCTGCTCGCCCAGGTCGAGGAGACCGAGTTGCAGACCTTCGTCGACGAGGTTCTGGGCCCTCTGACCAAGCTTCCTGAGCAGGAGCGAAACGAACTCCTCAAAACCCTTGAGACACTGGTCGAGTTCAACATGAACATGGCCGAGACCGCGCGGCACCTGCACTACCACTACAACACCCTTCGTTATCGGCTCGCCAAACTTGAGCGCCTCCTCGGCCCCTTCAGCAGCAGTACGGCGACCGCGGTGAAGGTGTTCGTCGCCCTCCAGATTCGCCAGATGCCGACGATCGCATCCACGAATCAGAGGTAGTTGGAACCGGGGATCGACGACATCTAGTTTTCGGGGCAGGCCGAAGCCGGGTGGGAGCCGCTGCGGCAGCCTGCTGTGGCCCCCACCCGACGATCTGAGTCGCCTCCTTTATGGGCGCAGTCTCTCGCTCCAGCGCGCGAACATGTCGGCGAGTCTCTGCCGAGCCACACTCACGACCAGCTGCGTGAGCTTGATCTCGCTGGAGACCGAGGCCTGGCGGTCTGCCTGCCGCGCGACCGGCGCCGCGCTGCCCGGCGCGGGTCCCGAACTCTGGGAGGTAGCCGTCGCGGTGGCGGCGTGGACCTGCCCGACCTCGGCCGTTCCGGTGGCGATGCGGTCGGCGAGACGACGGGAGAAGTCGATGAACATCGTGTTGGAGACATCCTGGACCCCGCGTCCGAGCGCGGCGATCCGTCCGGTCAGCTGCAGGTCGGTCACCGACTCCAGCTGGCTCGTTCCGTTCCCGGCGTTCGCGACCCCTACACGCACGTCGGCCCGGACCGATCCTCCGCCGCGGCGGTCGCGTCCCGACGCCGCGAACTCCAGTTCGCGGGTCTGGGCATCGCGCCGGAGCACGTCGACCTCGCCGTTGTAGTTCATCTTCAGCGGTCCGATGGCGATGCGGAGGACGCCGCCGTACCGGTCGTTCTCGAGCTCGTCGGTGAGCTCCGCGCCCGGCAGGCAGGCGACGACCGCTCGGGTGTCCTGGAGGAACTGCCAAACCTCCGCGGGGCTGGCCTGCACCGTCGTGGTGTGGTGAAGTTTCATCGTCCCAACGCCTCCTCAGCGTTCGAAGTCGATCCCTCGGCGCGCTTGTCGTCAAGCAGCGCGAGGACACGCTCGGGAGTGATCGGAAGGGTGGTCGGCCGGCGGCCGATCGCGTTCTCGATCGCGCTCGCGATGGCCGCGGCAGGCGGCCCGATGGGCGGCTCGCCGATGCCCCGGGCGTTGAACGGCCCGCGACCCTCGCCGCTCTCGACCAGATCGACCTGCACGTCCGGCACGTCCATCGAGCACGGGATCAGGTAGTTGGCGAACAGGTTCGAGAACGGGTTGCCGTCGACGAGCACGCACTCCTCGGTGAGTGCGTAGCCGATCCCCTGCATCGCGCCTCCTTGGATCTGCCCCGTCGCACGCACCGGATTGATCGCCCGGCCGACGTCGTGGCAGGCGGCGTACTTCGTGAGTTGCACCGCGCCGGTCTCCAGGTCGACCTCCACCTCGGCCGCGTGGGTGCCGAAGGTGTAGTCGGGAAAGGTGCCGCCCTGGCCGACTTCGGGATCGAACCGGCCCGCGGGCGCCCGCCAGGTGTAGAGCACGGACGTGTCGACCGCGGCGTCCTGAGCGGCGCGGGCCACGTCGGCGAGAGTGACTTCGCTCGTGCCCGTGGCCGTGGTGACCTTGCCGTCCTTCCAGATCAGCGTGTCCGGCTCCGCGCTGAGCAGGGTTGCCGCCACCGGCGCCAGCTGGTCGCGCAGCGCGCCACTGGCCCTCAGGATGGCGTTGCCCGACATGTACAGCTGTCGGGTCGCGAAGGTGCCGCCGGCCGGCGGGTTGAGCGCGGTGTCGCCGATGTAGACGCTGATGGCCTCCAGCGGCACGCCCAGCACTTCGGCCGCAATCTGGCACAGGCTCGCGGCCTGGCCGGCCCCGAGGTCGGTAACACCGCTGCGGATCAACAGCGTTCCGTCCGCCTGGAGCGTCACCCACGCCGAGGCGTGGTCGCGGAACCAGATGGTGCGGCCGTAAGGCTGCATGCTGTTGCCGAAGCCCTGGCCAACGACCTTGCCGGGCCCGGACGGTGGGCTCGGCGGGCCGAGTCGGGCCAGCGCCTTCTCGCGGGTCTCGGTCACCGCGACCGCCGTGGTGATCGGCTCGCCGGAGGTGATCACGTCACCCTTCTCGACATAGTTCAGGTCCCGGATCACGGTGCGGCTCACGCCGACGGCGTCGGCCAGCTGGTCGAGCTGGGACTCGTAGCCGAGCACGACCTGCATCGCGCCGAAGCCGCGGAAGGCGCTCGTCGGCACGTTGTTGGTGAACACAGCTCGGGAGCGCGTCCGCAGTGCCGGGACCTTGTAGGGCCCGGTCGACAGCGCCGCACCGGCGAAGAGGATGCGCGCACTCAGGCAGGGGTAGGCGCCGGCGTCGCCGACGATGTCGGCCTCCATCGCCAGGATGCGGCCCTCCCGCGTCGCCGCCGTGCGGTAGTGCATCGTGAACGGGTGCCGCTTCGTGCTGGCCATCAGTGACTCCTGACGGGTCCACACCATGCGCACCGGCTTCCGCGTCTTCCATACCAGGAGGCCGAGGTAGGGCTCGACGGTCATGTCCTCCTTGCCGCCGAACCCGCCGCCCATGTACGACGCGATGACCCGCACCTTGTTGTGCGGCAGACCGATGATCTGGGCGATCTCGGTGGCGTGCTCGATGACCTGCGTGGATACCCGGAGCGTGACGACGTCGTTCTCGATCCACCCGACGCCGGCCTCGGTCTCGAGGTACGCATGCTCGACGCGCTGGGTCTGGTAGGTGTTCTCGACGACGACGTCGGCAGCGGCGAAGGCCGCGGCGACGTCGCCGCGCTCCAGACGCCAGTTGACCAGGACGTTGCCGGCGTCGTGCACCAGCGGTGCGTCGTCGCGCATCGCGTCGTGGGGCGAGAACACCCCGGGGAGGGGCTCGTACTCGATGTGGACGAGGTCGGCCGCCTCGTCGACCGTCTCCTGGTCGACCGCGGCGATGATCACGATCGGCTCGCCGACGTAGCGCACCCGGTCGGTCGCCAGCACCGGCTGGGCGACGATCAGCTCGCCGAGGCCGCCGCTGGCGTGTTCGACGATCTCGTTGTGCGGCACGTCCTCAGCGGTGAGCACCGCGACCACGCCGTCGAGCTTTCGCGCCGCGCTCACGTCGATCGTGACGATCCGGGCCGAGGCCATCTCGGACCGCACGATCTTCCCGTGGAGCATCCCCGGGAGCTTCCAGTCAGCCGCGTAGTGCAGCGTCCCGCGCACTTTGTCCACGAAGTCGTGGTGTCCCGGCGAGGTGCCGACGATGTTGAAGGAGGGCTCCTCGGCCGCCTGCTTCTTCTCGCGGGTTGCGGTCTTGCGCCTGGCCGTCTCGGTCATGCCTGCTCCCCAGCGTCTGCGCAGTGTTCGCCATGCATCCATGCCTCGACCGAGTCGACGATCGCGGTGTAGCCGGTGCAGCGGCACAGGTTGCCCACCAGCTCGTAGCGGATGTCGTCGCGGGAGGCGTCGGGTGTGCGCTCCTTCATCGCCGCCGCGGTCAGCAGCATCCCCGGCGTGCAGAAGCCGCACTGGGCGCCGCCCCGCTCCAGGAAGCACTTCTGCAGGGGGTGCAGCTCAGCGGCGGGATCCGCCAGACCGTGCAGCGTCGTGACCTCGTGTCCCTCGGCCTGAACTGCGAACATCAGGCAGGCGCTGGTGGGCTGACCGTCGATCAGCACCGTGCAGGTGCCGCAGACCCCTTCGTTGCAGCCGTAGCGCACGTCGGGCAGGCCGATGTCATCGTGCAGGGCATTGAGCAGGGTGCGGTCAGTGCGGATCCAGAGATCGTGCTCCTCACCGTTGACGAGAAGCCGGACCTGTGTGCGCATCATGCGCCTACTCCCTTGTCCTGGGGCGCGAGCGCCGTGGTGAGGGCCCGTCGGACGAGGACGCGCACGAGCCGGCGACGGTAGTCCGCACTGGCGTGGACATCGCCCTCGGGGTTCACGCTGTCGGCAACGGCGCCGGCCGCGCTGTTGAGCCCTGCCTCGTCGCGGACGTCGACGCCGGCGACGAGGTCATCGGCGACCCGGAGCGGCCGGTCAGCGACGCCGCCCAGTACGACGGTCGGCCGGCCGGCCCTGGCCTGCACCGCGACCGCGACGGTCGCGAAGTCGGAGAACCGCCGCGTCACCTCGTCGAAGGCCCACGGCTCTCCCGCGGAGCTCGGGATGCGGATCTCGGTGACCACCTCGTCGTCCTCGGCAGCCGTCGTCAGGTAGGTGCGGAAGAACTCCGTGATCGGGACGTCGCGTACGCCGCGCGGGCTCTGCATCCGCACGACGCCCCCGAGCGCCAGCACGCTGCACGGGATCTCGCCGGTCGGGTCGGCGTGGGCCACGCTGCCGCCGATCGTGCCGCGGTTGCGGACCCTCACGTTGCCGACCAGGCGTACCGCGTGCTGCAGCAGGGGCGCGTGCTCCGCAACGACCGGAGAGGTCAGGACCGTGGCGTGACGGGTCAGCGCGGGGATGACCAGCACCGGTGCCTCGGCCGAGCTCTCGATCCGCGGCCCGCCTTGGTCGCCGATGCCGTTGATGTCGATCAACGCGGCCGGCAGCGTCAGCCGCAGGTTCATCATCGGGACCAGGCTCTGGCCGCCGGCAATGATCTTCGCCTCGCTCTGCCAGATCCGCAGCAACTCGACTGCCTCGTCCCAGGAGTCGGCACGCTGATACTCGAAGGAAGTGGGCTGCGTGCGGTCACCGTGAGCCTGCCGGAGACTGGGCTGTGTGCTCACAGGAGAGCTCCGTTCTTGGTGGGCACGTCCAGCCGGGCGTCGGCGGCCAGGTCGCCGGTGAGCCGGCGCAGCACGGAGAGCTCGCCCTCGGTGACCGGCTCGAGCGTGGTGACCTCATCGGCGACGAGCAGCTCGAAACCGGTGGCTGCACGAACCTGAGCCAGCGTCACCCCCGGCTGCAGGTGGCACACCCGCATCCGACGGGTTTCCTCGTCGAAGTCCATGCAGGCCAGGTCCGTGACGACCCAGCGCGGTCCTCCGTGTCTCAGGCCAGCAGATCGCCTGCTGTCACCGCCGGTCAGGTGCCCGGGACTGGTGACGAAGTCGACCTTCTCCACGAAGCGCCGTGGCTCATGGTTGGTCACGATGACTGTCTGGTTGCACAGGGACGCGATGTCGTTGCCACCGCCCGGACCGGGCAGACGGATGGACGGTCTGTCGTGGTCGCCGATCACGGAGGTGTTGACGTTGCCGTACATGTCGACCTGGGCGACACCGACGAAGCCGTAGTCGAAGAATCCGCGCTGAGCCAGGAGGAAGATGTCGGTCGCGGAGGTAACCATCTCGGCGCCGACCGCGGCGCGCATCTCGTTGGTCGAGTCGGGCAGTTCGCCCGGCATGAGGTGAATACCGATCATGCCGCCCTCGAGAACGACGGTCAGGTTGGGCGCCTGGCGCCGACGGGCCAATGCCGCGGCGACCAGCGGCTGCCCGATCCCCGCGAACATCACCTTGTGGTCCTCGAGGAGGCGGCTCGCGGCGACCGTCATCACTTCGGACGGTGACGGCCGCAGCGGCTGCGCATCGTTCGCGACCGGGTCGTTCGTGGTGCTCATCGCGGCATCATTCCCTTCGCGCCCAGCACAAGGTTGTCGAGTCGCTCCGACGGCACCGAGCTGATGAAGCCGTCGTGGTCCGGGTGCTGGACGA
The DNA here is from genome assembly GCF_053607285.1 of Streptomyces sp. NPDC055140. NCBI lineage: Bacteria > Bacillati > Actinomycetota > Actinomycetes > Kitasatosporales > Streptomycetaceae > Streptomyces > Streptomyces sp. NPDC055140. The sequence goes on along the minus strand of NZ_JBSGTG010000042.1, from coordinate 33,248 downwards.
GGTTCATGACGTACTCTCGGGCGCCCGCGGCACCGTGTGCGCGGATCCGTTCGGCGTAGTCCCGGAATGCGTCCTCGTCGGCGAGATAGCGCCCGTAGCATTCGTGCGGGTAGGCGCCCATGGGCTGGTGCACCACTGCGTCGACGGCGAATGCCGGGATGACGGTGCGCGACGGGTCCCGCTGTATGACCTCCGTGCTGACGATCTCCTCGGTGGAGATGACGACACGTCGGGCGGCGCGCGCGATGTCGGCGTCCATGAGCTCGTAGCCGTCGATCTGGGCGTTGCCGTAGACGTCGCAGCGCTGGACGTGGATCAGCGCGACATCGGGGTTGAGGCTCGGTACCGCGTTGAGGGACTGCCCGGTGTACGGACAGGTGACCTCTTCGACATTGCGCCGGTGTCCGATGTCGGATCCCATCATCGAGTACGACGGCAGGAACGGGATGCCCATGCCGCCGGCCTTGTAGCGCAGGCCGAGGCCGAGGTGGCTCCACTCCTCGTAGACGACCCGGCCGGACTCGGCGTACTCCCTGAGCACCTTGGCCAGGCCCCAGCCGTGGCCGATGCCCACCCAGCTGGTGATCAACCGGTCGGCCATCCCTGTGGCTATGAAGAGCTCCGCCTCGAAGCACGTCAGCGGCCGGGCAAGCGAGAGCCCGCGGCGCCCTTGGCGGAGCACCTCGATCAGCAGCGCCATCGGCGTACGGGCGTGGTTGGTTCCCCCGACGGCAATCACGTCGCCGTCGGCGACGTACTCGCGGATGGCATCCCGCGCCGAAACGACCTTGTCGACCCGGGGCCGGGCGCGTCGCTCGAGCTCCTCCCGGGCCCCCACCGTGTCCGGGCCCGCGGCTGACAGCAGGGTCACGACTGCGCTCCTCGTGCCGCGGCCGCGAGCACCGACGCTCCCGCGCCGAGCAGCGGCATGACCTCGGCGGCGAACCGCTCGACCTGCTCCTGCTCGTAGCCGTGCGGGATCAGGCAGATCTCCTGTACTCCGGCTTCGATGTGCTGCTGGAGCTGCTCGGCGCACTGCTCCGGAGTGCCGACGATCGCGCTGTCGGGCGTGGCGTCGCTCCAGGCCGGGGTGTCGAAGTAGGACGCCAGCCACGGGCCGGACCGCGCCAGCGCGGCCTCCTTGGACTCACCGATGCACAGCGGCAGCTGGGAGACGTTGCGCAGCTCGTCGGGGTTGCGGCCGGCCTCCTCGGCGTACTGACGGATCTTGGCCCAGGACGCCGTGAACGCCTCCGGCGTGTAGAAGTAGGTCAGCCACCCGTCGCCCAGAGTCGCCACCCGGCGCAGCACCCGGTCGACGTATCCGCCGATGAGCAGACCGGGGCGAGGCTGCGGCTTCGGCAGCATGCGCACCCGGCGGAAGGACAGGTCGTCCCAGTCGCCGGTGACCTCGTCCTCGGTCCACAGCTGCTTGCAGATCTCCAGCGTCCGCTCGAAGATCTGGCCGCGACCCTTGAACTGTGTGCCCGTCGCGTCGAACTCCCGCTCGTACCAGCCGGCGGCGACGCCCAGGCACAGCCGCCCGTGCGAGAAGTCCTGGATGGTTGCGGCGGTCTTGGCCAGCAGCGCAGGGTCGCGGATCGGCAACACCAGGATGCCCGTGCCGAGCGTCACGGTGGAGGTGTTCGCGGCGAGAACTGCGAGGGTGGTCAGCGCCTCGAGCTGCGGGAAGGGCTGCTTACTGCCCAGGAAGAGATGGTCCCAGGCCCACAGCGAGGTGTAGCCGAGCTCCTCGGCGCGCTTGCTGTACTCAACGAGGTGCTGGAGGTCGGGGGCCCTCTCCGCCGAGGTGAAGTTCTCGATCGCCAGTCCGAACCTGACGGACATGATGTGCTCCCTTGTCTTGGGCCGGTCATGAGCTGGGCATGTGCGGCTGGGAGGCCCGCTCGGGCGACACGTTATGCGGCAGAGATCACCAGGGACATGACATCGAGTGACATAGGATCGCCGCTTTCCTTGTCACCAGATACGAACGCCGGGCGTCGGCCGGAACGTGCTCACGGAAGATCACGGAAGACCCACCCACTCCTCGCAGCCATCGCCGGCCGCCCGCGGACGGGGCAAGGACCTCGACGGTCGCGCCGTTGTCGAGCACGACGCCCCCGGGATCACGCCGGCCGACGGCCCGCCGGCAGCGAGCAGGCGGCGACGGCCTCGGTGAACCCAAGGTCCTGGCCGTGCCGCGCAGCGGCCTGGCGGCGGACCACCCCTGTGTCGGGGCCTCGTAGAGCACCTCGCCGATCCCCCCACCGCTCGTGCTCCGGCCGTAGCGGACGACGACGGCCGCGGCCGTGCCGAAGTCGTACTGGCCCACCGGTCGGAGTCGGAGCGCCGGCTCGACCAGATCGGTCATGTCGGCACGTCCTCATCCGCGTACGAACCGCACGCCCTGGCCGGGGCGCAACTGGGCGACAACGGGCATCGCCCGCTCCCGGACGACGGCGATCACGGGATAACCGCCGGTCACAGGGTGGTCGGGTCCGAAGAGAGTGAGCCGCCCACCGGGCGGCGCCTGCAGTGACCCCTCGACCACGCCCTCACTGGTGAGCTCGGAGAGGATCCGCCGCGGCAGTGTCGGCCCGGCGAGCCGGACGCCGACCCGGTCTGAATCCGGCGTGACCTCGAAGCGGGTCTTGAGCAGGGTCCGCAGTGCCTCCGGCTCGAACCAGTCCGCCCGCGGCCCCAGCCGGACCGGCAGCCGGACGTCCTCGGCCGGGTCGGGAGGCGGTGGCGCGACCACGAGGTCGGCGACCGGCAGTCGGCCCTGGGCGGGCCCGATGCCGAGTGTGGCGCCGGCCCGCAACAGCTCGGGCCCCAGGCCCGAGAGGCGGTCGGTCGAGCACGACCCGAGGACCGGTGGCACGCAGATGCCCCCACGCACGGCGACATAGCTGCGCAGGCCGTGACGCGGCATGCCCAGCGCGACGACCTCGCCGGCGGCCACAGACAGGACCTCGTGGGTCCACCGCCGCCAGGCGCCGACCTTGACCGGCAACGGGGCACCGGTGACAGCCACGAAGGACGGGGCATCGCAGGTGAAGGCCAGCCCGCCATTGGTCACCTCGACGACGGGAGCCGACTCGTCGTTGCCGAGGATCCGGTTTGCCAGGATCATCGCCGCGAGGTCCGCGGCGCCGGCGCGCCCGACGCCGAGGTGAGCGTAGCCAGGGCGGCCGCGGTCCTGGACGAGCGACAGCATGCCGGGCTCGACCACCGTCAGCCGGCCGGGCGGGCGGAGCTGCGCGAGGCTGCTCACGGCGCGACCTCCCGGAAGACGACCTGGTCGCCGGGCATCAGCAGTGACGGCTGCTCGGCGCTGGTGTCCCACATCTGGGCGTCGGTGTACCCCAGCAGCTGCCATCCGCCCGGAGAGCGCCGGGGGTAGACGGCCGAGAACTGGCCGCCCAACGCGACCGCGCCGGCGGGTACGGCAACCCGCGACTCCGCCCGCCGCGGAACGTGCAGCCGCGGGTCCCCGCCGACGAGGTAGGCGAACCCCGGTGCGAAGCCGCAGAACCCGACCCGCCAGGGGGTCGAGGTGTGGGCCTCGACCACCTCCCGCTCTTCCATGCCGCAATGCTCGGCGACCCAGGCGAGGTCCTCGCCCTCGTACCGGACGGGCAGCTCGACCACGCGCGGCGACTCCTCGGCGGCGTCGGGCACGTTGATCTCACGCAGCCGGGCCTCGACGTGCGCCATCGAGCCCGATCGGGGGTCGATCAGGACGAGCAGGGTGTCGAGGGCGGGGACGATGTCGACGACGCCCGCGACCTGCGCCGCCCGCACGGCGGCGGCGTAGGCGTGCACCAGGCGGTTGTCCGGCAGCTCGAGCAGAAGCCCCGTGTCACCGCAGGGACGAAGTGTGGGCGTCATCGGCACTGCGGCAACCCGCATCAGCCGAGGCGAACCAGATCGACGCCTGCCGCCTCGAGGGCCTTGCGGGTCGCTCGGGCGATTTCGGCGGAGCCGGCGGTGTCGCAGTGCACCAGGATCGCCTCGGCACGGATCGGGATTCGGCTGCCGTCGATCGCGGTGATCTCGCCTTGCGTGACCATCTCGACCGCGCGGGCGGAGGCCTGGGCCGGGTCGGAAAGCATGGCGTCGGGCTCGGTGCGCGGAACCAGCAGTCCCTGCGGGGTGTAGGCACGGTCGACGAACGCCTCCGCGACCATGTTGAGCCCGGCCTCCTGCCCCAGGCGCCAGGTCTCGGTGCCGACCTGGGCGAGCAGTGGCAGGTCCGCGTTGTACTCGCGTGTGGCGTCGACGATGGCCTGCGCGTGCTCGGTCACGGTGGCGGCTGCGTTGTAGAGGGCGCCGTGGGCGCGGACGTAGTTGATCTTGTCGCCGGCGGTGCGGGCGAAGACCTCGAGGGCGCCCATCTGGTAAAGCAGGTCGTCGGTCAGCTCCTGCCGGTCGTAGGCGATGAACCGGCGCCCGAAGCCGTGGAGGTCGCGATAGCTGACCTGGGCCCCGATGGCGACGCCGTTGGCCACCGACAGCTTGCAGGTGCGGCGCATGGTGCCGGGGTCGCCGCCATGGAAGCCGCACGCGATGTTGGCGGCCGTGACGACGTCGAGCAGCGCCTCGTCATCGGCCAGCTCCCACCGGCCGTAGCCTTCGCCGATGTCGGTCGTGAGCGCTACCTGAGCCATTGGTGATCTCCCATTTCGGTCCTGTGCTGCGGCCAACTGCACTGCCTTACGAGGCCGAGTATGAACCGATGGAAGCGTCTAGGAACAGCATCAGGGAGTGCACTCAATCCAGCACTGGAACTGCCGAATGCAGGGCCCGGAAGGCCGACCGCAGCTCCCCCCGGACCAGCCGTAGTGAAGGGAGCCGCTCGGTTCCGAGGCGGGTCAGAGTCAACAGGGTCCGCGCTGCACCGGTGGGCAGCCACCGCAAGTCGTCGCGGGCACGGGCGGCGACGATGGCCGGCAGCATGCCGGCGGCGAGCCCGCGTTGGATGAGCTCCAGGTGGACCAGAAGGTCGTCGCTCTCGTAGCGCACGTCCGGCTCGAAGCCCATCCGGCGGCAGGTGAGTTCCGCCCACTCCCGCGACGCGCTCCCCCGTGCCTCCATCACCCACGGGATCCGTCCCCCCTCGACACTGAGCGCGCGACCTTCGAGGAGCGATTCGGCCACGACGGCGGACAGGGGGTCGTGACCGAGCTCGTGCCGGTGGGTCTCGGCCGGGATCCACGGCTGCACGCCGGGATACTCCTCGGCCACGACGAGGTCGAAGTCGCCGGCGAGCAGGGCGGGCACCGCACGCTCCGGCTCTGCCTGGACGAGCTCGATCCGCAGCCCCGCGTGGGACTCCTGGTTCCCCAGCACCTGCGGCAGCAGAAGCAGGGCTGCGCTCTGGAAGGAGGCCAGCCGCAGTGTGCCGGCCACCTGGCCGGAGAGCTCGCGCAGGTCGGCTTCCGCCTGCTCCATGTCCGCGAGGAGTCGTCGGCCGTGCTCGGCCAGCCGAGCGCCCGCCTCGGTCAGCCGCAGACCACGCCCCACCTGGGTGACCAGGGGCGTGCCGACCTCGCGCTCGAGCCGGCTGACATGCGCCGAGACCCCCGACGCGCTCAGGTGCAGCGCCTCGCCCACCGCGGCGAGGCTGCCCCGCCGCTCCAGCTCCACCAACAGGCGGACCCGCCGCATCTCCAGCATTCGCCCACCCTAATCCCAATCGGCACCAATCATGCCGGGTCGATTCCACAATCCGATGCTTATCGTTTGGCTCCGGACTGCCTAACTTCGTTCCCGTGACCGATTCATCTGCATCCCTGTCATCCGTTCCCGGCGCGGCATCCGGCGCCCTGCCCCCGACCCCGGCCCGGTGGACACCGAACCGGCTTCGCAGCGGCGGCGCTCCCCACCGGCCGGCCCCCGACCCGTCCGGGCCTGCCCGGATGTCCTTCCACCGGCACCTGCCGTCCTACGCCGTCACGCCGCTCCATGACCTGCCGTCGGTGGCCGCCGACCTCGGCGTCGCCCGGGTCGCGGTCAAGGACGAGTCGTCCCGGCTGGGCCTGCCCGCCTTCAAGATGCTCGGCGCGTCCTGGGCGGCCTACCGCGCGCTGGCGGCGCGCTACGGCGAGCCCGAGCAGCCGACGCTCCAGGCGCTCCGCGCGCGGATCGAGGGCAACGCGCCAGCAACGCTGGTCACCGCCACCGACGGCAACCACGGTCGCGCAGTGGCACGAATGGCGTCATACCTGGGGCTCGACGCGATGGTGCTGATCCCTGACGTCGTCTCGGAGGCCGCGATCCAGGCCATCCGCGACGAGGACGCCGACGTGCGCGTGCTCGCCGACGACTACGACGCCACGGTGCAGGCGGCCGCCGGCCTCTGCGAGGACTCCACCGGCGATCTCCTCCTGGTGCAAGACACCTCCTGGCCCGGCTACGAGACGGTGCCCCAGTGGATCGTCGACGGCTACGCGACCCTCTTCGAGGAGGCCCTGGCGCAGCTCGGCGGCACCTCGGCGCTGCTGGTGGTCCCGGCCGGGGTGGGCTCGCTCGCCCACGCGGCGGCCCTGCACTGTCAGCGCAACCCCGGTTGGCGGGCGGTCACCGTCGAGCCGGAGGCGGCGCCCTGCATCGCGGCCAGCCTCGCCGCCGGCCGCTCGGTCACCACGCGGACGAGCACAACGACGATGGCCGGCCTCAACTGCGGCACCCCCTCGTCGCTCGCGTTCCCCGATCTGCTCTCAACCTTGGACGGCGGCATCTGGGTGACCGACGCCGAGGCGGCCAAGGCCAGCGTGCGCCTGGCCGAGGCCGGCATCGACTCCGGCCCGTGCGGTGCGGCCTCGCTGGCTGCCTTGCAGCACCTGAAGGACGCCGAGGGCACCGAGCACCTGCTCACCCCCGACCGCAACGTCGTCCTGCTCAACACCGAAGCCACGCGCTGAGACAGCATCGAAACCGAAGGCATCTGCGACATGTTCGAGGAATATCCCATGGTCAGGGCCAAGGTCGATGCCGGATGCCACGTACTGACCGAGGAGTTTCCCGACCTCGTCCAGGCGCCTCCGAAAAGGAACCGGGAGCCGGGCGCGGCCGGAAGCCCCGCTCCTGCACGGAAGCTGAGCCAGAAAGCCACAACTCATGAGCAGAGCCAGCCAGACGTCGCCCGAGTCGCCCGTACCGTGTCCGGCACGCACGCTGGGGGCACACCCGCTGTCGGTCCTCGGCTCCCACGCGTCGACCGTGTGCCGCCACGGTTACTTCACACGGAAGCAGTGACCGCGCATGGCACGCATCTTCATCACCGGATCCACCGAAGGGCTCGGCAAGGCGGCCGCCCTGGATCTCCTTGACGACGGGCATGAGGTCGTCCTGCACGCGCGCAACCCGTCACGGGCGACGGACCTGGGCGCCCTCGCGGACCGCGCGTTCGGAGTGGTCGTCGGTGATCTCTCCGATGCCAAGCAGACGCACGCTCTCGCCGAGCAGGTCAACGCGCTCGGCCGGATGGACACCGTCATCCACAACGCGGGCATCTATATCGACTCCGAGCGTGTCGCCACCTCCGAAGGCCACCCGCGCACGCTGGCCGTGAACGTTCTCGCTCCCTACGTGCTGACCGCCAAGATCGAGCGTTCCGACCGACTGGTCTACATCAGCAGCGGCATGCTCAGCGACGGCACCGCGTCCCTGGACGACCTCGACTGGACGTCACGGCGATGGAGCGGCGTCCAGGCGTACAGCGACAGCAAACTCCTCGTCGCCACGCTCGCCTTCGCGGTGGCCCGGCGGTGGCCGGACGTGCTCAGCAACGTCGTCGATCCGGGTTGGGTGCCCACCCGGATGGGCGGGCCGAGCGCGTCGGACGACCTCACGCTCGGCCACACGACGCAGGTCTGGCTGGCGCAGAGCGACGAACCAGAGGCATCCGTCAGCGGCGGCTACTGGTTCCACCGGCGCCGACGGGAACCGGTCCCGGCGGTTTCCGACGCCGGCTTCCAGGACGCCTTGCTCGACGAGCTGAGCCGCCTCACCGGAGTCCGGCTGCCCTGAGCGTGCCGACGGCTCGTCGCCGTCCGCCACCCGGCCACCTGAGCAGGACGAGCGGTGGCGTCAGCAACATCGGCATCAGGGTTCACCGCGTCACGGGTCCTTGATGTGGGTGACGCGGGCGTGACCGAGATCGCGCCCAGGAAAACCGTTGCAGTCGAGGGCGGCGAACGCTTCGGTTCTCACCTGCGCCTACGACCGTGACCCGCGGCCCCACGAGCCTTGGGCGGTCCGGCCGACCGCTGTCACAGGTGGTTCCGTCCGCGCTCTGGTGAACGGCATGGCCTCAGCGCACTGGCGCGCGGTTGCGGGAACCGTGACCGTGAATGGAGGCTGTCAGGGTGGAGCACCATGCGGCGCACTTCCCGGACCGGTTCGCCGGCACGGCGGCCATGGACCGCTGCGGTGTGATCACGGCCTGGGGCGGCTCGGCACCGGAACTGCTCGGGTACAACGCGGACGCGGTGATCGGGCTGCCTGCGGTCGAGCTGCTGGCGGCCGGCGCGGACCGCCCGAAGGCGGCCGCTGCAGTACGCAGCTGCAGGACCGGCGAGAGTGTGCGCGGTGAGCTGACCGCCCGGCACCGCGACGGGCGCGGCGTGGACCTTTTGGTACGGGCCTGGCCGGTCGTCACCGAAAGCGGCAGTGACTGGTTCGCGATCTTCATCGAGGCGGCAGAGATTCGTCGCTGGGACACCGACCGGGCCGTGGTGGACGGGCTGTTCGAGCAGGCACCGGTCGGGCTCGCGGTTTACGACCCCCGGTTGCGGTTCCTCCGGATCAACGACGCGCTCCAGGAGATCCATGGCATCCCGCGGAAGGACACACTCGGGCGGCGCCTGAGTGAACTCTTCCCAGGGCCCGAGGCCGACCGTATGGAGGCGAGACTTCGCAGGGTGCTGGAGACCGGGGAGCCGGTCACCCAGGAGCACGGCGCTCCCGTGCCCGCGCTACAGGGGTGGAGGAGGGAGTGGAGCAGCACCTCCTTCCGCCTGGTGAACCCGGGCGGCACGGTTCTGGGCGTGGCCTCCGCCATCGTGGAGGTCACCGAGCGCAACCGGGCCCGCGACCGGCTGGTGGTGCTCAACGACGCCAGTACGGAAATCGGCACCACCCTCGACGTCACCCGTACCGCTGTCGAACTCGCCGCGGTGGCCGTCCCCCGGCTTGCCGACTTCATCGCCGTCGACCTGCTGCAGGGCATCGCACTCGGTGAGGAGTACGTCCCGGGCCCCATCGGCGGCGGGGCCGTACTGCACCGCGCGGCCATCCGCTCGGTCCATGAGAATGCCCCGGAGGCGAGCTATGTGCCCGGCGCGCTGATCACCTTCCATCCGGCCACACCGCAGGCCCATGCCATGGCCACGGGCGAGGCCGTGCTCCTGCCGACCCTGGAAGGCTCGGAGGACTGGGTGGCCCACGACCGGCACCGTGCCGGGAAGATGGCCACTGCCGGAGTCCACTCGGTGATGGTCGTCCCGCTGCGCGCCCGGGATGTCACCCTCGGCGTCGCCCACTTCTACCGGTGGCAGCGCCCCGACCCCTTCGACGCCGACGATCTGACCGTGGCCGGGGAGGTCGTGGCCCGCGCGGCGGTGTGCGTGGACAACGCCCGCCGCTACACCCGCGAACGCGACGCCGCACTTACCCTCCAGCGCCGCCTGCTCCAGGTCACCACGCCCCAGCTCAGCGCCGCGACCACCGCCCACCGCTACCTGCCCGCCGGCGGCCGCACCGGCGTCGCGGGCGACTGGTTCGACATCATCCCCCTCTCCGGGGCCCGCGTAGGCCTCATCGTGGGCGACGTGCCCGGCCGCGGCATCCACGCCGTGGCCGAGGCGGGGCGACTGCGCACCGCGGTCCGCGCCCTCGCCCAGCAGGACCTCTCACCCGATGAACTACTCATCCAGCTCGACGGCATCGTCAGCCAGGCCGCCGACGGCGAGGACACCCCCGGAGCACCCACCGCGGGCATCGGCGGCAGCTGTCTGTACGCCGTCTACGATCCGGTCTCCCACCGCTGCACCCTCGCCTGCGCCGCCCACCCTCCCCCGCTGATCGTCGAGCCGTCCGGCAGGGAACGACTGCTCGACCTGCCGTCCGGTCCGCCCCTCGGCCTCGGCGGTATGCCCTTCCAAACCACGGATGTCGAGCTGACCGAGGGAAGCATCCTGGCTCTGTACACCGACGGGCTGCTGCGCGGCACGAGCGGCCGCGGCGACATCGACGCCGGGCTGGACAGACTCCGCCGGGCCCTCGCCCGCCCCGACAGCGACCTGTCGCACATGTGCGACACCATCCTCGACACCATGCTGCCCGCCGACGGCGGCGCGGACGACGCCGTGCTCCTCCTCGCCCGCACGCACGCCCTCGGGCCCGACCGCGTCGCCACCTGGGACCTGCCCCTCGACCCCGCCATCGTCGGCCAGGCCCGCAGCCTGACCACCAGCCAGCTCACCGCCTGGGAACTGGACGAACTCGCCTTCACCGCCGAACTCGTCGTCAGCGAACTGGTCACCAACGCCATCCGCTACGCCCACGCCCCCATCCAACTGCGCCTCATCCGGTCGACCTCGCTCATCTGCGAGGTCTCGGACGCCAGCAGCACCTCACCCCACCTGCGCCAGGCAGCCGACACCGACGAGAGTGGCCGCGGACTGTTCATGATCGCCCAGATGGCCCAACGGTGGGGCACGCGTCACACCCTCGCCGGCAAGACCATCTGGGCGGAGTGCACCGCCCTGTGACCATCACCTTGGCAAGATGCGCAATGCAGCGAAAAAGTGGATCACGGATAACCGACGAGGCGGCAGGACTACTGGCGGACCGACGGCGCGGCCTGGGCCGCGCCGTGCCCCAGGCCGGGAAGTCCGGCGAGTGGACGGAGCCGTCCGCCGCATGACGCCCACTCATCGACAGGTCCGGGAGCGGGGAACTTCCCCTCGGCTGCCTTCCGTGTCGCTGTGGCACTCGCTCGCCGCCTGACCGCAAGACGACACCACCCCCGGCCGTCGATTTCGCCGCCGGTCATCCGGCGGGCGTCGCACATCAGTTGGTCAGATAGGCGCGGGGGCAGTGGCGAGCAGCGTACGGGCTTCTTCGGTGAGGGCTTCGAGGACTTGCGGCGGCCACGGCTCTTCGGCATACCTGCCAGGCAGCGACAGGAGGCTGCGTGACGGTCAGGCGCGTCGGCCCCGCACGGGAACACCGGGTGAGTGCGCCGCGCTGGCCCTGCCGTGTCTGACGGTCGTGCAGCTTTGGGCAGAGTTTGCCGGTGCCGATTCGTCGTGCTGTAGTCAGGCTGTCGTATGTCGTCGCAGGCGGTGGTCACCGTAATGGGGAGGGCGGCCTGGCATGGCCCGCATGATCGTGTCGGCTCCCAGCAAGCAGAGTCCGGCGTTGGAGCCGCTCGCCCCACCGGAATTCGCGGACTGGGTACGGGATGTGCTGGACGGGGGCTGGGCCGCGGTGTTCGTGCCCGGTGAGCCGGACCGCCTTGGCCGTCTGCACCTGTGGCAGCCTCCGGATGCCGCCGTACCGCTCTCGCCACTGCCGGATGATATCGAGGCGGGGCAGGTCGAGTTGGTGCTGCCGCACCTCCGCTCGGTGCGCCGCCGTACCGTCGGCTCGTACGCTGTCCCTCCCGCCGTGGCCGTTACCGCGTTGTCGGGCGCCGTAACGATGCATCCGTCCACAGCCGCCTGGGCGGCAGCCGCCCGTCTGACCCTGAGCATGCTGGCCGAAGGACGGCTGTATCCGGCGCTCACCGACTCCGCGTACGACGTCTGGCGGATCGGTCCGTACGGAGCCACATGGCGCCGGGCCGTCGATGAGCTCGCTGCCGCGTTCCCGCCGTACGCCCACTGCCTGCCGCTGGCCGGCACCTCGCCCTTGCAGATCGTCGAACCGGCGGCGCTGATCCGGGACTTCGCCGACGCCGTCGCTGACGCGCTGGCCCGCACCCCGGCCGCCCCGCTGGCCCTCGGCCGCCTCCCCTACGCCCGGCGGGAGGCACGTCCGGTCCCCGCACTGCGGGAGTGGGCGGAAGAGACCGACACGGCTCTGTCGGCGAAGGTCACCGTCAGTCTGCGCGTCGAACCACCTGCCGGACGGCGGCAGCGTTTTGGGGCCGTGGTGCAGCTGCATACCGCCGACAACCCCGCTCTGGTCGTCGAGGCCGCCGACCTGTGGGCCGATCCGGCCGCCGTGCAGCGGCAGTTAGGGCCGCGTGCGGAGACCGAGACGTTGCTTGCGCTGCGCCGTGGTGCCCGCGCCTGGCCGCCGCTTGGGCGGCTCCTCGAGGAGGCCGCGCCCGAGCGGCTGTCGTTGGACGACAACGAGGCACTCGACCTGTTCGGAGATGCCACCGATGCCCTGCGCGGCGCCGGGATGGACGTGCACTGGCCGCGCGAGCTGGTCAAGGCCCTCACCGCGCGAGCGGAGATAGGTGCACCGGGCGCACCTGGCTCTGCCGCGCCCGCGCTCCTTGACGCGGGCAGCCTGCTCGACTTCCGCTGGCAGCTCGCGCTCGGCGGCGATCCGCTGACCGAGGCGGAGATGGACACCTTGGCCGAGGCACGCCGCCCGCTGGTCCGGCTGCGCGACCAGTGGGTGATCGCCGACCCGAAGCTCGTCGCACGTGCGAAGCGCCGACGGATGGAGCCGCTCTCCCCCATGGAGGCGCTCACCAGCGCCCTGTCCGGCGAGGCGGAAGCGGACGGCGAACACGTTCCCGTGCAGGCCACCGGGGCGCTCGCTGCGCTCGTCGACCGCATCCGCGACCCGCAGGTCCGTGAACCGGTACTCCAGCCCACCGCGTTGAAAGCCACCCTGCGCGCCTACCAACTGCGCGGCCTGGCCTGGCTGGCCGACATGTGCGAACTGGGTCTGGGCGGCTGCCTCGCCGATGACATGGGCCTGGGCAAGACCATCACCCTGCTCGCCCTCCACCTGCACCGGCAGGAGCACCCGGCCACCGTCGGCCCCACCCTGGTGGCTTGCCCCACCTCGTTGCTGGGCAACTGGGAACGCGAGGCCTCCCGGTTCGCGCCGGGCACGCCGGTACGCCGTTTCCACGGCGCCGACCGCCACCTCGACAGCCTGAAGCGCGACGAGATCGTCCTGGTCACTTACGGGGTACTGCGCCGCGACCGCAAGCAACTCGCCGACATCGACTGGTCGTTGATCGCCGCCGACGAGGCACAGCACGCCAAGAACCCCTACAGCGCCACCGCCCGTGAACTGCGCGCCCTGCCCGCCCGCGCCCGCGTCGCCCTGACCGGCACCCCGGTCGAGAACAACCTCTCCGAGCTGTGGGCGATCCTCGACTGGACCACCCCCGGCCTGCTCGGCCCGCTGCCCGCCTTCCGCGAGCGCCACGCCCGCCCCGTCGAGTCCGGCACGGATCCAGAAGCCGCCGAACGCCTGGGCCGCCTGGTGCGCCCCTTCCTACTGCGCCGCCACAAGTCCGACCCCCACATCGCGCCCGAGCTGCCGCCCAAGACCGAGACTGACCGGATTGTGTCCCTGTCCACGGAGCAGACCAGCCTGTACGAGGCCGTGGTGCGCGAAACCATGGACGCGATCCGTGACAGCGACGGCATCGCCCGCCGCGGCCTCGTACTCAAGCTCCTCACCGCGCTCAAGCAGATCTGCAACCACCCCGCCCAGTACCTGCGCCAGAGCGGGCCACTGGACTCCGGCCGCTCCGGAAAGCTCGAACTCCTCGACGAACTGCTGGCCACCATCACCGCCGAGGGCGAGTCCGCCCTGGTCTTCACCCAGTACGTGGGGATGGGACGGCTGATCGAACGCCACCTGGCCGAGCGGGGGCTGACGCCCCTGTTCCTGCACGGCGGCACCCCGGTGGCCCGCCGCGAGGAGGTGGTCGCCGCCTTCCAGTCCGGCACAGCCCCCGTGTTCCTGCTGTCCCTCAAGGCCGCCGGGACCGGCCTCAACCTCACCCGCGCCACCCATGTCGTGCACTACGACCGCTGGTGGAACCCGGCCGTCGAGGACCAGGCCACCGACCGCGCCTACCGCATCGGCCAGGACCGCCCCGTCCAAGTACACCGCCTGATCACCGAGGGAACCGTGGAGGACAAAGTGGCCAGGCTTCTGGCATCCAAGCGGGCCCTCGCCCAGTCCGTGATCGGCTCCGGCGGAGCGGCCCTCACTGAACTCGGCGACGACGAACTCGCCGAACTCGTCACCCTGGCCCGGCGCTCATGAGCACCACGCCGCGCCGCACTCCCACCCGCGGCAAACGCGCCTTCGCCACCACCTGGTGGGGCCAGGCCTGGGTCACCGCCCTGGAGGACTCCACCCTCGACGCGGGCCGGCTCTCCCGCGGCCGCACCTACGCCCGCAAGGGCATGGTCCTCGAAGTCACCATCTCAGCGGGCATCATCAAGGGCCGGGTAGAAGGCAGCGAGCACCACCCCTACCGCACCTCGGTCCGCGTCCCTACCCTCACGAACTCCCAGTGGGACACGCTCCTTGACGGGATCGCCGCCCGCGCCGGCCACACCGCCGCGCTACTCGAAGGCGAAATGCCCCAAGGGCTCACCGACGATGCGCGCACCGCGGGCGTGCCCCTGCTGCCGCTGCCCACCGAGCTGGACCCCGACTGTTCCTGCCCCGACTGGGGCTACCCCTGCAAGCATGCCGCCGCCCTGTGTTACGCCATCGCCGCCGGCATCGACACCGACCCCTTCGTCATCTTCACCCTGCGCGGGCGTACGAAGGAGAAGGTCTTCTCCGAACTGCGGCGTCGCCGCATCCCCCGGCCCGCGCCCGACAGCACACCTCCTGCCCTCTCGGGCATCGTCGCGGCAGCGGCGTATGCCGGCTGGAAGATCCAACCGCCCACGCTGCCCAAACCGCCCCAGCACACCACCGGCCTGATCCCTCGCCTCCCGACGGACCCTCCACCGTCCTTGGGCCTGTCGGCAGAGGGCTTGCACCGGCTCGCTGCAGACACCGCCACCCGCGCCGCCCACCTGCTCACCGGCGACACGACAGTTCTGCACCTCACGCAGCGTCAGGACGCCGTGCGCCTGGCCGCCGCTCACCAAGACGTCGAGTGGTTCCACGGCCTCCAGGTTGGCACCGGGCTGCGCCCGAATGAATTCGCCCGACTCGTGCGCGCCTGGCGTCATGGCGGACCCGACGGCGTCACCACCGCCGAGCAGCCCAACACCCCCTCTCCCGCTGTCATGACCGCAGCCCGCACCACCCTCACGCGCACCCTGACCGAGATCCGCGACGACGACACCGCCGCGCCCCGGCTGCGCACCTGGCGCAACCGTCTGACCGTCGACCACACCGGCCTCCAACTCCGGTACGGCCCCGACACTCGCTGGTACCCCTACGAGCAGCTCGCCGACGGCGATTGGTGGCCCTGCGGCCCTGCCCACCCCGACCCTGCCACCACACTCACCAGCGTCTGGGACAGACGCCGGCTGCCCGCCTCATGAAGCCGATCGCCAGGCTCCGTACCAGCTCATCAGCAGCTTTCAAGAACACGACCCGCACCGTCGTCGTGGTGCAGGTCGCCACGGCCGACTCGGCCCAGTGCTACGCCAGCACCGCGACGCACACTTGCTCCGTGACCAGCCGCCCGCCGAAGACCTGTCCGTCGCGCTCCCCCACAGCGACGACAACGCCGTGACGTCGCTGCAGCATGCGGACGTACGCCCGCTTCACGCGAAATGACGGTGGCCGAACCACGTACGACCGCCAACGCCGCGCGCCGCTCTTCCCCGCGTGGAAGGCAACGGCACAACCATGGCGACCAGGCAGTTCAAGGACAAGGCAGTGCACGTGCCGGACCGCGCCCTCACCGAGATCGCGCCCGGGCTAACTGTTGCAGTCGAGGGCAGCGAACGCTTCGGTTCTCACCTGCGCCTACTGGAAAGCCGAGCCTCATGAGGGGTGCCAGGGAACGGGTCAACCCGCCCGAGCTCCCCCCGACCAGTTCACCGGCGCCGCCACGACCTGCTCACCGCGCTGCGGCACGCCGACGGACCTGGCGCGGGTGACGGTATACGCGACGGACGTGGTCGACTACCGGACCCACATCCGCGAACTCGGCCGTATCTGCCGGGAGTTGGCACGGGTTTGGCATGTACGGGGTTCGGCACCTAAGGGGCGAAGTCGCGCGTGGAAAAGGACATCAGGTCGTGCCGCGCCGCGACGTCCGTCACCCACCAGTAGGAGACCCCGCTGCTCCCCGGGTCCGGGGAGCAGACGAGGACCAGTTCCTGTCGGCCGTCCCTGTCGAAGTCCGCCGCGGTGACGGGCATCGCGTACCGCGAGTGCTTCGAGACCTTCTGGCCGTCCACCCGGGCGGGCATCCGGCGCGCCACAGGGGTGCGGCGCTCCCCGTCCACGTACGTGAGGGTCGCCCAGGAACCGGCCAGGTATCCATCGCGGCTGTCGCCGTCCGGGTCCATCGCGAGGTACGGGGTGCCGCCCAGGCCCCGCTCCTCGTGCCGCACGGGTGCGGCGCCCGCGCCCGGGTACAGGAACCATCCGCCGAAGGCCTGCGACGCCTCGTCCCGGAATTCGGGTTCGACCGCGTCGTTGCGGGAGCCGCTGTCGCTGACCGCCAGGTCCTGTGTGCCGTCGCCGTCGAAGTCACCGAACTCGAAGGCGTTGCCGACATGGGTCTCGCGGCCACGGGCCGAGCCGTTCAGGTAGAGCGTCCCGGCGGTCTGCTCGCCGTCGTCGTCGTGGTGCAGATACAGCGGGGTCGCGCGGTGCGCGTCGGTCGCGTCGACGGGCGCCGCGAGCAGATCGATGCCGCTGGAGTCGGGGAGCGTACGGAGGCGGGACGCGGCCCCGGCGCGGCTGAACGGGCCGAACAGGATCCGCACATGACCCGGACTCGTGTCGGGTCCCGAGGTGCTTCCGCCGCCGATCGCCAGGTCGAGGTGGCCGTCCCCGTCGAAGTCGCCCCGAGCCAGCGGATCGCCGGCCGCCACCAGGGCGCCCGGCGGCAGCACGAGTGGCGTCGCGGGCCGCCCGGTCGGACCGTGCGCCGACCCCCACGCCACATAGGTGACGGAGCGGCCGGTGGCGGCGCGCTCCGTCGTCACGAAGTCGGGGAAACCGTCCCCATCCAGATCCGCGCTGCGTACGGAGTCGACGCCCAGGGAGTCGCCCTGGTCATAGTCCGGGTCGGTTCGTTCGGACAACCTCAGGTCGCTGCGCCCGTACACGGCCCGGGTCGCCGGATCGAGTCCGTGTGCCGACCCGAACACGAAGCCGATCCGCTCGTCCCTGCCGCTCTGGTCCGCCGCCGGGCCCTGCGCCGTCGACACTGTCATCACCAGATCCGGGTACCCGTCCCCGGATGTCGTCGGGGTCCTTGGACCCCTGCCCGGCGGCGGGTGCCCGGATCGCCTTCGGCTCCCTGGGCGCGGCCCCGTCCGAACCGCCGTGCGGCGAGGCCGACTTGTGGCCGTCGTCGGCGCCGCCCCCGCATCCGACGAGCAGCGCGAGGGCGGCGCCGATGGCGACAACGGCGGAGGCGGTGCGCGATGGACGCTTCATGCGCTCGCTGTCACCCCGCGCCCGACCCGGAGCCCCGGCCGCGCCCGGATCGTTGCCGAACGGCGCCTGGACGCCCCAAGAGGTCGGCCGTGGGACGTCGTGCTCGGCGCGCGTGACGTCGTTCATGGGAAGGGTCTCCCACCCTGCCCACCAGGCCCGCCCTCGGTCGCCGGGGCCGCAGCGGCGACCCCGCGGCGAGCGGCGATGCCTCGTGGGGATCAGAAACGGGCGCTCACCACGATTCGCACGTCGCACCTCGTACGTCGACGTACAGGTAGGCAAGGCCGCCGGCCCGGGCGAGGCGGCGTGCCGCGGACTCGCGGGTGAGTCGGAGAGCAGAGTTCACCGAGCCTCAGACGAGAGTGGCAGGACGCCACTCGCCGGTGTCCCTGAAGCGGTCTGAGTACGCCTTTCCTCTGCAACAAGGCCGAGCACGCGCTCCCGCTCATCGCGGCCCCAGGTCTCCTTGGTCACGAGGATGCCGCCGAGGCCGATCACAGCCGCGGCGAGGTAGAGCAGCGCGGCGCCCGGCCAGCCGAAGGCACCCACCAGAGCGGCGGCGAGCAGTGGGGCGAAGCCGCCGATGGCCGCGGCGACTTGGTAGCCGAGCGAGGCTCCCGAGGTACGGGTCGCAGTGCGGAACTGCTCGGTGAGCAGAGAGCCCTGGGTTCCGGTGAGTGATGCGTGGATGAGGCCGATACCGATGATGAACACCGTGACCACAAGCGCGGGTTGGGCAGCGTTGGTGAGCAAATACATCGGGAAGGCGAAGAGGATCGCCGCCGCACAAGCCGTTATGTAGATGGGGCGGCGTCCGATGCGGTCGGTGAGCGCGCCGGCGAGGAAGGTGACCGCAATGGCAAGGATGCTGGCGGCGGTGATCGCGCCGAGGGCGACGGGCCGGAGGTCGGGGTGGCGTTCCGTGATGTAGCTGAGCAAGTAGGTTGCGGTGGAGTAGTAGGCGAAGGATTCGACGACGCGCAGGGCGATGACGCGCAGGATGCCTCGCCAGTCGTCGGCCAGAGTGGCGCGGAGCGGGTTCTTCTCGGTGTTGCCGCCGGCCTGGGCTTCCTGGAATTCGGGGGATTCGGAGAGCCGGGAGCGGACGATCAGCGCGGCGATCACCATGACGGCGCTGAGCAGGAAGGGGGTCCTCCACTGCCAGTTGCCGTCGAGGGTGTCGCTCCACGCGAACACACCACTGGCCAGGGCAATGCCGAGAGGGTTGCCGGACTGGGGGATCGCCGCGAACATGCCGCGGCGGTGCCACGGCGCATGCTCGTAGGTCATGGTGATCGCCCCGCCCCACTCGGCGCCGAACGCGAGGCCCTGGATCATGCGGATGGCCACGAGCAGGATCGGTGCGAGCACACCGACCTGTCCGTAGGTCGGCAGCACGCCGATGAGGAAGGTGGCGGCACCCATGACGATCATCGCCGCCACGAGGACGGGTTTACGGCCGAACTTGTCGGCGAAGTAGCCGCCGATGGCGCCCCCGAGCGGGCGCATGACGAAGCCGACCGCGAGGGTGGCGAAGGAGAGCAAGGTGCCGACGAACCGATCACTCTCGGGGAAGAAGACCGCTCCGAAGTAGAGCGCGGAGGCGGTGCCGTAGGCGATGAAGTCGTAGTTCTCGACGCTCGTGCCGAAGGCCGCGGCGATCGCGGTCTTGACGCGGTCCTTGGAGCCGAGCACGCTCCGCCGCCCGGCAGGGACGTTGGTGGACATGGGAGTTCTCCTTGAAAGGTCGCCGGATCGACTCCGGCGTCTACGCAGTGAGAAGGATGGGAGGGCCGCACGAGGGGAGGCCGGGTCCTTTGACCGGGTGTTTGGGGCATGACGAGGAGGCGCCCGGCGTAGTCGTTCGTGGGCAGGGCGTTCGGTGTCAGCGAGAGAGAGGGCTCACCCGCTCAAGGGGTGCGTGGGCTGCTTGTCAGGGGGCCGGGGTCAGAGCGTCGAGCGCGTTCAGTTTGGCGACCCGGCGGCGGGTTTCTTCGTCGTTGTCGAAGACGGCACCAAGGAACTCGCGGACGATGTCGGGCACGAGCGCGTGCGGGACCAGCCAGGCCCCCATGGCGATGGCGTTGGCGTCGTCGTGCTCGACGGCCTGGTGCGCGGAATAGGGCTCGTGGGCGAGGCCGCAGCGGACGCCGGGCAGCTTGTTGGCCGCCATGACGGCGCCCTGGCCGGTGCCGCAGACGAGCACGGCCCGATCGGCGGAGCCAGAGAGCACAACCTCGCAGGTGGTGCGGGTGATGTCCGGGAAGTCGACAGGGTCGCAGCTGTGGGTGCCGCAGTCGATCACCTCATGTCCGAGAGCCTCGATGGCCTGGAGGACGGTGTCCTTGAGCGCATATCCGGCGTGGTCTGCGCCGAGGGCGACCTTCATCGGGTGTTCCTTTCAGCAAGGGCGCACTGCGGTTTCGCCATGAAGAGGGCGGACGTTGCAGTGCTCGGTCGGGTGTGACAGCGGCGGTGAGCGCAGCGTGCAGCCGTTGGTCGCCCGCTGCGCGATTGCGTAAGCGCAGCCGACGGCCTTGACGGGGATCGCGTGTTCGGCGCCGGGCCCCATCACGGCGCACAGCCGCACGACCTGAAGGAGTGCCCTCCCACTGGGCAGCCCCACCAGCGAAGATGCCGGGATCGCGAGCGAGGAGATCGAGCAGGGCGGCATCACCGCCGAGCGCATCGGCGAGGAGCGTCCTGGCCGGGCGCGCTGCGACAGCTTCGCCGGGGCCGGGCGGACGGCTGAGGAAGTCGGCGTTTTCGGTGACGGTGGCGCCGACGGCGATCTGGGTGCTCATCGGCTGTCCGGCAAGGCCCGGTCGGCGAAGGTGGTGGGGATGCGTTGCCCGGGTGCTGCTCGGCCGGCGATGAGGTCGACGAGCCCTCGCACACCAAGCCGGCCGATCGACGACGCGCCGTTGCGGACCGCGCTGATGGGCGGCGAGGCGAACTCGAACCAGTCGAGGTCGTCGAAGGAGACGATCTCGATGCGGGCGGCCTGCTCTGCGCCGAGCCGGTCGCGCAGCGCGCGCACGGCTCCCAGGGTGGTCGGACCGTTCGCGCCGAACACGGCCGTGAATGTGACGCCGCGGTCGAGGAGGCGGCACATGGCCTCGGCCGCCCCGCCCGCCAGGAAGTCACCGGCCTCGAGCAGCCTGTCGTCGCTACTGATGCCGTGTGCCTGGCGCCCGGCGAGGTACGCGGCGCGGCGCTCGGCTCCGGTAGAGATCGTGTCCGGGCCGCCGATGAAGGCGACGTCGCGATGGCCCCGACGCTGCAGCCAGGCCAACACCTGTTCCACGCCCTGCACATTGTCCGTGCCGTACAGCGGGGCGTCGACGCCCTCGATGCTTCGGTTGAGGAACACCAGCGGCAGTCCGGACGCGAGCGTGGCCGCGAGCTGCGGCGAGACTGTGCTCTGCGGCGAGAACAGCAGCCCGTCGATGCGTTGGGCGGCGAAGGTCTGAAGGTAGGCGTCGGCCTGATCGGCGTCCTCGTTCGCGTTGGCCAGCAGCACGGTGTATCCGTGGCGGCGCGCCTCCTGCTCGGCGGCGTGAGCCAGCTCGGAGAAGAACGGGTTGCGGATGTCCGAGACGAGCAGCCCCAGTACGTCGGTGCGGGCGCGCCGCAGGGAGCGGGCGGGGCCGTTGGCGATGTATCCCAACTCGGCCGCGGCCGCGAGCACGCGGGACCGGGAGTCGGCCGAGGTCTGACTGCTGCCGCTGAGTACTCGGGACGCGGTGCCGAGCCCGACCCCGGCCCGTGCGGCGACGTCCTTGATCGTGGCCATCCGCCCCACCTCCTTGTGGAAACGTTTCCATGAACAGTATGGAATCAAGATCGCACATCGATCGCGAAATGAGCAAGGCCCCGGAGTGCAAACGCGGCACGCACAAGCACAGCCTTGGGGCCGGAATGTGCCGCGCTGTGCAGCCGGCAGCCCCGCAGCTCTCATCTGGCATGGATCGCTCGTCGGCCGGCTGACCCGCCGGACTGCGCCTGGCCCTCGATACCCTTCGACAATGCAGTACTCGTCCGGGCACTCGACCGCCACCGGACCGCCGGACCGATAGGGAGAGTTGGGACGGCGGGAGACAACGCGGCCATGGAGTCCTTCTTCAGCCTGCTGCAGAAGGACGTCCTCGACCGCCGTTCGTGGGCCACCCGTCAGGAACTGCGGATCGCGATCGTGACCTGGATCGAGAAGACCTACCACCAACGCCACAGACAAGCCTCGCTCGGCCGGCCGCCCCCCGCCGAATACGAAACCGTCATGACCACACCGGCCCTCCAGGCCGCGTGACCAAACCTGTCACCCAAACCTGTATCCCCCCTGCCAGCCAACCGCTGGTGGTGGGACCAGTTCAACGGCCCAAGTCCGACCTCCGCCCTCCCTCCGATAGCCACGGAGCCTCCGTAAAAAAAACCCGTTGGTGGACCACGGCGACCACTGCTAATCTCCCGGAGGCCGTGCGAGAGAACGAGGAGGTGGTACCCGTGAACGCAGTATCGACATGGGTGCTCCCCTCCGGGGTCACGGTCGGGCGATAGGTCGTCCGGGAGCGCCGTTTTAGAGCCCTCTCGAAAGGCACGACCATGCAATTCACTTCTGAGCAGCGCCTCGACGACGGCGTCCTCGAGCGCGAATTCACCCTCGACGGGATCCCCGGCATCCTGTGGACGCCCGGATCCGCATCCGCACCGGCGCCGCTGATCCTGCTCGGCCACCCTCCCCTCGGGCTGCGCAAGATGTACCCCCGGCTGGTGGCCTGGGCCCGGCACTCCGCGGCGGAGGGCTTTGCCACGGCCACCATCGAGCTCCCCGGAAGCGGCGACCGGCCCCGTTGGGCCGCCGCCGAGCAGGCCCGCGCCGACCTGCGCCGGGCGATGGAGGCCAAGGAGCCGGTCAGCGACGAGATCGTCGACGCCCTCATCCTCCCGCTGGTCGAAAAGGCGGTCCCGGAATGGCAGGCCGCCCTGGACGCCCTCCTTTCGCTGCCCGAGATCGGCGGCCCGGTCGGGTACTCGGGGGGAGTGATCTCCATCGGCATCCGGCTGGCGGTGGTCGAGCCGCGCATCTCGGCCGCCGTTCTGTTCGCCGGAAGTTTCGTGCCTCGCGCCATGTTCGAGGAGGCCCGCCAGGTCACCGTTCCGCTGCACGTCCTGCTGCAGTGGGACGACGAAGGGAACGACCGGCAGGCGGCCCTGGACCTGTTCGACGCCCTCGGCTCCAAGGAGAAGTCCCTGCACGCCAATATGGGCGGGCACGCCGGCGTCCCACAGTTCGCGGGGGACGCCGCGGCCCAGTTCTTCACCCGCCATCTGAGCTAGCCGCCGACCACCCGCCGTCAGGCCAGCAGCAGACGGTAGGCGGTGCCGGCCAGGCTGCCGCTCATCGAGGACCGGTCGAGGCCCTCCTCGGTGGCGGTGGCCAGCAGATGCACAACCGCCTCGATCGCGGCGGTACCAGCCATCGGCGGTACCGGCCGGTCGGGGCGGCGCTCGGCCACCAGCGCCCCATCAACTGGGCCCACGCCGCCGACTCGACCACCAGCGCCCGCGCCCGGCCGGGGTTGGTGGCCAGCAGCCGGCAGTACAGGGCAAGGCGCCGGGGCATGGCCTGTCGTCCGTGCAGTCCTCGACTCGCAGGTGCAGGGAGGACAGCTGTGGGAGCTGAGGGTCTTCGGTTCTGCGTGGCACACCACGGCTTGAGCCCGTTCCCTCGCATATGACCGACCCGGCCGTCGCCACCAGCCTGTGGGCCGCCGGCGGTGAGCTGGCCGGGACCGATCCGCGCCTCGACTTCCGGTAGGTGCACAGCCACCCAGGGCGGCCATCCGGTGGCCAACTGCGGTACTCAGTGCGGCCATCGGGGCGCTCAGTCACAACCAGGTGCCTCAACGAGGTCGTTTGTCCAGATCATCGACGCATCGCCGTGCAATCACGGTTGGGCCAGGCGCCGGTGGTGCACAGAGCATCGCGTCCGTGGGTGCGTGCGATGCGACGTTCCAGGCCAGAGGTCAAAAGCTGAGCGGGCCCGCCTGGCGATCAGTCGTCGAAGTAGGCCTTGGCAACGGCGTAGCTGTCCTCGTAGAGGTGGTAGCGGGTGATCTGTCCGTCCCGGACTGTGGTGTGCATTGCGAACGCGGTGTCGATGTCCCGGCCCGTCTTCCTGACCTCGGAGACCATGCGTCCGATGAGCACTACGTCGTCGCCCTCGGCGATGACCTGGCGGAGGTCGAACTCCTTGGCCTGCACATGGGTCTGCAGCAGCTCGAAGAACCTCCGCATGCCCTCCGCCGAGTGGACCTCCGGGACCCAGGGAATGCCCGGCGGATGCGGGATGGAGAACGACACCGAGTCGGCGAACAGCGCCGCCGCCTCCGCACTCTTCCCCTCGGCGAGCAGGGGGAACAAGCGTTGCACAGTCTGCGCCGGTGACTCTGCTGTCATGTCCGTCGACGTTACAGGTCGCGTTGGCGGCGGGCGCGTGATCCAGGGGCGGCCTCCGGGAGGCCGCCCCTGGCGAGCCATCAGCCCGAGGTCGATCCAGCAGCCGCGACATCTTCCCAAGGGCCGATACCAAAGGCCTGCCCCTGGCCTGCTAACCCGCGCTGCCGCGGGTCACGTGCACACCTGCGCCGACCGTGGTCACTTGGGTGCTGCCGTAGCCGGCGCACTCTCCGTATTCCTTGACCCACTTGGTCGAACCGGACAGGGATCCGGAGGAGGGTCCGCCGAACGTGACGTCGTACCGCTGCTGCTGGTCACAGCTGGGCACGTTGTAGTACTCGATAAAGCCCGACTGGGAGGCCTTCAGGTTGCCGGAACCGGCGGGCAACTTGTAGGTGCCGACGGGGATCCGCTGTCCACTGTTGGTGTCGACGACGGTGCCCGACCAGGTGTCTGTGCCGGCCTGGGCGATCTCGACGCGGAAGGTGTGGCCGTACACGGCGTCGAAGTCCACTCCGCAGCTGACACCGGCGCCGCCGTCAGCCCCGTCCGAACAGTTGGCGTGGGTGCTTGTCGTGCCGCTGATGAAGGAGGAGAACACCCCGCGCAGGCGCTGGTGCCCGTTCGCATCCGGCCGCGGCTGCAGTCCTGCGTACCCGATGTCGCTCTGTCCGGTGAACCCGTACTGCATCGCGAAGTAGGTCCCGGATACATGGGCGGTGCCGGTGTTCACGGTGATCGGGAAGTTGAGGGATGTCAGTCCCTCACTGGGAGCCCCGCTCACCGTCCACGACAGCAGTTCGTTCCCGCCGAAGGTCTGCGCCTGTGCGCCAGGTGCCGCGATGAACGGGACGAGTGCGGCGAGGGCTGCTACCGCAATGCGTGTCAACGCTCGTTTCATCTGATGCTCCTCAAGGGGGTGTTGAAGGTGGGCAGAGCCGTGAACGTCTGGGCACCGCCTTCTCGCATGAGTGCTGCAGGCGGGAACGACTGCGCGGTGGTGTCCGCGATACGACTGAGGTGACTCTGTCGCCCCAACTCCTGGGCCGACGCCCACCCCTTGTCCCGCTTCTACGCGCATTCCGGGCACCGGCGCCCCAGTGCCGAGTCCTCTCCGATCGACGTGGAGTGAGGGGAAGGCCACCACCGACCGAGTATCGGCATGTACCTGACAATCCCAATTCCCGTGCAACGTGCTGTTACTTGCCCCCGAAGGAGCGTTGCAGCGACAGCTGCCGCACCAGTAGGCACATTCTTCGTTCGTCAAAACTCTGCAGCCCAATTGCCTGCGGAAGACTATGACGCCCCGTCCGAAGAGTGTCAATACATGCTCGTAAACATGCGACTCCAAGCAGAATCAATCATCGAGGTCGCAGGCAGTCCACCGCCGGGCAGTGGGCCCGCAGCTCGATCAGCCGGGAGTTGAAGTTGATCGGCACAGGCGACTCAGGGAGTAGAGAAGTCCCTCCCCTTCCCGCTCTCGTGCGGGAGCCCGGGGAGCGCGCGCCCCTCACCGCGAGCGGCGGGCAGACGCGCGTGCGGCGCGGATGTCCGCACGGCGCCGACATCCTGCCCGCCCCGCCGGGGCGACCGGCCTCACCCGCCCGGGAGGTACCTCCCCTCGATATGGCCCCGAAGGTCATCCGCAGAGAAGTGGACCGGTCGAAGGTCGCTCTTGGCATAGCGTCCGGCCTGGTTGTTGACGTGCGGTGAGTCGGGGTGTCCGCTCGCGCCGCCGGCGGTCACTGCCCAGGCGCGCACGCACGGCCCGAACTCCACCACCGCGACGAAGCCGGCGCCGTGGTAGCGCTTCGTTCCCCGGTAGGCCTTCGCTCCGAAGGAGGCGAGGGAACCCCAGCGCGAGGAGGCGAAGGGCACCGCGACGCTCGGCTTGGAACCCGTCCCGGCGAAGGCCGCCCGACGATCACCTGACCCCAGTCCCCCGCAGCACAAGCAACGCCACGTCCACCGCCGCCACGACCACGGCCGCACCGAACGCCGTCCGCTCCCGGCGGCGCCCCGTCACCGTCCCCGTCACCGCGACCAGGACGGCCACCGCGAGGGCCATCGCTCCCCATCTGCCGGGTGGGCCGGCGGGGCCCAGTGCCAGAACCGCCGTCGCGGTCACCAGCGGGACCGGGAGCAGCAGGCGCGCACCGTCAGGGCCGAATCTGTGCGGCCATCCCCGTACGCCCAGCGCCAGATCCGAGCGGATGTCCGGCAGCACATCGCCCAGATGGGCTCCGACTCCCAGGAGCGCACCGGCGGTGACGACCCACCAGGGCGGCCACGGTTGCCCCGGCAGTCCCAGCGCCACGAACGACGGGAGCGTGGCGAAACCCACCGCGTACGGCACCCAGGACCATGCTGTCGCCTTGAGTCGTAGGTCGTACGCCCACGCCGCCGCCACGCCCACGAGGTGAACCGTGCCCGCCCACACACCACAGGCCAGCGAAAGCGGTAAGCACAGCGCCAGCGCGACGTATGCGGCCACCCACACATGCCTCGCCTCGACGGCGCCGTCGACGATGGGCTTGCCATGTCGGCCTGCGGCGATGTCACGGCGTGCGTCGAAGGCGTCGTTGCACCATCCGATGGACAGCTGACCTGCCAGAACGGCGACCGTGGTGAGGACGAGTCGCGCGGTGCCCTGGCCGGAGGTCATGGCCATCACGGCCGTCAAGGCGGTGACCACCACCACGGGTGCGGGGTGGCACGTACCGGCCAGGCCGACCGCCCGGCCCGCCCAACTCTCGGTCGCGCCGTCCGCCGCATGCTCGGGAGTGCCCACCCGGCCGAGCGTAGACGCCCCGGCCCCGCCCGGCCTGAGTACGCGCCCGGGGCCGAACGGCCGGACGGGCGATCCCTGGTGGCGAGCCCTCGGCGTGGGGAACACGTGGAGAGCAAGCCAGCCCAGTCGGTCGTCGGACGGGAACCCTATGACGCGGATCGCTGCCGTTCACGGCGCCCTCGCACCGCACCGTCGCGCCCAGTCCGAGATCACCGACATGGTGGCTCGCACGTGTCTGCCCGAGGGCACCGACCGCAGGGTCCTGGACCGGCTGCACCGCAGCGCCAGGGTCGACTCGCGCCACATGACGCTGCCCCTCGACCAGTACGAGGAACTGGACGGGTTCGGCGCCGCCAACGACGTCTTCATCGCTTCCGCCACCGACCTGGGCGGCCGGGCTGTCCGGGACGCACTGCGCATGGCCGGGATGTCGGCGGCGGACGTGGACCTGCTGATCTTCACCTCTGTCAGCGGCATCTCCACCCCGTCGATCGATGCCCGGCTCGCTGTGCGCCTCGGACTGCGGCGGGATGTCAAAAGACTGCCCATGTTCGGACTGGGCTGTGCCGGCGGCGCCGCCGGTCTGGCACGCATGCACGACTACCTCGTCGGCCGGCCCGACCACGTGGCGGTGCTCCTGTCGGTCGAACTGTGCTCACTCACGTTCCAGCGCAATGACGCCACCATGGCCAACCTGGTCGCCACCGGGCTGTTCGGCGACGGGGCCGCTGCAGTCGTCGGGTTCGGGGCACACCGCCAGGCCGAGACCGCCGGCCCGACGATCGTGGACACCCGCAGCCACCTCTATCCGGACACCGGGCGCCTCCTGGGCTGGGACGTAAGGGACTCCGGCTTCCGGGTCGTCCTGGATCCTCGGGTCCCCGACGTCATACGCCGCCACCTTGCCGATGACGTCGAGGGGTTCCTCGGAGACCACGGGCTGAAGAGGAAGGACGTGACTGCGTGGGTGTGCCACCCCGGCGGCCCCAAGGTGCTGGAGGCTGTCGCCGAGGCACTCGACCTGCCCTGTGACGCACTCGATGTGACCTGGCGTCATTTGGCCGAGGTGGGCAACCTGTCCTCGTCGTCGGTGCTCCACGTGCTGCGCGACACCCTGGCCGACCACCGTCCGCCGCCGGGCACGCCGGGTGTGCTGCTTGCGATGGGGCCCGGCTTCGCTTGCGAACTCGTATTGCTGCGCTGGTAGTTCGGATCTCGGAGGACAGAGGACACATGATCTGGTACGAACTGCTGGTGGCCGCCGTCGCGGGCGAGCGCGTCGCCGAACTCGTCGTCGCCCGTCGCAACGAACGGTGGAGCGCAGCCCGCGGAGCAACCGTCTTCGGGCAGGGCCACTACCCGGCGATGGTCGCCCTCCACACCGGACTGCTGGGTGGCTGCCTCTGCGAGGTATGGCTGGCCGACCGTCCTTTCCTGCCTGCACTGGCCTGGCCGATGCTGGCCCTGTTCGCGGCTGCCCAGGCCCTGCGGTGGTGGTGTGTCAGCACGCTCGGGCCCCGCTGGAACACCCGGGTGATCGTCGTACCCGGACTGCCTCTGGTGACAGGAGGCCCGTACCGCTGGCTGCGGCACCCCAACTATGTGGCCGTCGTCGCCGAGGGCGTCGCCCTTCCGCTGATCCACTCCGCCTGGGTCACAGCCACCTCGTTCACCCTGCTCAACGCCGCTCTGCTCACCGTCCGCATTCGCTGCGAGAACCGGGCCCTGGCCGCCTCGACCACGCCCGCCGCGGCGTGATCGACGTACTGGTGGCGGGCGGCGGGCCGGCCGGTCTGGCCGCCGCCATCCACGCCGCGCTCGCCGGCCTGGAGACAGTCGTCGTCGAACCCCGCACCGCGCCCGTGGACAAGGCCTGCGGAGAGGGCGTCATGCCGAGCGGTGTCGCCGAACTGCGAGGACTGGGCATCCAGGTCACCGGCCACGAACTGCGCGGCATCCGCTACGTGGACGGCACGGCACGCGCCGAAGCGTGCTTCCGCGACCGTAGCGGGCTGGGAATCCGCCGTACGACGCTGCACGCCGCGCTTCACCGGCGCGTTCTCGATCTCGGCGTGCGGATGGTGACGGGCAAGGTCGGCGAAGTGCACCAGAGCGCTGACGCTGTCACCGCGGCGGGCACGACGGCCCGCTGGCTGATCGCCGCTGACGGTCTGCACTCCCCCGTGCGGCGGACGGTGGGGCTGGAGATGCCTGGCGTCAAAGACGGCCGCTACGGACTCCGCCGGCACTTCCGCGTCGAGCCATGGACCGACTTCGTGGAGGTCCACTGGTCCGGTGAGGGCGAGGCCTACGTGACACCGGTCGGCGAGGACCTGGTGGGCGTCGCGATCCTCAGCCGCTGCCGCCGCAGCTACGACCAGCACCTCGCCGGCTTCCCCGCCCTCACGGCGTCGCTCCGCGGTGCGGCCGCGACCGACGTACGTGGCGCGGGACCGCTGCGGCAGCGCGCACGACGCAGAGTCGCCGGCCGTGTCCTGCTCGTCGGCGACGCCGCGGGCTACCTGGACGCCCTGACCGGCGAGGGGATCGCTCTCGGCCTTGCGACGGCACGGGCAGCCGTCCGCTGCCTGGCCGCCGGACGACCGCACGAGTACGAGCGCGCCTGGACGCGGCTGACCCGTCGCCACCGGCTGCTGACCGGCGCCCTCCTGGCCGCAGGCCGCCGTCCCGGCACCGCCCGCCTCATCGTCCCGGCGGCATCCCGGATGTCACCGGTATTCTCCGCGGCGGTTCACGCGTTGGAGTAGGAGAGCATCTGATCAATGTTCAGGCGGCTCTGCCCGTTTCATCGGCTTCGATTCGCCAGGTCGGTGTGGATTCTCCGGTGAGTTCGCATCGCCACCTACCTCGCCACCTGGCTGGCACGAATGCGGGGAACTCCATGTGGCAGTGCTGGATCGCCACAGAGCTTGCCAGCGGCGCTCTCCGGAATCTTGGGATTGGGGCGAACGTGCCATTCATCCGGGCATCGTCGAGGACCTCGATGTCGGTACCCGTGATCTGTACCAGCAGGCCGCGCAGCGCCTACTCGGGATCAGCCGACCGCATGTGCAGACCACCAGGGCCATTCGGAGGCTCTGCTGTGGCGGCTGCCGCCGGCCGGGCCCTGCGCTGAGCAAAGTGGACAAGTCGCCGCGCACCAGGTGGCGACAGGGCTCTGGGAGGACCGTATGACCACTTCGTCACCCGCCACCGACGCACCTTCGGCCCGGTACGACGACCTGCGGGCGCTCGTAATCAACTGCACCCTCAAACGCTCGCCGGAGCCGAGCAACACCCAGGGCCTGATCGACCGCAGCACCGCAATCCTGGAAGCCCAGGGAGTCCACGTCGACGTTATCCGGGCCGTCGACCACGACATCGCCACGGGCGTGTGGCCCGACATGACGGAGCACGGCTGGGAGACCGACGCCTGGCCGGACCTCTACCGTCAGGTCATGGCCGCCGACATCCTCGTGCTGGCCGGCCCGATCTGGCTGGGCGACAACAGCTCCGTGACGAAGCGGGTGATCGAACGCCTCTACGCCTGTTCCAGTCTTCTCAACGACACAGGACAGTACGCCTATTACGGCCGCGTCGGCGGCTGCCTGATCACCGGCAATGAGGACGGCGTCAAACACTGCGCGATGAACGTCCTCTACAGCCTGCAACACCTGGGTTACACCATCCCTCCCCAGGCCGACGCCGGATGGATCGGTGAGGCCGGCCCCGGCCCCTCCTACCTCGACCCGGGCTCCGGCGGCCCCGAGAACGACTTCACCAACCGCAACACCACGTTCATGACATGGAACCTGCTGCACCTGGCCCGGGCATTGAAAGATCTCGGCGGCATCCCCGCCTACGGCAACCAGCGCACCGCCTGGGACGCCGGCTGCCGCCACGACTACGAAAACCCGGAACACCGTTGACTCGTACTCCCTCCTGGAGGAGGGAGATTCTGGCCGTCCCGCTCGTTGCCGTGCCGCTACGCGGCACGTGCTTGGGGCGGGATTCCGTGACTTGTGCCCGCCCGGGCAGATGGCGCTCTCGGCCTCCCAGTCGATGGGGAAGTCGGCGCGTGAGAAGCCCTGGTCCTGCCGGGACTGGCGACTGCTGTCGTGCGGGGCTGGTCCCAGCAGTTCCATGCCCCGCTCGGTCGCGGTGATGAACAGGGCGGCGGTGGTGTAACCGGTATCCACGACGTGGACGTCCGGCAGCAACTCCCGTTCCGCGAGCGTCTGGTGAACCGGCTCGGTCATCTCGCTGTCCGCCACCACAGCGTCGGTGGTGGCCACCTGCGTGATCACATGGGGCGTGTCCGGCTCGCAGGTCTCTGTCAGGTGCGCCTTGTAGCCGGTCCAGCCGGAGCCGCGTTTGATCCCGTAGCGGGCGTCGGTGTCGTAGGGCGAGCACAGGCGGTGATAAACCGGTGGGAGGTCCTTGCCCTCCTGCCAGCGCACCCCCTCTCGTCACGGTGGTGCTGCTGGACCCACGATTGCCGCAGCGCCTGCACCGCGTCGACCTCGTGCAGCCAGCCAGGAGCCATGGGTTCGTAGACCGCTTCCAGCAGGAAGAACCCGTCGCGCCCGACCTGCTGGGACCACTGTTCACGGACCTCTTCGCCCTTGGGGAAGCGGAAGTCGTCCCCTCGTGGTCCGTAGCGCTCGGCCCACTCGGCTGTGACCAGACCGGACAGCCACGTCGGGGCCGAGACCGCCGGCGCCTCCAGTACAGCCCGCGATGTCTCGCCGACGAACTCCATCCGGTTCAAGGTGCGCACCGCCGCCAGGACGTGCGTGGAATCGGTCCGTTGCCGGCCACCGGCCTTGCGCAGATTCAGCGCGCGAAGGCGTCCAGCACAAGCTCCAGTGCGCCTTTGCCAACCTGGCGTACGGGCAGGTCAATGGACAATGGTTTGTTCTGCCGGCGCGCAATCGGCGATGTCCGTATCGGCCGGTGCTGCCCGCGCGACCCCTCGCCGGCATACCGCGACGCATGAGGAGTGCGGCGGGACGGTAGCGCTGAACCCGGCGCCCGCACCGCGATGACTTCCTGGCCGCGTCCAGGTCTGCATCATCGATACGAACATCTCGTGTCACCCATCCCGGGAAGGAAGCAGCGCATGGCCGCACTGGTCGTCAACCACCCGGGACTGAAAGTCCCGGGCTTGCACAACGGGCGCCACTGGCTGTGGTGCTGCGTTTGCGTCCTGTCCCACGTCCGGTGTTCGGGGGTGGGTCTGGGGCGGTTGACTGCGCCCCGCGTCGCCACAACTCTTCCGCACGGTGACGGATGTTGCGGGAGCCGTTGCGGTCCGCGTGTGCAACGACACCGCAGGACCGGCATACGAAGCGGGCCTGGGAGACCCGGTTCGCCTTGTCGATGTGCCCGCACTGGGAGCAGGTGCGGGAGGTGTACGCCGCATCGACGTGCACCACCGGGACCCCTGCCTTGCGGGCCTTGTACGCGATGAACGCTCCGAGCTGGGCAAAAGCCCAGGAGGAGTGGGTGGCCCGTTGGGGCTTGCGAAGCCGTACCCGTGCGCGGATGCCCGTGAG
Organism: Streptomyces sp. NPDC055140; assembly: GCF_053607285.1. NCBI lineage: Bacteria > Bacillati > Actinomycetota > Actinomycetes > Kitasatosporales > Streptomycetaceae > Streptomyces > Streptomyces sp. NPDC055140. The sequence goes on along the minus strand of NZ_JBSGTG010000042.1, from coordinate 848 downwards.
GTCTTCCAGGGCGATTCCGCGACCGGTGCGTTCTGCCTCGGCCACCACATGCTTCGCGATCTTGTGGTTGATGTCCCGCGCCCGCCGCGCCTCCTTACGGCGCCGCCTCTTCAGGCGCCGCCTGGCGGACGGAGTGTTCTTACGCTGGAGTTTCTGCCGCAGGACGCGCTCGCGCAGACGCCCGCGGTTCAGCCGGCGTCCGGCCATGATCTGACCGTCCGAGGTGGTCGCGATGTTCACGATCCCCAATCGACCCCCAGGAACTCCACCACGTTGGTCTTGAGTTCGGCCTCGGGGACCTCGCAGGTGGCGATCAGGAACCACATCCCGTCACGGAACAGCAGGTCGGACTCGCCCTTGCGATACAGGACCAGGCGGGCCAAGTGTTCGGGGGCGGCGGTGAACGCCAGTTGCTTCATCCGGCCGGACAGGGTCCAGATGGACACCGTGCGCTCTGTGTGCTGCCAGGACAGCATCCGGTCGTCGTAGGGCTGGGCGCCCTCCGGGCGGAAGGCGATCGGTTTTTCGGTGGCCCGCCGGTAGCGCTTGGAGGTGGGCTTGCCGAGGTTTCCTGCCTTCAGGTTCGCCCTCAACGTGCGGTAGGCGTCGCAGGTCTTCTTGATGACGTGCTGGGCCGCCTGGGCTCCGAGCCCCCACCGGTCCTTGACCGCCGTGTAGGTGTGCTCACGCAGGGCGAAGTTGCGTTTCACATCTCTTTCGAACGCCACGGACGACACCCAGGTCGCCGCCTCGTTGCAGGCATGCAGGGATTCCTCAAGTGCCGCCGCCTGCACGGGCGTCGGCAGGAGCTTCACCTGCACGGTCAACTTCACGACCGTGACGCTACC
>NZ_JBSGTG010000041.1:0-59092 GCF_053607285.1 Streptomyces sp. NPDC055140 | reverse complement strand
TGGCCCGGCTCCAGCTGGGGCAGCCACATGCCGGTCTCGGCGTGCAGCTCGGCGGTGGCCTCCTCGTTCAGGAAGACCTGGCCCCGGGAGGCGATGCGCCGCTTCAGCGGATGCAGCGCCTTCTCGATCTCCCGTGAGCGGTCGAGCGCGAAGCCGTTCCCGAGGCTCATGAGGAGCGAGTCCACATGGCCGCCGGGATCCGGGTCCGGTGCCGAGGGCCCGGTCAAGGGTGCGGGCTGCTCTACGGGTTCCTCCGTGAGCTCCGGCACGGGGGCGTCCAGGTCCTCGGGGCGCGGGCGTTCCGCCTCGGGCGCTTCGGGCAGCTCGACCGGCGGGCCCGGCCGTGGCCTGCCGCGCTGGGCGTCCTTCAGCCGCAGCCAGCGCTGCGCGGCGAGCCACAGGACCTCGCCCGCCTCGTACCAGTGCGGCTGTGGGGACGCCTCGGCCAGCGATGCGGCACCCGGCCCGATACCGTCACCCGCCACGCCGCCGTGGGAGGGCGACCGGTTCATCCAGTGCCGACCTCGTCGAGCCGTCGCCACAGCGCGTGCAACAGCGTGCTCATGGACCCCTGGTCGGGGCCCGCAGGCGTGGTGCGCAGGAACTCCGAGTTGAGGAGCTGGTCCGCGGCGAGCGAGCCGCCGGTCCTCGCGTGGCTGAGGAAGTCGCGGATCATCGCCGTGCGTCCCTCGTCGTCCTGCGAGAGCTGCGCCGCCAGCATGGCCGCGAGCTGGCCCGCGTCGGGCGCGGGGAGATCGAGGTAGAGGCAGCGGCGCAGCAGCGCGGGCGGCAGCGTGCGCTCGCCGTTGCTCGTGATCACGACGACGGGGAACGCGGCGCAGCGCACCGCTCCGTGGTGGATGACCGCCGTGCCGTCCGGGTCGTCCGTGTGCACCTCGGCGTCGGGGAGCCTGGAGCGCACGCGGGCCAGCTCGGGGATGCGGAACTCGCCCTCTTCGAAGACGCTCAGCAGGTCGCCCGCGAGGTCCGTGTCGGACTTGTCGAACTCGTCGACGAGCAGGACGCGCGGGGTCTTGCGGGGCAGCAATGCCGTTCCCAGCGGACCCAGCTGGACGTAGTCGCCCAGGTTGGTCAGGCCGTCCGGGTCGGGTGCCGGATCGCCGGCGGCGCCGGGTTCGGAGCCGCGCAGGGCGCCGCGGGTGGCCGCTTCCTGCACTCTGCCGATGGCGTCGTAGGCGTAGAGGCCATCTTTGAGGGTGCTGCGGCTGGTGATCGACCAGCGCAGGACGCGGCCGAGGGAGAGTTCGCGGCTGATGCAGTGGGCGAGGCTCGACTTCCCGATGCCGGGAGGGCCCGCGACGATCAGCGGCCTGCGCAGGAACAGCGCGGCATTGACGAGATCGAGTTCCTGCTCGGACGCCTTGCGGACGACGGGGCCGTCCGGCGGGCCGAGGCGGCGGGTGAACTCGTCCTCGTCGCCCGGGGGCGGATCGGAGATCAGGGGTGCGCCGGTGAAGCGGCGCCAGGGCGGGGGCGGCGGTAACTCGCGGGACACGGGCTCCTTGCCGCGGGGCCTCGCCGTGCCTCGGTAGATGCGCCATGCGCCGGGGTCGGCCGCGGCGCCGTCGGTCTGTGCCGGAACGTGCGGATCCCTGTCGGCCATCGACCGTTCCCCCTCACCCTGGTTCGTGCCCGGTCGGTGCACGTCCGTACTCCCCAACCGCCGTAGCCCGAACACCTGGTTGGGCTGGAAGTCTTCAACTTGCTGATTCCGGTACTTCGGGAAGGCGGCTCGGATCGTCCCACAGCACAGCGATACGAGAGTCGATGGAACCCTCCGGCCCATCGTCGCGTGTTCCGGGAGAGAAGCGCAAGCGCGTGACCGTCTCCAACAAGTCGTCCCAGGCACCCGTTTCGGCGAGCCTGTGGAGTTCCGCGTGCTCGGTGTCGTCGAGGGGTCCCTGGTGAGCCCAGAGCAGCACCGGCAGGCCCGCCTGGAGGCCGAGCGTCAGCTCGCTGAGCCCGTGTTCCGAGTCGGGTGACGACCCCAGAGTCATCAGCACAATGGCCTGATTGTGCTTCAACTTGGCGTAGAGAGCCTGCTGTTGGGACCCGGCGCCGGTTTCGCACCGGTGCACGCGCCCCGCACCCCCGCTCCTCAGCACCTCCCAGCGCGCGTTCCACACCCGGTGGACCTGGCGTGCCTCCATCCGCTCCAGGCTGCGTATGACGACCTTGTAGTCCATGCCCAGCGGAGGGCGGTACGGGGCCGACATGCCGAGGCCGGGCTGCCGCGGCCCGAAGGGGGTCGGCCGGGTCCAGTCCTCCACCGGTGTGTTCGCCATCGCCAGGGAGAGGATGAACTCCACGACGATGCCGCCGTGGTGGTTGCGCAGCCGCTCTTCCTCCCGGTCGACGAGGGTGGCGACCCAGTCGGGCACCTCCGTCAGGCGCAGCTCCCGGTCGTCCCGCTGGCGCGGCTCCCACGCGTTGCCGGTACTCGTCCAGCAGGTGAGTGCGACACGGTCGGGTGACTCGGTCAACGGCTGGAGCCGGATCACCAGGAAGGCTTCATGGCCGTGGTCTCTTCGCCAGCTCCCGGTGGAGGTGCGGACGGCGTCGAGCATGCGCTGCCCCTCGGGTCCCGCGTCGGCGAGGGAGCGGATGTGGCGGCTGAGCCAGACCCTGAGCGGGTCGCCGCGCTCCGGGCCGACCAGATAGGCCAGCTCGTGCAGGAAGCGCACGCTCCTCGGTATCCCGTCCGAGGGAACGTTGCACTGCTCCAGGAGCTCGTACGCCTCGCGTGCCGTGCGGGTCGTCCTCGGCAGCGGCCCGAAGCTGTCCCCGGCCACATGACGGAACAGGTCGGCGAGGTCCGGCACGGAGCCGCGGTCCAGGCCGCTCAGGAGCGGGTCGAGCGCGGCCCGCTGCGCCGGGTCGCCGGCCGGCGGCAGCGGCGACTCCACGAGGGCGGACGCCTGGAGCGAGGCCAGATCGTCGTCCGCCAGATAGCGGACGGCCTCCACCAGCCGCAGCCAGCCCTGGGGCACCGCGCCGAACACCCGCACCATTTCGACGATGTGCGGCTTCTTGTCGCCGAACTCGGTCACGGACAGGCGCTGTCCGAGCCGGTGCAGCGCCCGGTCCACGCACATCCGGCGGCTGCGCCGGTCCTCCATGACGGACACCCGCATCAGCGCCTCCACGAGCTGCTCTTCGCTCGCGGGAAAGGCCGGGTACGGGGACGGGCGCTCAGGCATGGCCGTCTCGGCGGTTGCGCCACCGGGTGGCATCCGCCGGATAGATGTCCGCAGTCGGTCGAGCCACTTCCACGTGTCCCCCTCACGCGTCCCGCGGCAGCGGTCGTACTGTCGCTGCCCGAGCCAGCAAGGGTATGACGAAGAGCCGCGTGTGGGTACGGTCGCAACCGTCCCATTTGGATCACGCGTTCATCGGGGTACCGCTCGGGACCCGGGTCTCAGGCGAGCTTCTTGAGGCGGTCGACCGCCTCTTCGAGCACCGGGATCCGCTTGCAGAACGCGAACCGTACGAAGGGGGCGCCCGCCTCGCGGTGGTCGTAGAACACCGCGTTCGGGATGGCGACGACACCCGCGCGTTCGGGCAGCGCGCGGCAGAACGCGAAGCCGTCGCTCTCGCCGAGCGGGCGGATGTCGGTGGTGACGAAGTACGTGCCCGCGGGCCGGAAGACCTCGAAGCCGGCCGCCGCGAGACCGTCCGCGAGGAGGTCGCGCCTGGCGCTCATGTCGGCGCGGAAGGCGTCGTAGTACGAGTCGGGCAGGGCGAGTGCCTCGGCGACCGCGTACTGGAAGGGGCCGGACGCGACGTAGGTGAGGAACTGCTTGGCCGAGCGGACCGCGGTGACCAGCTCGGGTGACGCGGTCACCCAGCCGACCTTCCAGCCCGTGAACGAGAAGGTCTTGCCGGCGGACCCGATGGTCACCGTGCGCTCGCGCATGCCGGGGAGCGTGGCGAGCGGGATGTGCCCGGCGTCGCCGAACGTCAGGTGCTCGTACACCTCGTCCGTGATCACCAGGAGGTCGCGTTCGACGGCGAGTGCCGCGATCGCGGTGAGTTCCTCGCGCGTGAGGACGGTGCCGGTGGGGTTGTGCGGGGTGTTGATCAGCAGGAGGCGGGTGCGGTCGGTGACCGCGGCGCGCAGCTCGTCCAGATCGAGCCGGAAGGCCCCACTGTCGGGGCGCAGGGTGACGGGGACGCGGGTGCCGCCCGCCAGCGCGATGCTGGCCGCGTACGAGTCGTAGTACGGCTCCAGCGCGACGACCTCGTCGCCGGGTTCGACCAGGGCGAGCAGCGAGGCGGCGATGGCCTCGGTGGCGCCGGCCGTGACGAGGACCTCGCGGTCCGGGTCGAAGGACAGGCCGTAGCGGTGCTCCTGGTGGGCGGCGATCGCGGTGCGCAGCTCGGGGACGCCGGGGCCCGGCGGGTACTGGTTGCCGCGGCCGTCGCGCAGCGCCCGTACGGCCGCCTCGCGGATCTCCTCGGGGCCGTCCGTGTCGGGGAAGCCCTGGCCGAGGTTGATCGAGCCGGTCGCCGTGGCCAGCGCGGACATCTCCGCGAAGATCGTGGTCCCGAACTCGGCGAGACGGCGGTTGAGCAGGGGGCGCGCGCTGGAGGTCATGGCCGCCATCCTGCGCCGAACCTCTGGAGTTCCTCAACTCTGCTTTGACGGGGCGCGGGTCCGGGAATCCCCGAGTCACGCCCGACGGGGGCGTTCTCGGGGGAATGAGAGGAAGGTGAGGGCCGTGATCATCGGAGCCATCATCTTTGGACTTGTGATCGTGGGCATCGTCGTGGCCGTGTCGTCCGCGGGCGGCTCGGGCAAGGCACGGAGCGGGAAGACGTCACTGAGCAAGGGTCGTTCGGGCCGCTCCAGCAGCAGCTGGTGGGCCGGCGGCGGCGGTGCCGTGGGCGGGTCCTCCTGCTCGTCGGGCAGCTCCGGCGGACACCACGGGCACTCCTGCGGCGGCGGATCCTCGTGCGGGGGCGGAAGCTCCTGCGGAGGCGGGTCCTCCTGCGGCGGCGGGGGCGGGTGCGGCGGCGGAAGCTGACCGCGCCACCAGGACACGTACGGCCCACAGGGAGGCGGCTGACACGGGGCAGCCGGTCCGCGTGGGCCGTACGTATGCGGGGGACGGCGGGAGAAGCGTGTGACGGTCAGGGCGCCATATGCGTCTGGAATGGTCTGTTGCGCGGGAACGGTACGCAAGTTGCCCGGAGAAGTTGAACAGTTGAGCTGTGGGGTCCCCGAAGGGGATGGAAACCCGGCGAAGTTGGGTAAAAACGCTGTGGCGGCGCCACCGTTCATGATTCCCTCTTAACCGTCAAAGCGGCCCTCGTACGTTCTCGTGGGCACGTGCCGGCCCTCCCCCCTCAGCGCCGGCCTCACCTCCTTTTGCGTGTTAGCGGAGCCGACCCATGCTCACGACCCTGAACACCGCCTACACCGACACTCGCGCGGACGACCTGGCCTGGGCTCTCGGCCGCGAACCGCTGCCCGCGCTCGCCACGCTCGACCTCGAACTCGCCGGTGCCAAGCTCCAGCTGAGGCTCCTCGGTGCCTCGCACCAGGTACTCCTGGAGGAGGAGCAGGGCAGCTGCTCCGAGACCGTCGCCTGTATCCCGGGCAGCAGCACCCCGCTGCCGCTCGGCGTCGCCAAGCGCATGGGCGACTGGGAGTACGAATTCGCGGCACACGTCGAAACCCTCTCCGAGGGCTCGTTCGCGGGCCGCGCACAGGAACTCATCGCGCTGGTGTCCGACCATCCCAACGGTCTCGCCGGGGTGTTCCCCGGCAGCCCGCACGCCTTCACCGCACTGCTCGCCCACCGGCAGGAGGGGCAGGTGCGCTGGCGCACCTGGCACGCCTATCCGCAGGAGGGTCAACTTGTCGTCACCCGGACCCGGGTGGGCGTGCGGACCCCGGCCGCGATGCTGTGACGCCATGGGCCGCAACCTATGCGCGCACGGGCCCACTTCCACACGTGTGGGTGACTGGACGGAGTTGCGCGGTGACGTAGCGTTCGCAACGTGATCGAGCCGCGCACCCCCCTCCCGCCCGGCGTCCCGCGCGCCCGGAGCGGGGAGGGCAGGGCACCCCTTCCCGTGGCCCCTCTCCCCGTGAAGCAGGCGACGGGGCGGTTCCTCGTGCTCGCGGGCGTCTTCCTCTGCGCGGCCTGCGGACTCGTGTACGAACTCGAACTGGTCGCGCTCGCCTCGTACCTGATCGGCGACTCGGTCACCCAGGCGTCCGTCGTCCTGTCCGTGATGGTCTTCGCCATGGGCATCGGCTCGCTCGGGGCCAAGCGGCTGCGGCTGCGGGCCGCCGCCGGGTTCGGCGCGGTCGAGGCCGCCCTCGCGCTGGTCGGCGGGTGCAGCGCGATGGCGCTGTACGCGGCGTTCGCCTGGACCGGCGACTGGGGCGGATCCTGGGCGGGCGGCTCGCGCTACCTCGTCGTCGGGTTCTCCCTCGCCATCGGCGTGCTCATCGGCGCCGAAGTCCCCCTCCTGATGGTGCTCATCCAGCGGATCAGACGGCAGGACCCCGGCGGCGCCGTCGCCGACCTGTTCGCCGCCGACTATGTGGGCGCGCTCGTCGGCGGGCTCGCCTTCCCCTTCCTGCTGCTGCCGATGCTCGGGCAGCTGACGGGCGCGCTGCTGACCGGCGCGGTCAACGCGCTCGCAGGCGGCGCCCTCGTGCTCGGCCTGTTCCGCAGGGACCTCACGCGCCGCGGCCGCTGGACGCTCCTCGTGGCGAACGTCGTCGTGCTCGGCCTGCTCGCCTGTGCCGCGGCCCACGTCGACGACTTCGAGCGGGCCGCCCGGGAGGCCATGTACGGCAAGGACGTACGGGTCGCCGTCCAGACCGGCGTACAGGAGATCGTCCTCACCGGGGGGAAGCACGAGCCGCTCAACCTGTACCTCGACGGGCGCCTGCGGGTCAGCGGCCATGACGAGCAGCGCTACCACGAGGCCCTGGTGCGGCCCGCGATGGCCGGACCGCACGCGCGCGTGCTCATCCTCGGCGGCGGTGACGGCCTCGCCGCCCGCGAGGTCCTGCGCTTCCCCGGGGTGCGGCACGTGGACATCGTCGAGATCGACCCGGGCGTCGTCCGCCTCGCGAGAAACGATCCGCCGCTCAGCGCGCTCAACGGGCACGTCTACGAGGATCCGCGCGTGCGGGCCGTGACCGCGGACGCCTTCCGCTGGCTGCGCGACCCGCACACCCCGTACGACGTGGTGATCTCCGATCTGCCCGACCCCGGGATCACGGCCGCCACGAAGCTGTACTCGCAGGAGTTCTACGGCCTGGCGGCGCAGGTCCTCGCCCCGGACGGGCGGCTCGCCGTGCACGCCGGGTCGCTGTCGTCGCGGCCCCGCGTGTTCTGGACGGTCGACACGACGCTGCGCGCGGCGGGCCTGCGGACGGTGCCGTACTGGGTGGGCGCGGGCGAACCGCCGGCCCCGGCCGGGCGGCGGCACGGGGCGTGGGACCGGCTCACCGGGATCGCCGACGGGCCCGACCGGACCCTCGACGGGACGCGGGCGCCGAGCGACTGGGGGTTCGTGCTCGCGGGCCCCCGGCCGCTGCCGCAGGGGGCGGTGCCGCGCGAGCGGGTGCGGGCCGCGGAGCGTTCGAGGATCACCGGACTCGTTCCGTCGACCTTGGTGCATCCGCGGTACGCCGACTGAGTACGGGCCGAACGCGGGACGCGTGGGGCCGGGCGTGGGTAGGCTCGGGCGGCATGGAGCATGAGGTGTTCGTTCCGGTTCCGGCGGAGTCGTTGAGGGGCGCGCTGGCGGCCCCCGAGTTGGTGGCGAGGGCGGTGCCCGGACTTCAGCGGGAGGCCTCCGGCGACGGCGGCCGGCTGAAGCTCCGCATCGGTGGCCACACCATCACCTACCGTGGCTCCCTGCGCGTCACCGAGACGGAGACCGGGGCGTTCGCGGTCGAGGGCGACGGCACCGAGGCACGGGGGACCGGCTCCGTGAAGTTCGCGGTGACGGTACGGGTCGCGGCGGTGTCCGGCGGCTCGAAGGTCATGTTCGTGGCGTCGGGCAGCGGGGACGGCCGGGTCGCCGAACTCCCCGACGACGCCGTGCAGTCCGCGGTCCGCCGCCTCCTGACCCGCTTCGCGGAGGCACTCGGCACGGCGGCGGAGCCGGGGACGGACCCGGGGGCGGAGGACGTGACCCGTACCTCGGACACCGAGGACAGCGAGGACGCGGAGGACGCCACCGACGACTCCCACACCTCCGTCTTCGAGACCGAGATCCCGCCACCCTCGCTCGCCCCCTTCGCGGGGCCGGAACCCGGAGCCGACGCGGCCGGCGAAGACGCCGGGTTCGACGCCGACGTGCCGCCCGCCGAGGCCGCCCACGCCCGCCGCACCATGATCGGCCGCAGCGCCGAGGAGGTCGACCACGCGCCGCCGCGCGGCCGCTACGCCCCGGTGCCCGCGCCCGAGTCCACGGCGGCCACCGCCACGCTGCGCTGGGCCGCGCCCGCCGCCGCCGTCGTGGTCGCGTCCGCGATCGTCGTCGGCCGGGTACTGCGGCGCCGGCGCTGATCGAAAAGTAAGGTCGGCCCGTGACTACCCAGGAAACGACGCTGACCGCGGGTGACGCGGAAGTGACCGTGCAGCCGGGCAACGGCTGCCGCGTGAGCAGCCTGCGTATCGGCGGCACCGAACTCCTCCGGCAGGGGGAGCGGTACGGCTGCTTCCCGATGGTGCCGTGGTGCGGCCGCGTCAGGGACGGCAGGTTCCGGGACGGCGGGCAGATGTACCAGATGCCCCTGAACTCGCCGCCGCACGCCATCCACGGCTTCGCCCGCGACGCCGAGTGGACGACCGCCCGCGCGAGCGCCGACGAGGCCGTCTTCACGTACGACCTCGCCGAGCCCTGGCCCTGGCCCGGCCGGGTCACCCAGATGGTGCGCCTCACCGAGGACTCGCTCACGCTGACGCTCGGCATCGAGACGTACGGCGATTCGTTCCCCGCGCAGGCCGGCTGGCACCCCTGGTTCAACCGGGCCCTAGACGGCTCCACCGACGGCGTGCGCGTCGACTTCTCCCCGGCCTGGCAGGAGGAGCGTGGCGACGACCACCTCCCCACGGGCAAGCGGGTCGACCGCACGGACGGCCCCTGGGACGACTGTTTCGGGATGCCCGACGGCGTCGACGTGACCCTGTCCTGGCCGCAGCGGCTCGAGGTCAAGGTCGCGAGCCGGGAGCAGTGGGTCGTGGTCTACGACGAGCAGGAGGCGGCCGTGTGCGTGGAGCCGCAGACCGGCCCGCCGGACGGCCTGAACACGCTGCCGCGCCTCGTCACCCCGGTGGACCCCCTGGAGGCGACGACCACCTGGACGTGGCGAGCGCTCTGAGCCGGAGCCTTAAGCTCGTAGCCATGACGAACGACGTGCGTGACGCGCTTCTCCAGCAGATCAAGGACAAGGCCGTGGTGCACGGCAAGGTGACGCTCTCCTCCGGTCTGGAGGCGGACTACTACATCGACCTGCGCCGCATCACCCTCGACGGCGAGGCCGCCCCGCTGGTCGGCCAGGTGCTCCTCGACCTGACCGCCGACCTCGACTTCGACGCCGTGGGCGGCCTGACGATGGGCGCCGACCCGGTCGCCGGCGCCATGCTGCACGCGGCCGCCGCCCGGGGCGAGCGCCTCGACGCGTTCGTGGTCCGCAAGGCCGCCAAGGCGCACGGCATGCAGCGCCGCGTCGAGGGCCCGGACATCAAGGGCCGTCGCGTCCTCGTCGTCGAGGACACGTCCACCACCGGCGGCTCCCCGCTCGCCGCCGTGGAGGCCGTGCGCGAGGCCGGTGCCGAGGTCGTCGGCGTCGCCACGATCGTGGACCGCGCCACCGGCGCCGCCGAGAAGATCACCGAGGGCGCCGGGGTCCCGTACCTGTTCGCGTTCGGCAAGGACGAGCTGGGCCTCGACTGAGGCCGGTCGATAACAGGCCGGACCCAGTAGGCGACCAGGGCTGGAGCTGTCCGGCAAGTCTGGAAAGATGGGGGCGACGATGACGTCGCCATCCGGGGCCGATCCAGACGAGAGGCCCCAGGTCAGGGTCTGACAGCACACACCCGCACATCCCAAGGAGCGGACACATGCCCATCGCAACCCCCGAGGTCTACGCCGAGATGCTGGACCGGGCGAAGGCCGGCAAGTTCGCCTACCCGGCCATCAACGTGACCTCCTCGCAGACCCTGAACGCTGCGCTGCGCGGCTTCGCGGAGGCCGAGAGCGACGGCATCATCCAGATCTCCACCGGTGGTGCGGAGTTCCTGGGCGGCCAGTACAACAAGGACATGGTGACGGGCGCCGTGGCCCTCGCCGAGTACGCGCACATCATCGCCGAGAAGTACGACGTCACCGTCGCGCTGCACACCGACCACTGCCCCAAGGGCAAGCTGGACGGCTATGTGCGCCCGCTGCTCGACATCTCCGCCGAGCGCGTCAAGGCCGGCCGCAACCCGCTGTTCCAGTCCCACATGTGGGACGGCTCCGCGGAGACCCTCGCCGACAACCTGGCCATCGGCCAGGAGCTGCTCGCGAAGGCCGCCGCCGCGAAGATCATCCTCGAGGTCGAGATCACCCCGACCGGTGGCGAGGAGGACGGCGTCAGCCACGAGATCAACGACGAGCTGTACACGACCGTCGACGACGCGATCCGCACCGCCGAGGCCCTGGGCCTGGGCGAGAAGGGCCGCTACCTGCTCGCCGCGTCCTTCGGCAACGTGCACGGCGTGTACAAGCCGGGCAACGTCGTCCTGCGTCCGGAGCTCCTCAAGGACCTCCAGGAGGGCGTCGGCGCCAAGTACGGCAAGGCCGGGTCGCAGCCGTTCGACTTCGTCTTCCACGGCGGCTCCGGCTCCACCGAGCAGGAGATCGCGACGGCGCTGGAGAACGGCGTCGTGAAGATGAACCTCGACACCGACACCCAGTACGCCTTCACACGTCCGGTCGCGGACCACATGTTCCGCAACTACGACGGCGTCCTGAAGGTCGACGGCGAGGTCGGCGTGAAGTCGCAGTACGACCCGCGCACCTGGGGCAAGTCCGCCGAGGCGGGCATGGCCAAGCGCGTCTCCGAGGCCTGCGCGAACCTGCGCTCCACGGGCACGAAGCTCAAGTAGGCATTCGCGTACGACGTCGGGGCCCGGCACTCCTCTTCCTGGGGTGCCGGGCCTCCGGCGTTCCCGGAGGGAGATGACTGTGCGCTACGACTTCGACACCCCGGTCGACCGGCGCGGCACGTGGTGCGTCCAGTGGGACGGGGTCGCGGACCGGTTCGCGGTGCCCGATCTGCTGCCGTTCACCATTTCCGACATGGACTTCGCGTGCGCCCCCGAGGTCCTCGCGGCGCTCGGGTCCCGGCTCGCGCACGGCGTGTTCGGGTACACGGACTGGCGGCACGACGACTTCCGTGGCGCCGTGCGCGACTGGTTCGCGACCCGGTACGGCACCGAGGTCGACGTGGACGGGCTCGTGTACGCCCCGTCCGTGCTCAATCAGATGGCCCAGCTCCTGCGCATGTGGACGCGCCCCGGCGACGGCGTCGTCGTGCACACCCCCACGTACGACGGCTTCCGCAAGGCGGTCACCGGGCTCGGCCGCGAGATGCGCACCGCCGGTGTCGACGACTGGGCGGGTCTGGAGCGGGAGCTGGCGCGGCCCGACAGCCGGGTCCTGATCCTGTGCTCGCCGCACAACCCCACGGGCAAGGTGTGGACGGACGCGGAGCTGATCCGGATCGCGGACCTCGCCCGGCGCCACGGAGTCGCCGTCATCAGCGACGAGATCCACGCCGACCTCACGCACACCGGCCACGTCCACCGCCCGTGGACGCCGTACGGCGAGGGCCTGCGCTGGGCGCTCGTCACCTCTGCCACCAAGGCCTTCAACTTCCCTGCCCTGAGCGGGAGTTACGGCTTCGTCGGCGATCCGGACGACCATGCCGAGTTCGTGCGGCGCATGGACACCGCCGAGGGCCTCGCCTCGCCGGCCGTCCTGTCGCTGACCGCGCACATCGCCGCGTACCGCGAGGGCGGGGCGTGGCTGGACGGCGTACGGGAGTACACGCACGGGAACCTGGCGATGCTCGCGGAGCGGCTGGACGCCGCGTTCCCCGGGCTCGGGTGGCGGCCGCCGCAGGCCGGCTATCTCGCCTGGATCGATCTGCGTCCCCTCGGCGTCGACGACGACGCGCTCCAGCGGGAGCTCGTCGAGCGGGAGCGCGTGGCGATCATGCCGGGCGCCACCTATGGGGCACCCGGATTCGTCCGCCTGAACGTCGGCTGCCCGCGCGCCAAGGCCGAGGCGGGCGCGGACGCGCTGGTGCGGGCGCTGGGCAGGCTCGCGATCACCGGCATGGAACGCACCGCCGGTCATGGCGCAGACTGGAACCCATGAGCCTTCACGAGAACCTTCTCGGGGGACCGCCCCCGACCGAGCTGCCCGACGACCCGGAGCCGCGCGAGCTGCTCGCGAGCGGTACGGCGCCCGCCGATGTCGCCGCGAAGTACCCGACCTCCTCCCTCGCCTGGGCGCGTCTCGCCGACGAGGCGTACGAGCGCGGCAGCGTCGTCGAGTCGTACGCGTACGCCCGCACCGGCTACCACCGCGGCCTGGACTCCCTGCGCCGCGCGGGCTGGAAGGGCCACGGCCCGGTGCCGTGGGAGCACGAGCCGAACCGCGGCTTCCTGCGTGCCCTGCACGCCCTCGCGCGCGCCGCGCAGTCCATCGGCGAGCAGGCGGAGTACGAGCGCTGCGCGCAGTTCCTCAAGGACTCCTCGCCCGCCGCGGCCCAGACCCTGGGCTAGATTCCCGCACTTTCTCCAGGCCCGCCCGTGACGATGTGACCGGGCGGGCCTTGCCGTTTCGGGGGACGATTGCGGAGGATGCCCGTGGGGACCGGGGCCCCCGTGCCGGAATTCGGCAGGGGCGGACCGCTACCCGGAGTACGTTCAAGGAGACAGCGATGTCCCACGAGGCTCACGAGTCGAACGAGCCAGAGACGCCGTATCTCGACTTTGCGGGGACCACGCCTTACGAGGACTATGTCCAGGCCGACGTCCTCACCCACCTCCAGCACACCCGCTCCGACGACCCCGGAGAGATGGTCTTCCTGGTCACGACCCAGGTGATGGAGCTGTGGTTCACGGTCATCGTCCACGAGTGGGAGACCGCATCGCGGGCCCTGCGCGGCGACGACGTGCCGACCGCGGTGGCCGCCCTGAAGCGCTCCGTGCGCGAGCTGGACGCGCTGAACGCGTCGTGGCGCCCGCTCGGCCAGCTGACCCCCGCGCAGTTCAACTCCTACCGGGCCGCTCTCGGCGAGGGCTCCGGCTTCCAGTCGGCGATGTACCGGCGCATGGAGTTCCTGCTCGGCGAGAAGTCCGCCTCCATGCTCGTCCCGCACCGGGGCGCGCCGCGCGTGTACGCGGAGCTGGAGAAGGCGCTGGAGGAGCCGAGCCTGTACGACGAGGTGCTGCGGCTGCTCGCCCGCCGCGGCCACGCCGTCCCCGAGGCCGTGCTCAAGCGGGACGTGGCACAGAAGTACGTGCCGTCCCCCGAGGTCGAGGCCGTGTGGACCGCGCTGTACGCCGGTGACGAGGGCGACGAGCTCGCCCGCCTCGGCGAGGCCCTCACCGACGTCGCCGAGCTGGTGTGGCGATGGCGCAACGACCATCTGGTGGCGACCCGCAGGGCGATGGGCGCCAAGACGGGCACGGGCGGCTCCGCGGGCGTGGCCTGGCTGGAGAAGCGCGCGCAGAAGAACGTGTTCCCCGAGCTGTGGACAGCGAGGTCCCATGTCTGACGTGACCGCCTCCGACGTGACCGCCCTGGCCGGTAAGGCCCTGGAGCTGGACGCCGCCGACGAGCTGGGCAAGCTGCGCGAGCGGTTCGTCCTGGACGACGCCGGCGACACCGTGTACCTCGACGGCAACTCGCTCGGCGCGCTCCCCGCGCATGTGCCGGGGCGCGTCGAGGACGTCGTGCGCCGGCAGTGGGGCGAGCTGCGCATCCGTTCCTGGACCGAGTCGGGCTGGTGGACGGCGCCCGAGCGGATCGGCGACCGGATCGCGCCCCTCGTCGGTGCCGCCGAGGGGCAGATCGTCGTCGGCGACTCGACCAGCGTCAATGTGTTCAAGGCGCTGGTGGGCGCGGTGCGGTTGGCCGGTGAGGGGCGCGACGAGATCCTCGTCGACGCGACGACGTTCCCCACCGACGGGTACATCGCCGAGTCCGCCGCCCGGATGACGGGCTGCACGCTGCGTCCGCTGACCCCCGCGGAGGTCCCGGGCGCGCTCGGCGACCGTACGGCCGCGGTGCTCCTCAACCACGTCGACTACCGCACGGGCCGCCTGCACGACCTGCCCGCGCTGACCGCCGCGGTGCGCCGCGCGGGCGCCGTGTCCGTCTGGGACCTGTGCCACAGCGCGGGCGCCCTGCCGGTCGGGCTCGACGAGCACGGGGTCGACCTCGCGATCGGCTGCACCTACAAGTACCTGAACGGCGGCCCCGGTTCACCCGCGTACCTGTATGTGCGCAGTGATCTCCAGAGCCGCTTCGACTCGCCGCTGCCGGGGTGGAACTCGCACGCCGAGCCGTTCGGGATGCGGCCCTCCTACGAGGCCGGGGACGGGGCGGTGCGGGGCAGGGTCGGCACTCCCGACATCCTGTCCATGCTCGCCCTGGAGGCGGCGCTCGACGTCTGGGACGGGGTGCCGGTCGACGCGGTGCGCGCCAAGTCGCTCGCGCTGACGGACTTCTTCCTGGAGTGCGTCGAGGCGTATGTGCCCGCGGGGCGGGTCGAGTCGGTGACGCCGTCGGCGCACGCCGAGCGCGGCAGCCAGGTGGCGCTGCGCGCCGACGACGCCGGGGCCGTCATGGGGCGGCTGATCTCCGCGGGTGTCGTCGGCGACTACCGCGCCCCTGACGTGCTGCGGTTCGGCTTCACCCCGCTGTACCTCGGGTTCGCCGAGGTGGAGCGGGCCGCGCGGGTCCTCGCGGATCAGCTGGCGGCCGCGGCGGTGTAGGGACGCCTCAGGCGGTGTAGACGCCCGCTTCCGCCGCCGCGACGGCGGCGTCGGCGGCCTGGTCCGCGTCGGCTTCGGTCGGCGCGGATCCGGCCGTCAGGAGCTGGTAGTAGAGGGGTGCGGACACGGCGCGTACGACGGCGGCCGGGTCCGTGCCGGGCCTCAACTCGCCGCGCTGCACGGCCTGTTCCACGCACGGCGCCCACTCGGCGACCCGCACCTCGTAGAAGCGGCGCAGGGCCGCCGACGTCCTGTCGTCGCAGGTGGCGGCGGCGATGACGGCTCGGAACAGGGCGCCCTGGCGGGGGTCGGCCAGCGTGCGCCGCACCAGGCGGGCGTTGGCCCGCAGGTCGCCGCGCAGGGTGCCGGTGTCGGTGCG
Source organism: Streptomyces sp. NPDC055140 (assembly GCF_053607285.1). Lineage (NCBI taxonomy): Bacteria > Bacillati > Actinomycetota > Actinomycetes > Kitasatosporales > Streptomycetaceae > Streptomyces > Streptomyces sp. NPDC055140. The sequence goes on along the minus strand of NZ_JBSGTG010000041.1, from coordinate 43,654 downwards.
CGGCAGCGACTGCTCGGCCATGTCGGCGAGGAGATCGGCGACGAGCCCCGTGACCGAGCCCCAGCGCCGGTACACCGTCGTCTTGCCGACCTCCGCGCGCCGCGCGACGTCCGCCAGGTCGAGATGGGCGAAGCCCTGTTCGGCGAGCACGTCACCGGCGGCGTCGAGGACGGCGGTGCGGACCCGTGCCGTGCGCCCACCGGGACGGACGGTGCCGGGCTCCGCCTGCACGGTGCCGGGGGCCGACGAGGCGGTCCCGGGCTCTGCTTGTTCGGGCATACGGTCAGGGTAACGGCACAAGGGAACCGTTTATCCGGTTACGGTGTGTGTCCGCCCACGTCACCGGCCTGGTAGCGTCCGCATACTTTCCAATTCCGCCGTGACGCTGAGAGGTTGGAGCATGCCGGACGACGCCGCCGCCCGCGACGAGGCCGAAGAGGCATCGGCCTTCTCGCACCCAGTGGTCCCGCCCGACGTCACCGCCGCGTACGGGGATCACCCGGACCAGGTCGTCGACTTCTACGCGCCCCGTGACGGCGCGGATTCCGCGCCCCTGGTGGTGGTCCTGCACGGCGGTGCGTGGCGCGCCCCCTACGACCGGCAGCACCTCACGCCGTTCGCCGACTTCCTGGCACGGCGCGGTTTCGCGGTCGCCAACATCGAGTACCGGCGCGGGAGTTCACTGCCCCAGCAGGGCGGCACGGGTCCGGTGGCGGGGCGCTGGCCCGAGACGTTCGACGACATCGCCGCCGCCCTCGACGCCCTCCCCCGCCTCGTAAGGGAAGTGCTGCCGCAAGGTGACCCGCGGCGTACCGTCGTCGTGGGGCACTCCGCCGGAGGGCAGCTGGCCCTGTGGGCCGCCGCACGGCATCTGCTGCCCGAGGACGCGCCCTGGCACACCGCCGCCCCCGCACCGCTGCGCGGCGTCGTCGCGCTCGCCCCGATCGCCGACTTCGTGACGGCCCGCGACCTCGACGTCTGCTCGGGCGCACCCGCCCAATTCCTGGGCGGCGAGGCCGTGTTCGAGGAGCGGCTGCCGTACGCGGACCCCGCCGCGCTGCTGCCCACGGGCATCGCGACGACGCTGGTGCAGGGGCGGGCGGACACGACGGTGCCCTACGCGGTCGCGGAGGCCTACGCGGACGCGGCGGCGAAGGCGGGCGAGGTCGTGGGGCTCACCCTCCTGGAGGACATCGGTCACTTCCCGCTGATCGACCCCGCCGCGGACGCGTGCGCCGTGGTGGCGGAGGAGATCGCCCAGCTGGCGTGGTGACGGCGCCCGGCCCTGGCGGGAGCATGTAGTACCTGCGACGGAGGGCCCAGGACCCTCCTCCCGTGGGACGCCTTCGGGACGGGCCGCCGCTTACGGTGCTGTACGTGACCGAGACCCAGACCCAGACCCGGACGATGCCTACGGCGGCCAAGAGCCGCAGCCCCGAGTACCGTCTCGCCGCCGGCGCGCTGAGCGGCCTGCGGCAGGACCTGTTCAAAGATCCCTTCGCCTACCGTCCGCTGCCGCCGTGGTCGCCGGACGGCCCGCTGGTCGGGCGGCTGCCGGATCGGGTGCGCCGCTACGCGGTGTGGACACCGCACGCCGTGGTCCTGGGCGCCGCCCTGTTCACGCTGCTGATCGCGTTCGCCGTCGGCGACTCGATGGGCGGCGGCGTGATCCACGCGCTGTCCGGGCTCGTCCCGGCACTCGCCGTGGCGATGACGCTGATCAGACCGGTCGGGGCGTGGTGGATATCCCTCGTGTCGACGCCGTTCGTCGCGATCATGGGAGGGGACGGATTCGGCGCTCCGTGGGCGCCCGCCGGGTTCTTCGCGCACCTCGTCGTGATGACAGTGGTCGCGGCCAGGACCCGGCCCCGCACGGCGGCCTGGATGTGGGCGGGCACGGCCGCCTTCGGCTTCTTCGCGTCGGTCTTCTGGTACAGCATGGACCCGGACACCGCGCCGATGCTCTTCGTCTCCGCGCTCGCGCTCCTCGTCACCACGTCGGTGCACATCAGGCGCGAGGCGAAGGTGGAGATGACCGCGCAGCGCCAGGTCACGGCGGTGGAGCGGGACAAGCGCACGCTCCTGGAGGAGCGCACGAACATCGCCCGCGAGCTGCACGACGTGGTCGCGCACCACATGTCGGTCGTCGCGATCCAGGCGGAGGCCGCGCCCTACCGCGTGGAGAACCCGCCCCCGGAGCTGGAGCAGGCGTTCGTCACGATCCGCGAGAACGCGGTGGCGGCGCTGACCGAGCTGCGCCGGGTCCTCGGCGTCGTACGGGCAGAGGACTACGAGGCGCCCGACGCCCCGCAGCCGACGCTCGCCGACCTCGGCAGGCTCCTGGAGAACGTGCGGGAGGCCGGGCTCCGGGTCGGGCAGACGGTCACCGGCGCGGTCCGCGACCTGCCGCAGGGCGTCGAGCTGTCGGCGTACCGCATCGTGCAGGAGGCGCTGAGCAACGCGCTGCGGCACGCGCCCGGCGCCGAGGCGCGCGTCGAGGTGTCGTACGTCCTCGGGGGGCTGGGCCTGCGCATCGTGAACGGCCCGCCGACGGGTCTGGTCAAGCCCTCGCCGGGCGCGGGCCACGGGATCACGGGCATGCGGGAGCGCATCGCGATGCTGAGCGGCGAGATGACGGCGGGCCCCACGGCGGACGGCGGCTACGAGGTGGCGGCGTTCGTGCCGGTGGCCGCGCCGGAGCCCAGGCCGGAGCCGGAAGCGACGACGGCGACGGACCGGTCGGGAGATCCCGCATGACCATCCGCGTACTGGAACCGGGAGACCCCGCATGACCATCCGCGTACTGATCGCCGACGACCAGATGATGGTCCGCGAGGGCTTCTCGGTGCTGCTCAACGCGATGCCCGACATCGAGGTCGTCGGCGAGGCGGTCAACGGCCGCGAGGCCATCGCCCGGGTCCGTGAGCTCTCCCCGGACGTCGTCCTCATGGACATCCGCATGCCGGAGCTGAACGGCATCGAGGCCACCCGCGAGATCGCCGCGATGGACGGCAGCGCGAAGGTGCTCGTCCTGACCACCTTCGACCTCGACGAGTACGTCTACCAGGCCCTGCGCGCCGGCGCCTCCGGCTTCCTCCTCAAGGACGCCTCGGCCCGCCAACTGGCCGACGGCGTAAGGGTGGTGGCCCAGGGCGAGGCGCTCCTCGCCCCCTCGGTCACCCGCCGCCTGATCACGGAGTTCTCCAAGCTGTCCGAGATCCCGAAGCTGCCGGCGGTGGCGAACCCGGAGGCGTTCGGTGAACTGACGGAGCGCGAGACGGAGGTGCTGGTCCTGATCGCCCAGGGCCTGTCGAACGCGGAGATCGCCGGACGGCTGGTCGTCGCCGAGTCGACCATCAAGACCCACGTCAGCCGGGTCCTCGTGAAGCTGGGCCTGCGCGACCGCACCCAGGCAGCGGTCTTCGCGTACGAGGCGCGGCTGGTCAGGCCCGCGTAGGCAGTCGGCGCAGGTGGCCGGGGCAGGCAGTCGGCGCAGGCAAGGGGGCCGGTCAAGTCCGGGGGCCGAGGTCGAGCGTCTCGCGGTGCGCGTGCCACCGCGTCATCAGGCCCTTCAGCTCGCCGTCCAGGAACTGCATGAACGCAGCCGTCTCGGCGAGCCGCAGGCCCGCGGGGCTGTCCGGGCCCAGTGATTCCACCCCGTCGCGCAGGACCTTCTCCCAGCGCGCGAGGAGCTGGTCGCGGCGGGTGAACGTCTCGAACCACAGGTCGTTGTGGAGCCGGTAGCGGTCGCGCCGCGAGCCGGGCTCCCGCTCGCGGCCGACCATGCCCGCCTGCGTCAGATAGCGCACCGCCCCGGACACCGCCGCCGGGCTGATCTGCAGCCGCTCGGAGAGCTCGGCGGAGGTCAGCGCGCTCTCGTCGGAGGCGAGCAGCGACGCGAAGACGCGGGAGGCCATCCGCTGCATCCCGGCCTCGGTCATCTCCGCGGCGAATCGCTCCACGAAGCGTGACACCGCCGCCTCGCCGCCGTCCCGGCCCGCCCCGGTGCCGCTGTCGCCGTCCTTCGTCGCGCTCATGTCCCGATCATCTCCCCTGGGTGACGTGCAGCCTCGAGTTTATACGCTTCCTTAACTTCACAAGTTTGTGAAAGTAGCGTACGTTCTGAAACATGACGAAGGCAATGACCGTCTCCGGACTGCACAAGTCGTTCGGCAAGATGCACGCTCTGGACGGCCTCGACCTGGACGTCGAGGCCGGCGAGGTGCACGGCTTCCTCGGCCCCAACGGCGCCGGGAAGTCCACCACCATCCGCGTCCTGCTCGGCCTGCTGCGCGCCGACTCCGGCGCGGTGCAGCTGCTCGGCGGCGACCCCTGGGCCGATGCCGTCGCCCTGCACCGCAAGGTCGCGTACGTGCCGGGCGACGTCACGCTGTGGCGCAACCTCAGCGGCGGCGAGGTCATCGACCTCTACGGGCGGCTGCATGGCGGGCGACGGGCGGGCGGCCTCGACAAGGCGCGCCGGGCGGACCTGATCGAGCGGTTCGAGCTCGACCCGACCAAGAAGGGCCGCACCTACTCCAAGGGCAACCGGCAGAAGGTCGCCCTGGTCGCCGCGTTCGCGTCCGACGTGGACGTCCTCATCCTCGACGAGCCGACCTCCGGCCTCGACCCGCTGATGGAGGAGGTCTTCCAGGAGTGCGTCAAGGAGGCCGCCCGCGAGCGGGGCCAGACCGTGCTGCTGTCGTCGCACATCCTCAGCGAGGTCGAGTCGCTCTGCGACCGGATCAGCATCATCCGCAAGGGCCGGACCGTCGAGACCGGGTCGCTCAGCGAGCTGCGGCACCTGACCCGCACCAGCGTCACCGCCGAACTCGCCTCCGCGCCCAACGGACTCGCCCACCTCCCCGGCGTGCACGACCTGGACATCCAGGGCCTGCGCGTCAAGCTCCAGGTCGACAGCGACAAGCTCGACGCGGTGCTCCGCTCGCTCACCGGCTCCGGCGTACGGTCGCTCGCCAGCACCCCGCCCACGCTGGAGGAGCTGTTCCTGCGGCACTACCAGGATGATGGTGCGGAGGGGGCCGAGGGCGCCCGCGCCGCCGAAGGGGCGGTGTCGCGATGACCGCCGCCGTGGCCGACACGCGATTCGCCCCCCGCGCCGCCGGGGCTCGCCAACTCGCGGGCACGGGAACCCTGTTGAGGCTCGCCCTGCGCCGCGACCGCGTCATGATCCCCGTCTGGGTCGCCGTCGTCCTCATGATGGTCCTGTCGATGCCGGGCTCGCTGAAGAGCGTGTACAGCACCGCCGCCGAGCGCGCCGACATCGCACAGTCGATGGCCACGAACAGCTCGATGCGCGCCTTGTACGGGCCGGTCTTCGCCGACTCGATCGGCGGACTCACCGCGTGGCGCATCGGGGTCTACGGCGGGCTGTTCGCCGCCATCATGAGCCTGCTCATCGTCGTACGGCACACCCGGGACGAGGAGGAGAGCGGGCGGCAGGAGCTGGTGTCGTCGGCGATGGTGGGGCGGCGCGCCCCGCTGACCGCCGCGCTGCTCGCGGCGCTCGTCGCCAACGCGGCCACCGCCCTGCTGGTCGCGGGGGGCCTCGCCTCCCAAGGCGGCGGAGGAGCGCTGGCGTTGGGGCTCGCGATCGCGGCGACCGGCATGGTGTTCGCCACGATGGCGGCGATCGTCGCGCAGCTCACGGAGAGCGCGCGCCTCGCCAAGGGCCTCACGTCGGCGGTGCTCGGCCTCGCGTTCGTGCTGCGCGCGGCCGGGGACGCGGGGACAGCGGACCGTTCGTCGGTTCTGACCTGGCTGTCGCCGCTCGGCTGGCTGGAGAACACACGGGCGTTCGCGGACGAACGCTGGTGGGTGCTGCTCCTGTTCGTGGCGGGCGTCGCCGCGCAGGGGGCGGCCGCGTACGGGCTCGCCGGGCGGCGCGACATCGGGATGAGCTTCCTGCCGAGCCGCCCCGGACCCGCCTCGGGCCGGCTCGGCACGGCGGGCGCGCTCGCCTGGCGGCTCCAGCGCGGCAGCGTGTTCGGGTGGAGCGCCGGGTTCCTCGTCGCCGGCATCGCGTTCGGCGGGATGACGCAGGGCGCGACGGATCTCGTCGGCGACAACCAGAAGACGCGCGACATCATCGAGCGGATGGGCGGCCAGTCCGGTGTCACGGACGCGTTCCTCGCCACGATGGTCGGCATGCTCGGCATGGTCGCCGCGCTCTACATCGTCTCGTCGGTGCTCCGCCTCAGCGGCGAGGAGACCTCGCAGCGCGCCGAGCCGGTCCTCGCGGCCGCGGTCGGCCGACTGCGGTGGGCGGCGGGCCATCTGGCCATCGCCTTCGGCGGCGCCGCGCTGATCATGGTGCTCGGCGGCCTCGGCCTCGGGATCGGCTACGGCAAGAACGTCGGCCCCGTCCTGGGCGCCTGCCTCACGCAGCTCGCCGCGATCTGGGTCATCGGCGGCCTTGCCGTGCTGCTGTTCGGGGTGTTCCCGAGGGCGGCGGTGGCGGCCTGGGCCGTCGCGGGCATCGCCCTTCTGATCGGCTGGATCGGCCCGGCGTTCGACCTCCCGCAGCCGGTCATGAACCTCTCCCCGTTCGGCCACCTGCCGAAGCTGCCGGGCGGCGAGATGGCGTGGACCCCGGTCCTGACCCTGCTGGTGATCGCGGTGGTGCTCGTCGCGGCGGGCCTGACGGGCCTGCGCCGCCGGGACCTGTCGAACTGACCGTCACGTCACTTCGGCAGTGTCAGCCCCCACGCATCCGCCCGTACCGTCCACGTGCGGGTGCGTACGGGGCCGCCCACCACCTGGTCCGCGCGGTAGCGGAAGTCGGGGCCCGACACCGTCACCGAGTGCGCGAGGACCCGCAGGGGCCCCGCCTCCGCGCCCACCGAGGACGGCCTGACCTCGACGCTGGCCCGGCCCGCCGCGTCCGGGGCCACGCTCACGCCCTCGACCGGCCGGTCCAGATCGACCAGCGTCACCCCGTCCGCCTCGACCCGCAGCCGCTGCGGCCCCGCCGCGGGCGCCGTCATACGCGGCGGTCGCGCCGCGAGCGTGCGGACGAGGGACTGGCAGGTGCGCAGCCAGTGGTGCGCGGGGTCGGAACCCAGGGCCGCCGGGTGCGCCACGGGCGGGATCCGCAGATCCCCGAGCACCACCCCGTCGGAGTCGTCGACGAGCAGATCGAGCCGCCGCGCGACGCCCTCCAGGGCCGCCCGTGCCGCCGCCACCGCGTCGGTCGGCACGCCGAGGGAGCGCGCCAGCGAGAGACTCGCCCCGACCGGAACGAACGAGATGACGGAACCCGCCAGCTCGCGCTCGCGGTGCAGCAGGGCCACCGCGCGCAGCAGCGCCCGGTCGTCCCCGATCACCACCGGCCGCCGGGAACCCCTTCTGACCAGCGCCTTCGCGAATTCCTCCGGTCCGTCCGGCAGGCATATCTTCACCGTCGCACCGGCGCCGAGCACGTCCTTCGCGATGCGTACCGACTCGCCGTCCGCACGCCGGGCGACCGGATCGACGACCACCAGTAGCTGGTCAAAAGCCGCCACCTCGGTCCTGCCTCGCTTCCTCGGGTAGCATCTTGGTGCAAGAGCCCCTTGCGCTATTGCGCCAGGGGCTTGGTCTATTCCGGGGCACACCAAGGCACACCCATACAGGCGGCTACGGCCCCTGACCTTGGTCTTGCCCCGCCCGGAAGGGGTGTACGCCTGTGCCCGCACTTGTGCTGCTCGGTGCTCAGTGGGGTGACGAAGGCAAGGGAAAGGCCACCGACCTGCTCGGTGGATCCGTGGACTATGTGGTGCGCTACCAGGGCGGCAACAACGCCGGTCACACGGTCGTCGTAGGCGACCAGAAGTATGCGCTCCACCTCCTCCCTTCCGGGATCCTCTCGCCGGAGTGCACGCCGGTCATCGGAAACGGTGTCGTCGTCGACCCGTCGGTCCTGCTCTCCGAGCTGAGTGGACTGAACGAGCGCGGCGTCGACACGTCGAAGCTGCTGCTCAGCGGCAACGCGCACATCATCACGCCGTACAACGTGACCGTCGACAAGGTGACGGAACGCTTCCTCGGCAAGCGCAAGATCGGCACCACCGGCCGCGGTATCGGCCCGACGTACGCGGACAAGATCAACCGCGTCGGCATCCGCGTCCAGGACCTCTACGACGAGTCGATCCTCACCCAGAAGGTCGAAGCGGCGCTCGAGGGCAAGAACCAGCTCCTCACCAAGGTCTTCAACCGGCGCGCCATCGAGGCGGAGCAGGTCGTCGAGGAGCTGCTCGGCTACGCGGAGCAGATCAAGGGCTACGTCGCCGACACCACCCTGATCCTGAACAAGGCCCTCGACGACGACAAGGTCGTCCTCTTCGAGGGTGGCCAGGGCACGCTGCTCGACATCGACCACGGCACGTATCCCTTCGTGACGTCGTCGAACCCGACCGCGGGCGGCGCCTGCACGGGTGCGGGCGTCGGCCCGACGAAGATCAGCCGCGTCATCGGCATCCTCAAGGCGTACACGACCCGTGTCGGCGCGGGCCCGTTCCCGACCGAGCTGTTCGACGAGGACGGCGAGGCGCTGCGCCGCATCGGCGGCGAGCGCGGTGTCACCACCGGCCGTGACCGCCGCTGCGGCTGGTTCGACGCGGTCATCGCCCGCTACGCGACCCGCGTGAACGGCCTGACGGACTTCTTCCTCACGAAGCTGGACGTGCTCACGGGCTGGGAGCAGATCCCCGTCTGCGTCGCGTACGAGATCGACGGCAAGCGCGTCGAGGAACTCCCGTACTCCCAGAGCGACTTCCACCACGCGAAGCCGGTCTACGAGTACCTGCCGGGCTGGTCCGAGGACATCACCAAGGCCAAGACCTTCTCCGACCTGCCGAAGAACGCGCAGGCGTACGTGAAGGCCCTGGAGGAGATGTCGGGCGCCCCGATCTCCGCGATCGGCGTCGGCCCCGGCCGCACCGAGACCATCGAGGTCAACTCCTTCCTCTAGGCCCCGCGCCCCGGAACAGCAGGCGCCCCGGTCCGCTTCGGCGGGCCGGGGCGCCTTCGCATGTGCGGTCAGCCTCCGAAGACCGAGCCGAACTGCGGTGTGCCGGACGTGGACACGCCCACCGCCGAGGGCGAGAGCGACACCGCGCCCGTCGTGGTGATCCTGCCGCCGCTGGACTTGAGGACGGTGACCGCGCCGTTGCCCTCGTTCTCGCCGCCGGCACCGATGGCCAGGTCCGACCTGCCGTCGGCGTTGAAGTCCGACAGCAGGACGTCGGTGCCGAACGCGTCCTTGTACTCGCTGGTGCCCGGGACGCCCGCCGTGTCCTGGGTGAAGGTCTGGGCGCCGGTTCCCGTGACGCCCGAGGCCGAGCCGTACAGGACGGTCACGGCGCCGCTGTCGCCCGTTCCCGAGGCCGCGCCGTCCTCGGCGATGGTGCCGACGGCGATGTCGGAGAGGCCGTCGCCGTTGATGTCGCCGACGCTCACCTCCCAGCCGAACAGGTCCGACGCCTCACCGGTGCCAGGGACGCCCGCGGTGTCCTGGGAGATCACGGTGGTGCCACCGTCCGGTCCGGTGGCGGAGCCGTACGTGACGTGGATGTCGCCACCGGTGGACGTGCCGGGCTGCTCTTCGGAGTTGGAGGCGTCCGAGGTCAGGCCGGTGACCACGTCGCCGAAACCGTCGCCGTTGATGTCCCCGATGTCGCTGATCACGCCGCCCGGCAGCGCGGTGGCGCTGGCGGACGGGCCGGACGCGGTGCCGGGCAGGTAGTAGTTGGCGAGGTAGTCGCCGTCGCTGGTGGCGTTGTTGCCGCTGACGACGAGGTCGTCCTTGCCGTCGGCGTTCACGTCGCCGGCCGTGAGCTTGCGCAGGTGGTACGGGCTGGTCGCCCGCACCGGGGTGGTGACGGCGGTGACCGAGCCGACCGTGCCCGACTTGGCGATGCCGCTCTTGAAGACGCGGACGGACTTGCTGCTGTCCGCCGTCACGAGGTCGGTCTTCCCGTCGCCGTCGAAGTCGCCCGCCGCGACGTCGAAGCCGAACCGGTCGTGGCTCGAGGGCGCCGGGTCCGCGATGGTGGTGCCGCCCTTCAGCCCTCCGGAGGAGCCCCACAGGATGGTGACGGTCCCGCCGTCGGTGTCGCCGGGCATGTCCTCGTAGGGGGTACCTACGGCGAGGTCGGTGAAGCCGTCACGGTTGAAGTCGCCCGGTGAGGTGACGTATCCGAAGAGGTCGCCGGACTCGGCAGTGCCCGGCACGCCCGTGGAACTCTGGGTGAGGGTGGCGCGCTTCGCGGCGCTGATCCCGTTCGCCGAGCCGTAGAACACCGTGATCTGCCCGGCCTTCGCGTGGCCGTCGACGGATGCCTCGGGAGAGGAGACGGCGACGTCCGGGTAGCCGTCGAGGTTGAAGTCGGCCTCGTGCGGCTGGGTCGCGGAGGCGCCGGGCGTCGCCGACGCGGCGCCTGCCGACAGGGAGACGAGGCCTCCGGTGAGTGCGGCCGCGGCGGCCGTCGCGGCCGCGATGCGGCCACGGCCCGGTCTGACGGCGGGGGTGCGCTTGTGCTTCGGCATGGCGGATTCTCCTGCGGCGGCTCGGCATGGCGGTTTTGGTGATCAGGAGACCCGTGCCGGAGGCCGAAGGTTGTAGGCGCCATCGGGCCTTTTTCTGGGGGGAGTTCCGTGGAGCGGGGCCGTCACTCCTTTCCGCAGATCCGCAGCCCCACCGGCGTCCCGCACGGCAGATGGCCGTGGGTGCGGATCACGTCCTGGCCGGGGCCACGGATCGCGTAGGCCAGGAAGCTGGAGGCGAGGGAGTCGGCGGGCGGGCGGCCATAGGTGTAGGCGAACTCGATCTCGCGGTACGGGTAGCCGCTCGACTCGATGTGGTCGATGTCCGGCGCGTGGCCGTCGAGGGAGAGGCGGTGCAGGCCCTTCAGCTCGGTGGCGGCGCGCAGTTCGCTGTAGCCGAGCGCCCCGGGGATGCGGGCGACGGCGTCCAGGACCTGGTCGGTGGAGTCGAGTTCGCAGCGCAGTACGGGCACCGACCGCACCGTCCTGTCGGTGCAGTCGTCCGACGAGGTGCGGGGCTCCTCGCCGCCGGCGAGGACCCGGTCCTGGAGCGCGCGGCGGGTGCCGGAGCCCGAGGTGCGGCTGACCAGGACGACGGGCAGGTCGGGTCCGCCGAGCTGGGCCCAGGAGCGGATCTCACCGCGGTAGAGGCGGCGTACGTCGGCGACCCGCAGGTTCCTGAGCCGGACCCGGTCGTTGACGACGAGGGTGAAGAGGGAGACGGCGACGTGGTTCTCGCTGAGCTGGGTGTAGCTCGCGGGGCGCGGCCCGTCGGAGAAGGCGACCACGGCCGGTGATCCCTTGGCCGGCTGTCCGGCGGCCCCCGATCCCTGCGCGCCGCCGAGGGCGAGTTCCCGTACGCCGGTCTGGCTGCCGTGGGCGCTGACCGTGATCGTCACATCCGGGCAGTGCTCCTCGTACTTCTGCTTCAGCTCCTCGGCGACCGGCGCGAACGCCGTCGAGCCGGTGACCGTGAGCGTGCCCTTCTCGCAGTAGTCGGGCGGCGGCGGGGTGTCGGGCCACAGGGCGAGGGCCGCGAGTGCGATGACGGAGGCGCTCAGGAGGCCGGTCACCCGGCGTGCCCAGAAGCCGAACACGGGGGGCTTCTCGTCGGGCGTGACGCTGTGGTTCTCGTGCAGCTCACCGCCCTCGACATCGCCTTGGACGGTGGTGTCGCTGTCGACCGGTCCGCCGGTGAGCAGGACGAGGAGCTTGTAGTACGCGCCGGGGTTGAGCGGCACCCGCGGGATGCGCAGCGCGCTGCCAGAACTGACCAGTCCCGGACCCTGGTGGAAATGGCCCATCAGGTGCTCCGCCTCGGGCGGCAGCGTGACGGCCACACCCCGGACGGTGCGGTCCTCGAACACGGCGGTCAGGCCGTGGTGCGGTGACGAGTCCGTGTAGTCGTCCCGGCCGATGGGCACCGAGCCGTCGTTCTCGATGCGCAGGAGGACGAGCGTCGCGTCGGACATCTCGGGCATCTCGTCGAAGAGTCCGAGCCGTACGTTGCTGGCCCCGGCGCGGTTGCTGCCGCCTATGACCGTGTCCATCTGCTTGCGGTAGCCGATGCGTTTGCGACGCGGCGCGCGGCGGTCGATCCACACGGGCGCGGCGATGGACGCGATGCCGATGAGCACACCGGCGCCACCCATGACGACGTCGACATCGAACCAGCTCATGAGCCCCTCGCACGGGTGACCGACTTGATTGTGCGGTCACCGTACGAAGCGGGCGGCGGGCCGGGGGCGGAACGGCGGGCCCGTCGACGGATGTTCGCCGGACGAAACCCTTCCGTTCAACTCGGCCCAGCGGGCGGGGTGTTCAGCCGCCCTTCGTGTACGTCAGCTCGTCGCCGTTGTTCATCGTGCGGCGCAGTTCGCCCGACGAGAGCACCTCGACCGTGCTCGGCTTGCCCGGACTGCACGAACCGGCGGGGCCGGAGACGACGTCGGTGGCGCCGATGCGCAGCGTCCCGCCGGAGGCCGACACCAGCGTGCCCTGGAACACGCAGTGGTACGTGCTGCCGCCCTGGAGCGGTCCGTCCGCCGTCATCGACAGGACCGTGTCCCCGGGGCTGCCCTGCTGGATGTCCAGACGGCGGGTGTTGTGGCCCGTGGCGTTGTCGATCGAGGCGGACCAGGTGCCGAGGAACTCGGTGGGCACGTCCCCGCCCGCGGGCGGTTCGGAGGACTCGGGCGGCTGCGAGGTCGCGGGGTCCTGCGAACTGGGGCCGCTCGTCGAGGGTCCCTGGCTCGTGGGCCCGCCGGACGTCGGCTGCTTGGGGTCCTCGCTCTGGGAGGCCGACTTGCCGTCGTCCTTCATCAGCGCGTACACCGATCCGCCCGCGCCGAGCGCCACGACGAGTGCCACCACGATCAGCGCCGCCGTGGAGCGCCCGCTGCGCCGCGGTTCCGGCTGCGGCGCGCCGATGGGGACGACGCCGGGCCCGTACGGGGGCGTGGCGGCGGGGCCGTAGGGCGGGGTCCCGCCACCCCAGCCGCCCTGCTGCGGATAGCCGTAGACGGGTGCCTGGGGGTGCGGGTGCGGGTACCCGTACGCGGCGGAGGCGGGCGGAGCCGCCGGCGGGAGCGCGGGGGCCGACGGGCCGGAGGGGGAGATCATCGTCGGAAGGTGGTTGACGGGGGCGGCGCCGGGCTTGCCGGGCGGGGGAGGGGTCGGCCCGCCGTCGCCGGTCTCTGCGGGCGCGGCGGGCGTGGCGGGTGAGGGCGTCTCCTTGGAGAGGCTGGGCGGCTTCCCGGAGGTCGCCCCGGTCGCGCCGTCGGGGTCCTCCGTGTCCAGCAACTGCACGGCGTGCCGCCCCAGTTGGGCCACCAGAGCCCCCGGCAGCCACGGGTCACGCGTGCGTCCGCCGTCGCCGAGCGTGTCCTCGGCACCGGTCCGCTCCAGAAGCTGTTCCAGGGTCGGGCGGGACGAGGGGTCCTTGTGCAGACAGTCCCGTACGAGCTCCTGGAGGCCCTCCGGGAGACCTTCGAGGTCGGGTTCCTCCTGGGCGATACGGAACATCAGGGCGTGCACCCCGCTGTTGGCCGTGCCGAACGGCAGTGCGCCCGACGCCGCGTAGGCGAGGACCGAGCCGAGGCAGAACACGTCGCAGGCCGGGGTGATCCGGTCGCCGCGCACCTGCTCCGGAGCCATGAAGCCGGGCGAGCCCACGAGGGCGCCCGTTCTCGTGAGGCCGCCGTCCGTCACGGTCTCCAGGGCGCGGGCGATGCCGAAGTCGATGACGCGGGGTCCGTCGATCGTCACCAGGACGTTCGACGGCTTCAGGTCGCGGTGGATGAGGCCCGCGGTGTGGATGTCCTTGAGCGCGTGCGTGAGGCCCGCCGCGAGGATCCGCACGGAGCGCTCGGGCAGCGCGCCGTGGTCGTGCGAGACGACCGTCTGGAGCGAGGGCCCCGCCACGTAACCCGTGGCCACCCAGGGGATGTCCGCCTCGGTGTCCGCGTCGAGGACCGGCGCGGTCCACTCCCCGCCGACCTGCCGCGCGGCCCGCACCTCGAGCCGGAACCGATTCCTGAACTCCTCCTGCTCGGCGAGCTCCTGGCGCACCAGTTTGACCGCCACCGTGCGACCGCGGTCCGAGCGTGCCAGATAGACCTGGCCCATCCCGCCCGCCCCGAGCCGCGCCAGCAGCCGGTACGCACCGATGCGCTGCGGATCTCCCGCCCCCAGCTTCTCCATGTCGCGCCACCCTCCCCCATATGTGACCAACATCCCGAGAATAGTGGGAGGTTGTGACACTGGGGACGGGGCGGCGTCTACGGTTCCGTAACAGGGTGGGCCGCGGGGTGGGCCGTCGGGTGATCCCTGGGGTGATCCGTCACCTCGTCCAGTGCCGCCGACAGCCGTTCGAGCGTCCGCACCGTCGCGGCGAGTTCGTCCTCGCCGAGCGCCGCCGCGAGCCGGTCCGCGAGGGCCGCGTGGCCGGGGCCGATCCGCGCGATCGCCGCGCGGCCCTCCCCGGTGGGGGCCAGGAGCTTGGCGCGCCGGTGGGCCGGGTTCGGCTCGTACGCGGCGAGGCCCTGGGTGACGAGCAGGTCGGCGACGCGCTGCACGCTCTGGCGGGTGATGCCCATGACGCGCGCGATGCCGGCGACGGGCAGCGGCTCGGGCAGGACCGCGCCGAGCACCTGCCACCGGGCGGCGGTGAGCCCCGCGGGCCGTGACAGCTCCTCGGAGACGGACAGGAACTGGCCGTTGAGCCGGAAGACGCCGAGCGCGGTCCGGCTCAGCAGGTCCTGGCGCGCCCTGCTCACTCCTGCGCTCCCTGGAGGGTTTCGTACGCCGTCACGTCCGAGTTGTGGAACAGGCGGTACCAGGCGTCGAGCAGCTCGCCCTCGAACACCCCGAGCCCGCCGAGGACTTCGCGCGCGAACGCGACCGGTTCGGTCGGCCCGGCGGTGATCAGGCCGCCGTCCGGCACGGCGTCCGCGTCGACGTAGTGCTCGCCGCCCTTGTAGCCGGTGGCGTCGAGGTACACGGGGACGGCGCTGGTGTGCGCCCGGTCGTCGAGCAGACCCTCGCGGGCGAGTCCGGCGGTGGCGCCGCAGATCGCGGCGACCGGCACACCCGCGTCGAGGAAGGCGCGGGCCTTGCGGGCGAAGGGTGCGAGGCCGTCACCGGTGTCCCAGAGGTCGGCGCCGGTGAGGATCAGCAGCGAGCTGTCCTCGGGGCGCAGGTCGTCGAGGGCCAGGTCGGGCTGGATGCGTACGCCGCCGATGGTGGTGACGGCCCGTCCGGCGTCGAGCGCGACGGTGCGGATCCCGTAACCGCCGCGGGCCAGGTGTGCGGTGGCGTGCCCCGACTCCCAGTCGGCGAGCGTGTCGTAGACGGCGAGGTGTACGGGCTTCTCGGTGCGGCCGGCGGTCATGGTGTCCTCCAGAACCTCGGGTACCTGTCACTGCCTAGTGCCTATGACAGCATGCTGCCATTACGACAGTGTGCTGTCAATTCCGCTCCATGCGGCCGACCATTTCGTGGAAATTTGTTTCCGTCAATCGGAACGATCTTGCGATCCGGTACGTACTACTTCACGACGAACCACGACGACCACGTCACGACGTACCCCTTCACGTCTACGACCTCCCCAGACCGAGGAGACCGTGTGCTGAACAGGACGCCAGTCGCCGTCCGCGCCCTCGCGCGCGCCGCGCTCGCCGCCCGCCCCGTCGGACTCGACGGGACCGACACCGAGGCCCCGCTGCTGCGCCACCACGGACACAGCTATCTCGTCCCCGTCGAGCTCTTCCAGGACTTCGCCGCCCTGCTCACCGACCCCCGCAGGCCGGGCGGCCCCTACCGCGCCCTGTCCGTCGGCGGCCGCCGCTGGTTCGGATACCGCTCGACGCACTACGACACCCCCGCCCTGCGCAGCTTCCACGACCACGCGCAGGAACGCGCGCCCCGCTTCGGCATCAGGGAGCGGCTCTACGAGGACAGCGGGAAGCGGCAGTTGGAGCTCAAGGTGCGCTGCGCGGACGGCGGGACGGTCAAGCACCGGACCCTTCTGGGCGAGGGCGACCACCCCCTCGACGACACCCGGCGCGCCTTCGTCACCGGTCTCCTGCGCGGTACGTACGGCATCGGGGCGCCGCAGGAGCTGGCCGCCCGCGTCGTCACCGAATACCGGCGCGCGACGTTCGTGGCCGACGGGCAGCGGCTCACCTGCGACGCGGGGCTCGTCGTGCGCGACGCGGGGCGGGGGCGCGCGGTGCGGGCGGACGGCGGGTCCGTGCTCGTGGAGACCAAGGCGGGAGCGCCGGGGCGGCCGACGGACGCGGACCGGCTCCTTGCCCGGTTCGGGGTGGCGCCCGTCGCGTTCGGCAAGTACTGCGGGGGACTCGCCGCGCTGCGGCCCGAGCTGGCGGCCGGACCGTGGAAAGACGCGGTGCGGACCCTGTTTCCCGGGGCGGTGCCTCCGAGCGAGGGCGACAGTGTGTCGCGTTAGCGGCCGTCCCACAGACAGGACGCCGATGGTCCTTCCACCATGCGGACATTTACCCTCGGGCCCATGACCCCTCAGCCGAATCCCCAGGTCGGCGCCGCCGTCAAGGCCGCGGACCGTGCGCACGTGTTCCACTCCTGGTCCGCACAGGAGCTCATCGACCCGCTCGCCGTCGCCGGCGCCGAAGGCTCGTACTTCTGGGACTACGACGGCAACCGCTACCTCGACTTCACCTCCGGCCTCGTCTTCACGAACATCGGGTACCAGCACCCGAAGGTCGTCGCCGCGATCCAGGAGCAGGCCGCCTCCCTCACGACCTTCGCGCCCGCGTTCGCCGTCGAGGCCCGCTCCGAGGCCGCACGCCTCATCGCCGAGCGGACCCCGGGTGACCTGGACAAGATCTTCTTCACCAACGGCGGCGCCGAGGCGGTGGAGAACGCCACCCGCATGGCCCGTCTGCACACGGGCCGCCACAAGGTGCTCTCCGCCTACCGCTCGTACCACGGCGCCACCTCCACCGCGATCAACCTGACCGGCGACCCGCGCCGCTGGCCGAGCGACCAGGGCGCGGCGGGCGTCGTCCACTTCTGGGCGCCGTTCCTGTACCGCTCCGCGTTCTACTCGGAGACCGAGCAGCAGGAGTGTGAGCGCGCGCTCCAGCACCTCGAGGACACCATTGTCTTCGAGGGCCCGGCCACGATCGCCGCGATCATCCTGGAGACCGTGCCCGGCACCGCCGGCATCATGACGCCGCCGCCCGGCTACCTCCAGGGCGTGCGCGAGCTGTGCGACCGGCACGGCATCGTCTTCATACTCGACGAGGTCATGGCGGGCTTCGGGCGCACCGGCAAGTGGTTCGCCGCGGACCACTACGACGTCGTGCCCGACCTGATGACCTTCGCCAAGGGCGTGAACTCGGGCTACGTCCCGCTCGGCGGCGTCGCCATCTCCGGCGCCATCGCCGACACGTTCGGCAAGCGCCCCTACCCGGGCGGCCTCACCTACTCCGGGCACCCGCTGGCCTGCGCCGCGGCCGTCGCCACCATCAACGTCATGGAGGAGGAGCGTGTCGTCGAGAACGCCGCCCACCTCGGCGAGACGCTGATCGGCCCGGCGCTGCGTGAGCTGGCCGAGCGCCACCCGTCGGTGGGCGAGGTCCGCGGACTCGGCATGTTCTGGGCCCTGGAGCTGGTGAAGGACAAGGCGACCCGCGAGCCGCTGACCCCGTACAACGCGGCGGGTGCGGCGAACGCGCCGATGGCCGCCTTCGGCGCCGCCGCCAAGAAGAACGGCCTGTGGCCCTTCATCAACATGAACCGCACCCACGTGGTCCCGCCGTGCAACGTCACGGAGGCCGAGGCCAAGGAGGGCCTCGCCGCTCTCGACGAGGCGCTGACCGTGGCGGACGGCTACACGACGTAAGGAAACAGGTACTCCGTGTCGCTCCCCGTAGTGCGTAGGCTGACCAGCTGACCAGGAACAGCCTCACCAGCTGACGACGCACTACGGGGGAGGGACACCACGTGCCCGGAATCGACGGCGGAGCTGCCGTCCAGCGCAGCACGCTGCGCCAGCAGATCGCCGACGCCCTGCGCGACGAGATCCTCGCGGGGCGGCTCGAGCCGGGCCAGGAGTTCACGGTCAAGGAGATCGCCGAGCAGTACGGCGTCTCCGCGACCCCGGTCCGCGAGGCCCTGGTCGACCTGTCCGGGCAGGGGCTCCTGGACTCCGCACAGCACCGCGGCTTCGCGGTCCACGAGTACTCGCTCGCCGACTACCGCGGCATGATCGAGGCCCGCAGCCTCGTCACGGACGGCATCTTCCGCGGCCTCGCCGCGAACGCCGACGCGCACCACGCCACCCCCGCCGCCCTCGCCGGGGTCCGCCGCCGCGGCGAGGAGGCCGCCCGCGCGGCCGCAGCCGGCGACCTGAACGTGCTGATCGGCTACGACCTGCGGTTCTGGCGCGAACTCAGCGCCCTGTTCGGGAACCCTTACCTCTCCGACTTCTTCCACCGCCTGCGCGTCCAGTCGTGGATGTGCGCGGTCCCGTATCTGCGCCGCGTGGACGACCTCAGGGGCCACCTCTGGTCCGGGCACTGCGGCCTCGTCGACGCGCTCGCGGACCGGGACGCCCGCGCCGCGCAGGACATCGTCACCGCGTACAACGCCGACTCCCTCGCCCTCGTCGAGCGGCTGGCCGAGCGGTGAGCACGGAGCGGACCGGCCGTCCCGTCGCCGCGCGCGCGGACGTCGTGGACCTCACCGTCGTCGTCCCCGCGTACAACGAGGAGCGCCGGCTCGGCCCCACGCTGGACGCGGTCACCGCGTACCTGAACGACGGGGACGGCGGGAACCGGTGGGGTGACTGGGAGATCGTCGTCGTCGACGACGGCTCCACCGACCGCACCCGCGAGATCGCGGAGCGCGCGGTCGCCGCCGCCCCGGAGGGCCCCGGCCGCACCCCTCGCATCCGGCTCGTCGAGAGCCCCCGCAACCGCGGCAAGGGCCACGCCCTGCGCCAGGGCGTCCTCGCCTCCCGTGGCCGCCGCGTCCTGGTCACCGACGCCGACCTCGCCGCGCCCATCGAGGAGCTGGAAGCCCTCGACAAGGCGCTCGGCGAGGGCCACGCGGCGGCGATCGGCTCCCGCGCCAAGCCCGGCGCGACGATCGCCCGCCACCAGCACCGGCTGCGCGAACTCCTCGGCCGCACCGGCAACTTCCTGATCCGCGCGACGAGCGTCCCCGGCATCAGGGACACCCAGTGCGGCTTCAAGCTCTTCGACGGCGACCGGGCCCGCGCCGCGTTCGCCGCGGCACGCCTGGACGGCTGGGGCATCGACGTAGAGATACTGATGTACTTCCGCCGCTCCGGTTGGCCGGTCGCCGAGGTGCCCGTGCGGTGGTCGCACCAGGCGGGCTCGAAGGTCCGCCCCTTCGACTACATACGGGTCCTGGCCGAACTGGTGACGCTCAGGGCACGGGCGGTGCCGAAGGGCCACCTCCTCGTGGCGGCCCTCTTCCTCGTCCTGTCCGTCGCCCTGTACTCGGGCCGCTGGGCGGCGCCCGCACACCGCTACCTCCCCGACTCCCTCCAGGACCAGAACCAGTGGGAGTGGTTCTTCGCGGTGACCGCGGACAGCGTCCGCCACCTCCACAACCCCTTGTTCACGACGTTCCAGGGCTTCCCGGACGGCGTGAACCTGATGGCCAACACCGCGATGCTGGGCCTGTCCGTCCCGCTCGCCCCCGTGACCTGGCTCTTCGGCCCCGCCGTCGCCCTGAACGTGGCGATGACGGGCGGCCTCGCCGCCACCGCGTTCGCCTGGTACCGGCTGATCCTGAAACGGCTCGTGCGGACCCGGTGGGCCGCCGCGACCGGCGCGCTCCTCGCCGCGTTCGCGCCACCGATGGTCAGCCACGCGCACGCGCACCCGAACTTCGTCGTCCTCTTCATGATCCCGCTGATCATCGAGCGGGCGCTGCGGCTGTGCGAAGGCAAGCGCGTGGTGCGCGACGGCGTCGTCCTCGGCCTCTTCGCGACGTACCAGATCTTCCTCGGCGAGGAACCGCTCCTGCTCGCCGTCATGGGCATGGTGCTGTTCGCGCTCGCCTACGCCGTCGTGCGCAGGGACGTGGCGAAGGCCGTGTGGCGCCCGCTCCTGCGCGGGCTCGGGGTCGCCGCCGCGGTCGCGCTGCCGCTCGTCGCCTTCCCCCTGTACTGGCAGTTCCTCGGCCCGCAGAGCTACAAGAGCGTGCTGCACGGCGACAACGCGGGCAACAGCCCCCTCGCCCTCCTCTCCTTCGCCGAGCGCTCCCTCGCCGGCACCCGCGAGCGCGCCGCGGCGCTCGCCCTCAACCCGACCGAGCAGAACGCCTTCTACGGCTGGCCGCTCGTCGCGCTCGCCTTCGCGATCGTCGTACGGCTGTGGCGCAGCGCCGCCGTGAAGGCGCTCGCGTTCACCGCGGTCGCCGCGGCGCTGCTCTCGCTCGGCCCGAAGTTCCGCATTCCGCTGACCGACGTCGTGCTGCCGGGCCCCTGGGCGCTGCTCGCCCACCGGCCCCTGTTCGAGTCGGTCATCGAGTCGCGGGTGGCGATGGTGTGCGCGCCCGCGCTCGGGATGCTGCTCGCCCTCGCGCTTGACCGGCTCGCCGCGGCGCGGGTCCCGTTCCGGCTCGTCGGCTTCGCGGCGGTCGCCGCGGCGCTCGTGCCGATCGTCCCGGCGCCGCTCAGGGCGGTCGACCGGGCCGACGTCCCGGCGTTCGTCGCCGACGGCGCCTGGGAGCGGTACGTCGGCCCCGGCGAGAGCCTCGTGCCGGTGCCGCTGCCCGACCCGGGCAACGCGGAGGCCCTGCACTGGCAGACCGAGGCCGGCCTCGGCTTCCGCCTCCCGGGCGGCTACTTCAACGGCCCCTACGGCCCCGACCACGTCGGCATCTACGGAGCCTCGCCCCGCTGGACCTCCAACCTGCTGCGCGACATCCGCTACTCGGGCCGGGCCCCCGAGATCACCGACGCGTGGCGCGCCCAGGCCCGCCGCGACTTCGCGTACTGGCACGCCGGCGTCCTCGTGCTCGCCCCCCAGCAGAACGACGGGGTGCTGCGGGCGACGGTCGACCAGCTGGTCGGGAAGGCCGGCACGTGGACCGGAGGCGTATGGATCTGGGATCTGAGCAATGTGCAGAGGGGGAGCTGAACCGGCTCCCCGCGCATTACGCTGCCTTTCCGCCTTTCATTACGGCCTTCACCACCGGAGGAGTCGCCTTGGCCTGTGACCTGTGGCTGGTCCCGCTCGTCGACGTGCTGTGCCACAGCCCCGACAACCCCTTCGCCGAGGAACTCGCGCTCTACGACAAGGCGTTGCACGAGGCAGGACTGCCACCGGTGCCGGTCTACTCGTACATGCCGGGACTCTCCGGTGACGTGGCCCCCGTCGCCGGCTTCGACTACGACGCGCTGCACTTCCTGCGCCGTGCGTACCTCCTCCAGATGTGCGGCCTCGCCGTCACGCCGGTCGATGAACTGGGCGGCGACTACGAGCAGCTCCTGGAGATGTTCGAGACGACGGCCCAGCAGTCGCACCTGGTCTGGCACTACGACCACGCGGGCGCGTACGTGCCCGTGGACTTCCCGAGCCCGTTGTCCAACGACGAACTCCTCGCCGGCGGCGGCCCTCTCGGCTCCTCCCACGTGCTCCTGCGGGAACTGGAGTACGTGGCCCGGTCGATCGGCATAGACCCGGCCAACCCGCCGGCGCCCCCGGTCCCGCCGGAGGGCCCCACGGCCCTGGAGGAACCGGCGGCTCCGGCCCCCCTCGACGACAGCCCCTTCGCCCGCGAACGCCATGTCTGGCTCGGCCTGCACGCGGCCGCGACCCGGAGCCTGGCCCAAGGTTCCATGATCATCTTCAGCTGACCCGGAGCCCCCCGCCCGAACGGCGCCCCGCCACGGGCCCGCGCGATCGCACCGCCCCAGGTAGGACGCGGAGCGGTCAGCGCGGCTCGGGCGGGCGCTGGCGGGGCATGTTCGGGCGGGCGCCCGGGGGGAGCGGGAAGCGGCCCGGCGGCAGCTCCACGGGGCGGGTGCCCGGGGCGACGGAGGACTGCATCACCAGCGGCGCGGGACCCGAGCGGAACTCCACCATCCAGTCCGCCGTCTCCGACCGCACCAGCTCCGTCACGTCGTCCGTGAAGCGCCGCAGCACCGACAGACACCGCTCGGCGGCCTCACTGGCCGTGCCCTCCGTCGGGCCGAGCACCTCCCGCACGCTCTCCGACGCCCAGTCGAACTGGAGAGCCTGAAGCCGCCGCTGCACCGCCTGGGCCGTGGCCACGTCCCTTATCCAGCCCGACGTGAGCCCGAAGTACCGGTCGCAGGCCACGCACGCCACCGCGAGCAGCAGCGCCAGATACCCCCAGGGCGCGACCCCGCCGAGCGCCCCGGTCAGATCGAGCAGCGGCAGCGCCGCCCCCGACACGGCCCCGGCGACCGCACCGCCGCGCAGCACCCGCGCCCCGCGCCGCTTCCACACCCGGTCGACGAGGTACCAGTACGCCGTGTCGAGCGCCCCGCGTTCCACCCACCGGTAGAGCTCGTCGAGCCGCTCGGCGGGCTCGCCCCAGTCGCCGACGGGGAACGTCCGCCCGGTCAGGTCGCCCGGCCGCACCGCGTCACCCGTGCCGTCACCGCGCTCGCCCCGGGCGCCCCGCTCCTCCTGCGGCGGTCCCTCGGGCTGCATCTCCGGCTGGCTCACCCGGCACTCCCTACGACTGGTCCTGGTCACGGATGGGGCTCATGTGCAGAGCATCTTCCTACCGCCCAATGGGTGGCCAGGGACCCGTTTTCGCGGTATTTCCGCCCGGAAGTGGGTCTTGATCAGGTATAGGCAGGCAGTCCGTCTCACTCGAAAGAGTGGAGCGAAAGGTGCCGGGGCGGGCGACACCCCGACCACGTAGGCTCGTTCCAAGGCGGAGAACCCGCCCGTGGTCGCAGGTCGAAACAGGACGCAACAGGAGCTGATCGTGATTCCCGGTGGTGGCCAGCCCAATATGCAGCAGCTGCTCCAGCAGGCCCAGAAGATGCAGCAGGACCTCGCCGAGGCCCAGGAAGAGCTGGCCCGGACCGAGGTCGAGGGTCAGGCCGGCGGCGGTCTGGTCAGGGCGACGGTGACCGGCTCCGGCGAGCTGCGCGGCCTCGTCATCGACCCGAAGGCGGTCGACCCCGAGGACACCGAGACTCTCGCCGACCTGGTCGTCGCAGCGGTCCAGGCGGCGAACGAGAACGCGCAGACGCTCCAGCAGCAGAAGCTCGGCCCGCTGGCCCAGGGCCTGGGCGGCGGAGGCATCCCGGGGCTTCCCTTCTAAGGAAGACCCACCGCAACTAACGTACGTACTACTCAGCGGCTGGCATGCTCAGCGGCACAGCACCATCAAGCAGAAGTCGGAAGGCACTCCGTGTACGAAGGCGTGGTCCAGGACCTCATCGACGAGCTCGGCAGGCTGCCGGGCGTCGGTCCCAAGAGCGCGCAGCGGATCGCCTTCCACATCCTGCAGGCGGAGCCGACGGACGTACGGCGTCTCGCGCAGGCCCTGATGGAGGTCAAGGCGAAGGTCCGCTTCTGCGCGACCTGCGGCAATGTGGCGCAGGAGGAGCTGTGCAACATCTGCCGCGACCCGCGCCGCGACCTGACGGTGATCTGCGTCGTCGAGGAGCCCAAGGACGTCGTCGCGGTCGAGCGGACCCGAGAGTTCCGGGGTAAGTACCACGTGCTCGGCGGGGCGATCAGCCCCATCGAGGGCGTCGGCCCGGACGACCTGCGGATAAGGGAACTCCTCACCCGCCTCGCCGACGGCACGGTCACCGAGCTGATCCTGGCCACGGACCCGAACCTGGAGGGCGAGGCCACGGCGACGTACCTCGCCCGCATGATCAAGCCGATGGGCCTCAAGGTCACCCGCCTGGCCAGCGGGCTCCCGGTGGGGGGCGACCTGGAATACGCGGACGAGGTCACACTCGGCCGCGCCTTCGAGGGGAGACGACTCCTAGATGTCTGACGTCACGCTGAACACCGTCAAGGACGATCCGGACGACTTCGCGGTCCAGATCTCGGACCAGATCGAGTCGTTCCTCGTCGCGGTCGCCGAGGTGGCGAAGGGCGACGAGCCGGACTCGGCCGTGCCCTTCCTGCTCCTCGAGGTCTCCCAGCTGCTTCTCGCGGGCGGCCGGCTCGGCGCGCACGAGGACATCGTCCCCGACGAGCGCTACGAGCCCGATCTCGGCCCCGAGCCGGACGTCGACGACCTGCGCCAGAAGCTCGCCGCGCTCCTGGAGCCGATCGACGTCTACTCCGAGGTCTTCGACCCGTACGAGCCCCGCAAGGCGCCGGTCGCCTGCCGGATCTCGGACGACCTGGCCGACGTCATGGCCGACCTGCGCCACGGCATGGCCCACTACCGCGCGGGCCGCACCACCGAGGCCCTGTGGTGGTGGCAGTTCTCCTACTTCTCGAACTGGGGCTCCACGGCCTCCGGCGCCCTGCGCGCGCTCCAGTCCCTGGTCGCGCACGTCCGCCTCAACCAGCCGCTGGACGACCTGGACGGCCTCGACACCGACGAGGACCTCGCCGAGGAAGCCCTCGCCGAGGCCGCCGGCAAGGTCATGGCGGAGGAGATCGCGGGCCCGCTGGGGCTCCGCACGGTGAAATGACCCCCGCCCCGTGGGTGCTCGCCGGTGAAATGAACCGGCCGGTGAAGTGACCCACCCCACTTTTCCGGTTGCCGGGCCGGGGCGCGGGCATGCGCCTGTCCGAGCGGCCGGAGCGTGAAGCCCCCACCGGGTCCCTGTGCCCGGTGATCACCTTCTGAGCGGGACATCTCAGGATGTGGTATTCCCGGGGCTGATTTCGGCCGCTCGTTAGACTGAGCCGACCGAGACAAACTGAGCGAGGAGCGCACGTGGGCCTTGTCGTGCAGAAGTACGGAGGCTCCTCCGTAGCCGATGCCGAAGGCATCAAGCGGGTCGCCAAGCGAATCGTCGACGCCAAGAAGAACGGCAACCAGGTGGTTGTCGTGGTGTCAGCGATGGGCGACACGACGGATGAGTTGATCGATCTCGCCGGGCAGGTATCCCCGATCCCTGCCGGGCGAGAATTCGACATGCTGCTGACCGCCGGAGAGCGGATCTCCATGGCCCTGCTGGCCATGGCGATCAAAAACCTGGGCCACGAGGCCCAGTCGTTCACGGGCAGTCAGGCCGGCGTCATCACCGACTCGGTCCACAACAAAGCCCGGATCATCGATGTGACCCCGGGACGGATCAGGACGGCGCTCGACGAGGGCAACATCGCCATCGTCGCCGGGTTCCAGGGCGTCAGCCAGGACAAGAAGGACATCACCACGCTCGGCCGTGGCGGGTCCGACACGACCGCCGTCGCCCTCGCCGCGGCCCTCGACGCCGAGGTGTGCGAGATCTACACCGACGTCGACGGCGTGTTCACCGCCGACCCGCGCGTCGTGAAGAAGGCGCGGAAGATCGACTGGATCTCCTTCGAGGACATGCTGGAGCTCGCCAGCTCCGGGTCCAAGGTGCTGCTCCACCGCTGTGTGGAGTACGCGCGCCGCTACAACATCCCGATCCACGTCCGCTCGTCCTTCTCGGGACTGCAGGGCACCTGGGTCAGCAACGAACCGCACATCGATCAAGGGGACCAGAAGGTGGAGCAGGCCATCATCTCCGGTGTCGCTCACGACACCTCCGAGGCGAAGATCACCGTCGTCGGTGTCCCGGACAAGCCCGGGGAGGCCGCGAACATCTTCCGGGCCATCGCGGACTCCCAGGTCAACATCGACATGATCGTGCAGAACGTGTCCGCGGCCTCGACCGGTCTGACGGACATCTCCTTCACTCTCCCGAAGACCGAGGGCCGCAAGGCCATCGACGCCCTGGAGAAGACGAAGACCGCGGTCGGCTTCGAGTCCCTGCGCTACGACGACCAGATCGCCAAGATCTCCCTCGTGGGCGCCGGTATGAAGACGAACCCGGGTGTCACGGCCGGGTTCTTCGAGGCGCTCAGCGACGCGGGCGTCAACATCGAGCTCATCTCGACCTCCGAGATCCGCATCTCGGTCGTCACGCGCGCAGACGATGTGAACGAGGCCGTGCGCGCCGTGCACACCGCCTTCGGACTCGACTCGGACTCCGACGAGGCCGTGGTCTACGGAGGCACCGGCCGCTGATGGCTCGGACCGACAGGCCGACACTCGCGGTCGTGGGAGCGACCGGGGCCGTCGGCGCGGTCATGCTCCAGATCCTTTCGCAGCACGCGGACATCTGGGGCGAGATCCGTCTGATCGCCTCCCCGCGCTCGGCCGGCCGCAAGCTGGCCGTGCGCGGGGAGGAGGTCGAGGTCATGGCCCTGAGTGAGGAAGCCTTCGACGGCGTCGACGTCGCGATGTTCGACGTACCCGACGAGATCTCCGCGCAGTGGGCGCCCGTCGCCGCCTCCAAGGGTGCGGTCGTCGTCGACAACTCGGCCGCCTTCCGCATGGACCCGGACGTGCCGCTCGTCGTGCCCGAGGTCAATCCGCATGCCGCGCGCGTGCGGCCCCGCGGCATCGTCGCCAACCCCAACTGCACGACCCTGTCGATGATCGTCGCCGTCGGGGCGCTGCATGCCGAGTTCGGGCTGCGCGAGCTGGTCGTCTCCAGCTATCAGGCCGTCAGCGGGGCCGGCCGCGCCGGTATCGACACCCTGCGCCAGCAGATGTCGCTCGTGGCCGGTACGGAGCTCGGGACGCACCCCGGCGACGTACGGCGCGCCGTCGGCGACAACACCGGCCCCTTCGCTGAGCCCGTGGCGCTCAACGTCGTGCCGTGGGCCGGGTCCCTGCGCGAGGACGGCTGGTCCTCCGAGGAGATGAAGGTGCGGGACGAGTCCCGCAAGATCCTCGGCCTGCCGGACCTCAAGGTCGCGGTGACGTGCGTACGCGTCCCCGTCGTCACCACGCACTCCCTCACCGTCCACGCCCGCTTCCAGAGCGAGGTCACGGTCGACAAGGCGCGCGAGATCCTGGCGACCGCGCCCGGGGTCGTGCTCTTCGACAACCCGGCCGCCGGTGAGTTCCCCACGCCCGCGGATGTGGTGGGCACCGACCCGACCTGGGTTGGCCGCGTCCGGCGCTCCCTCGACGACCCGGCCGGGCTCGAGTTCTTCGTGTGCGGGGACAATCTGCGCAAGGGTGCGGCCCTCAACACCGCGCAGATCGCCGAGCTGGTGGCCCAGGAGTTCCCGCCCGCCGCGTGAGTTCGGCCTCTTCACCGTCCGGAAACCGGACATGGTCTTCTTTTATCCGGCGCGCTTTATAGGATCCGTGAAGGACCGGTGGGCGATCGGTGGTCTAACCACTTGAACGCGCCGGTCCGCGCGCCCGAAGATTCGTCGAAGATCCCTCCCCGTTCCGTGCAACCGCGCACGGGACGGGGAGCGTCTTTGCGATCGCCTTTCGGGGGCGTAGGGCCTAGGGGCGCCAGGGGAAACTGGGGCATAGGGGAAGAGCGGGTACGCATGAGGGCACTTGACGCAGCGTCATGGATGATGCCTGCCGCAAACAGGACGCCTGCCGCGTACAACCCTGACGGGGGGAAGCGTGTCCAACAGGCGTGGCAGAGGTACTCGAATTCACAGCGGTTCAGGCGAGGGGTGCAGCCCTTCGCCCGCCCCGGCGTCCCCGGATGTCCGGTTCGTCCGGCGGCATGCCGGTGATCGCCCCCATGCCAGCAGCGCGGCCTGCCCGCATACCCGCTCAGCGCGAAGGCGCTGAGGAGACGATGGCAGCAGGCACCACAGTCGACCATCTGACCGAGACCTATCGCGCCCACTACCGGTCGCTCCTCGGTCTCGCGGCCCTGCTCCTGGACGACACGGCCTCCTGCGAGGACGTCGTGCAGGAGGCGTTCATCAGGGTCCACTCCGCGCGCAAGAGAGTGCGCGATCCCGAGAAGACGCTCGCGTATCTGCGACAGACGGTCGTGAACCTCTCGCGTTCCGCCCTGCGCCGCCGCATCCTCGGCCTGAAGCTTCTGACGAAGCCGATGCCCGACATGGCGAGCGCGGAGGAGGGCGCGTACGACCTGCTGGAGCGCGACGAGCTGAAGAAGGCGTTGCGCGGGCTCCAGCGCCGCCAGCGCGAGGTCCTCGTCCTGCGCTACTTCGCGGACATGACCGAGGCGCAGGTGGCGGACGCACTGGGCATCTCCCTCGGTTCCGTGAAGGCGTACGGATCCCGGGGCATAGCGGCGCTCCGCGTCGCCATGGAGGCCCCCGCATGAGCAGCGACAAGCACCGCAATGATCGGGATGAGCAGAACAGGCATGTGGGATCCGGGGATGAAACTGTGAATCACGGCCCCGGCCAGGACGACGACCTTTTCGGCGGTCCCGAGGATCCCTTCGGCCGCCCGGACTCCGCGGGCGGCCCGGACTCTCCCGACCCCCTGGACTCCCTCGGCGGTGACGAGCTGGCGCTGCGGCGCCTGTTGCACCAGGCCGTGGAGGAGATCGAGCCGAAGAACGGGACGCTCGACCATCTGCGTCGCGCCGTGCCCGCCCGGCGGGCCCGCAAGCGGCAGGCCGTCGTCGGTGTGGCGGCCGCGGCCCTGTTCATCGGCACGGCGATCCCCGCGCTCGTCCATGTGACGAGCCAGAGCGGGTCGAACGACCGGCCGTCCATCGCCGGCAGCAGCGAGGCGACGCGCGGCGGTACGGGTTCCGGGAAGGGGCCCGACGGCGGCGAGAGCGGCACGGGGAGCCCCTCGGGCAAGTCCAAGTCCAAGGACAAGGACGGCAAGAAGGGCAAGCCCGGTGACAAGGGCAAGGGCGCGGGCGGTGGTGCCACCGGCGGCCCTGATCCCGCGAGCACGGCGGCCGCGAGCTCCCCGGTCTGCGGGGCGACCGACCTCGGCAGCCCCTCGGCGAGCCTCGGCGCGGCCGACGCGAGTGGCAAGGTCTACGGTTCCTTCCGCGTCACGAACACCTCCCAGGCGAACTGCTCCGTGGACGCCCCCGGCGCCGTCTCCGTCCTCGCCCAGGGCGCTGCCGACCCGACCAAGGTCAACGTCGTCGATCACACGGCGGGCGACGCCGCGACCGGGCTGCCCGACCCGTCGACGGAGCCCAGCCAGCTGATCCTCGAACCGGGCATGTCGTACGAGGTCCGCTTCGCATGGGTCCCGTCCGCGGAGTGCCCGACCACGGGAGGCGGTGGCGACCCGTCGCCCAGCCCGACCCCGTCCGGCGGCACCACGGGCGACGCGACGGGCTCGAACCCGGACCAGAGCGGCCTGTCCACGCAGCTGGAGGCGGAGGGCCCCACGGCCGACGGCAGCGTCGCGGTCTCCCACACAGCGGAACCGGGCACGGCCTCGTCCAGCACGACGATCCCCAACGCGTGCGCGGGAACGGTGTACCGCACGGGGGTCTTGCCCGCGTCTTAGGGGCGGACCCGTTCATGCCGGTGCGGCGAGATACGAGGAGACGCGGGGAGGCGCTGGGGGCCTCCCCCTCCCGCCGCGACGGTGATCAGCCGCAGCGGTGATCAGCCGCGACGGCTCTTCCCGGCGGTGCGGACTAGCCTCGGGCCGTCTCGGGGCTCGCGGGCTCCGGGGAGTCTGCCGCGTCCCGGGCGTCCGGGGCCGTGCCGGTTGAATCGGATTCCGTGAGCCCCAGCGCAGCGTCCCGCTCGAACTCCGCCTCGCGGCGCAGCAGGCGGAACCACATGAAGATCACGAAGCCCGCGAAGACGAACCACTCGCCGGTGTAGCCCAGGTTCTGGAACGCCTTCAGGTCGAGACCGCTGCCCTGCGGCGCCGTCGCCGGTACCGCCGTCATCCCCGAGTCCGCCTTGTCGAGCGTGACCCACGCGTCGTAGACGTCGTACGGGACGAGGTTCACCAGGGACGCCGCGCTGATCGCGCCGAGCTGTCCGGCCGGCAGGCCCCCCGCGGCGGACGCCCCGCCCGAGCCCGGGCTCTCGGAGGCCTGGAGCGCACCGGTGACGGTGACCTCACCCCGGGGCGCCGCGGGAGCCTTCGCGGCGCTCGCCGCACCGGGCACCCACCCACGCACGACGGGCAGCGCCTTGCCGGCGCCCCCCTCCGTGCGCAGCAGCGTCACCACGTAGAAGCCGGTCCTGCCGTCGAGTTCACGGTCGGGGACCAGGAGCTGCTTGCCGTAGTGCCCGGTCGCGGCGGCCCGCTTGCCGGACGTCTTCTGGTCCACGGGCAGCAGGGAGCCGAGCGGCCGGGGCGCGGCCTTCTCGTTCGCCGTCGACTGCGCCGAGGCGTCCTTGTGGCCCTGCACCCGGTCCTCGAAGCGGCCGAGCTGCCAGGAGCCCATGAAGATGCAGAAGGGGATGGCGAGCACGACGAACACGTTGATCCCCCACCACCGGGGGGTCAGGAGGAACCGGTACACCCTCCCCACGGTACGGCTCCCGCACGAGGACCCGGGCCGCGGGGTGGGCCGGGTCCCGCGCGGGAGCACCGCCGTGTCCGTCAGCTCAGATGCCGCGCCGCGAAGTCCAGCTCCAGCCGCACCTGCTTGATCCGCTCCTCCACGACGAGTGAACCGTGTCCCGCGTCGTACCGGTACACCTCGTGCGTGGCGCCGCGCGCCACGAGCCGGTCCACATAGTTGTCGATCTGGCGGATCGGGCACCGCGGGTCGTTGACCCCCGCCGAGATGTAGACCGGGGCCTTCACCTCGTTCACGTACGTCAGCGGGGACGACGCGGTGAAGCGGTCGGGGACCTCTTCCGGGGTGCCGCCGAACAGCGTGCGGTCCAGCGCCTTGAGGGCCTCCATCTCGTCGTGGTACGCCGTGACGTAGTCCGCGACGGGCACGGCCGCGAGGCCCACCGCCCAGACGTCCGGCTGGGTGCCGACGCCGAGGAGCGTGAGGTACCCGCCCCACGAGCCGCCCGCGAGGACGAGCCGGTCCGGGTCGGCGAGCCCGGACGACACGGCCCACTCGCGGACCGCCGAGACGTCCTCCAGCTCGATGAGGCCGACGCGGTGCTTGAGCGCGTCCGTCCACTCGCGCCCGTATCCGGTCGAGCCCCGGTAGTTGACCCGGACCACGGCGTACCCGTGGTCCACCCAGGCCGCCGGTCCCGCCGCGAACGAGTCGCTGTCGTGCCAGGTCGGCCCCCCGTGCACCTCGAACACGGTGGGCAGCGGCCCCGTGGCCCCCGCCGGCTTCTGGACGAGGGCGTGGATGCGGCCGCCGGGCCCCTCGACCCACACGTCCTCCACCGGCACGGACAACGGCGCCCTGAGCCCGGGCGGATCGAGGACCACGCCGCCCGACGTGGACCGGACGACCGACGGCTCGGCGGCCGACGACCACAGGTACTCCACACTGCCGTCGGGCCGCGCCGTCGCCCCCGACACCGTGCCCGGCGGCGTCTCGACGCGGGTCGTCGCGCCCGAGCCGAACTCGTAACGCCACAGGTCGCTGCGGGCCTCGAAGCTGTGCGCGACCAGGAGCGCCGAGCCGTCCGGATACCACTCGGCGGAGACGTCACCGGGCAGGTCGAGGGCGAGATCGGTCTCCTCGCCCGACGCCACGTCCCACACCATCGGCTCCCAGCGCCCGCGCCGCTGATGCCCGACGAGGAGCCGGGTGTCCCCGTCCACCGGAGCGAAGCCCAGGACTTCCAGGCCCAGCTCCTGCGAGCCGCCCTTGGTGTCGTCGAGCTCGGCGACCGTCGTCCCGTCGGGCCGCACCACACGCAGCGCCGAGTGCATGGCGTCGCCGTGCTCCGTGTGCTCGATGGCGATGAGGGTGCCGTCATGCGAGAGGTCGCCGACGCCGGCCGACTCGCGGTGCCGGTAGATCTCCTGGGGCGCGCCGCCGCCGCGGACGACATGGATCGTCGTGCCGTCCTCGTCCGTGGAGCGGCCCACGACCGCCGTCGAGCCGTCCCTCCCGATGGCCAGGCCCGCCGGGTACGAGGCTTCGAGCCCGTCCACCGCGGGGACGTCGTCGCCCCCGCCGAAGGGCTGGCGCAGCCACACCCCGAACTCGTCCCCGTCCTTGTCGCTGAACCACCAGATCCACTCGCCGTCGGGGGACAGGACGCCGTCCGTCGTCCCGTTCGGCCGGTCCGTCGCTCTGCGCTGCTCGCCCGTCGCCCTGTCCCACGCGTACAGCTCGTACGTCCCCGTCGCGTTCGACACGAACAGGGAGCGGTCCGGCGCGTCCTCCGCCCAGTCGGGCAGGGACACCCGCGGCGCACGGAAGCGCTTCTCCCAGTCCGGCATGGATCCGCCGCCCGCCCCCCGAGGGGCCCCGTTGCTCTCAGTCATGGCCCCATAGTGCCTCCACCGGCCGACAATCCGCCGGCGAGGTTCCCCAGCCTGTGGATAACTTCCCGGCCGTGTACTCCCTCAGGGCGACAACGGCGACGAAGACCTGACCCGTCACACGGGCGGCTCGGCAGGGGCCGGGCCGAGGGTCGTGGTGCCGGGCGCGGCGCGGTGTCCGAGGCCCGTGCGGTACGTGTCGAGGGCGGCGTCGATACGGCCCGTGCGGCGGTAGAGGTCGCCGAGCAGGCGGCACAGGTCGGCGAGGTCGCCCGCCGCGCCCGCCCGTTCGAGCAGGCTCAGCGCGGTGACATAGTGCTCCTCCGCGGCCTCGGCCGCCGCCGTTTCCTCGGGGGTGCCCGCGGCCTCCGACTCCTCCGCGATGATGCCGAGCAGCCGGTGCGCGCCCGCCGCGTGGACGGCGCCGCGCTCCGGATTCAGGTCGCCGAGCAGGGCCCGCAGCAGCGCGGCCGCCTCGTCGCTGCTGCCCCTGCGGCGCAATACGTCGGCCAGCTCCACCTCGACCTGCGTCGTGTAGAGCACCGCCCGCTTGGCCGACAGCATGTCGCGCGCGGTCCTCAACTCCCTTTCCGCATCGGCGAGTCGGCCGTCCTGGGCGTGGACGTAACCGCGCATCCAGTGGCAGTGCGCGAGTTCGGTGCGGATCTGGAGCCGCTGGTACAGCTCGGCGGCCTTGCTCAGGGACGCGTCGGCCTCCGCGGCGCGGCCCTCGGCGAGCAGTGTGCGGGCCACCGAGCGGTGCATCTTGGCGACGAGCACGGGGTCCCCGGCCTGCGGGGCCAGCGACAGCGCGAGCTCGGCGGCCTGCGCGGCGCGCGCGTGGGCGCCCATGTCCATGTACGGGGCGATGGTCGCCGTGTAGAGCAGCAGCAGGGCGTCCGGATCGTGCAGGCCGCTGGTGTTCAGCTCGTCGAGCGCGGACTCCAGGAGGTAGCACGCGTACCGCAGTTCTCCCGAGAGGTAGTGCGCGACGGCACGCGCGCGTACGACGGGGGCGCGCTGGGGGAGTGGCGCGCCGGCCGCGACGAGCAGCGCCTCGGCGGCTTCGAAGTGGCGGTGGGCTTCGGGAAGTTCGCCGGTCTCCAGGGCGCACTCGCCGAGGCCGAGTTCGGCGGCGGCCTGTTCGGTGGCGAGGCCGTGCCGTTCCGCTTCGGCGCGCACCTTCTCGTACAGGACGGCGGCCTCCTCGGCGGCGCCCGTCGTGAGCCCGCGCTGGGCCTCGGTGAGGCGCATGCGCAGCCGGGTGGCGAGGTGGGCGGGCTGCCCTGTCGTGAGCTCCTCGTACGTCACGCCGAGCCGCTCGGCGACGTGCCGCAGGGCGGCCTCGGAGGGGCGGACGCGGCCCGCTTCCAGGGTGGAGATGTAGGCGGGCGTGTAGGCGGGCTCGGCGACCTGACGCTGAGTCAAGCCACGTTCGGTGCGCAGGCGGAGGACGCGGCGGCCTATGGGTTCGTCGGCCGGCCCGGTCGACTCGGCGGGCTCGGCGTCGGGTACGAGGCCCGGTTCTGCGTCCGGTACGGGGCCGGGGCCACCCGCCTCCGGGGTGCTGTCGTGCGTCATCGTGCGGCGCGCCGCCCTTCCTGTCCCGCTCCGTGGTCCCGCTCCCGCAACTGTCGCTCGCCGCAGGGCACTTGAGTCTCACCTCTTGTCAGCCGTCACGCCACCCCCTAGGTTGATCAACCGATTAAGTCTGATTAACCCAGCACTTATGTCTCCTACTTGAGTACCCGAGGTCCTCGTGCCGATACCCAAGTCCCCGCGTCGTCCCCTGCCCGCCGCGCTCCTCGCCGGTGTACTCGCGGCCGCCGCCCTCGGTGGCGCGGGCCTCGCCGGTCACGCCGACGCCGCCGAAGCCGCGGGCGGGTCCGACACGGGGACCCGTACGGTCGAGTACTTCGCCGACTCCCACGGAGAGGGCCGGCACGTCCAGGTCCCCGCAGCCGTACCGGCGGAGATCCGCAAGGAGAAGCGCGCGCCCGCGACCGCCGCCCCGGACGGCGAGGTCACCGCGCTGCAGAAGACGGGCCCGTCAGAGGGTCGCCTCGACCTCGTGATCATGGGCGACGGCTATACGGCGGACCAGCAGGAGGACTTCAGGCAGGACGCCGAGTCCAAGCTCGCCTCGATCTTCGCGATCGAGCCGTACAAGAGCTACAAGGGCCTCTTCAACTTCTGGCTCGTCAACACGGTCTCGAACGAATCGGGTGTCTCCGGAGACCCCACCCAGGACGTCGTCAAGGACACCGCGCTCAGTAGTTACTTCTTCTGCGACGACGTCGAGCGGCTGCTCTGCATCGACGAGAAGAAGGTCGACTCGTACGCGCAGCAGGCCCCGGACTCCGACATCGTCTTCGTCGTCTCGAACGCCACGAAGTACGGCGGCGCCGGTTACAGCGGCGTCCAGTCGACCGCCGGGCACACCGGCATCGCCACGATGTCCTCCGACAACGACCGCTCGTACCTGATCGGTGCCCACGAACTGGGCCACTCCATAGGCCTGCTGGCCGACGAGTACCAGTACGCGGGTTACGGCAGGTACCCCGGCGCGGAGCCCGTCGAGCCCAACACCAGCATCCTGACGGCGGACGGCATGTCCGGCGCCAAGGCCAAGTGGTACCGCTGGCTCGGCGAGAGCGACCCGGCGGGTGGGACCGTGGGCGCGTACGAGGGCGGCGGCTACTACGAGTACGGGATCTACCGCCCGACCCAGAACTCGATCATGCGCGCCCTGGACACCGAGCAGTTCAACCTCGTGGGCCGCGAGGCGATGATCGCCGGCTTCTACCGCGACGCCGACGTGCTCACGGCCCGCACCCCCACCACCCGCACCATGCGCCCCCAGGACCGCATCCGCGTGGACCTCGCACCGCTCGCCAAGGGTCTGTCCGACGTGCGCGTGCACTGGTACGTCGACGGGGTCGAGGTGCGCCGCGCCGCCGCCGAGCGCACCGTCACCGGCAAGGAGCTCGGCGCGCGCAAGGGCACGCACACCGTCACCGCGACCGCCGTCGACAACAGCGCGTCGCTACGGGACCCGGCCGCGATCCGGGCGGCGTCCAACAGCGTCAGCTGGACGGTGAAGACGGGCAAGTGACGGCCGCGCGCGTGGGGGCCGGTTCAGCGGCCGGTCTCGCCCTGCGCGACCTCCACGCCCGCGTGCAGGTCGTGGGCCGCGTCGGCGACCGCGCCGGCCGAGAGCGCCGCGCACACCAGGAGCGCGGCGGCCAGCGCGCGACGCAGCGCCCTGCGCGGACGGGCCGCCGCCGCACTCGTGGTCAGCAGGGCGGTGACGCGGCGTGGCACAGGACCCGCCGTGACGGCGAGCGCCGTACGGGGCCGTGACCCGGCCCCCGGGGCGCGGGCCGCGGCGAGGGCGGCCCGGCCGATCGCCCGCGCGGTCAGCGCCCGGTCGCCCGTCGCGGTGGCGGCGGACTCGTCCGCCCAGCGCTCGAGCGCGTAGGCGAGCGGTTCGCGCAGTCCGCGCAGCATCGGGTGCAGGGTGACGGCCAGTTCGGCCGTCGCGAGGAACAGATGGTGGCGGCCCGCGAGGTGCGCGCGCTCGTGTGCGAAGAGCACCTCGCGCTCCCGCGCGTCGAGGGCCCGCAGCATCCCCGTCGTCACGACGATCCGGTCCGGACGCCCCGGAAGGGCGTAGGCGTACGGGAGTTCGTCCGGGCGTACGGAGAGTTCGTCGGCGGCGGACCCGGCGCGGGCCGCCCGCATCTCGCGCCGCTGCCGCAGCCCCGTACGGACCAGCGCGAACGCGCCCGCCGCCAGCGCGAGCGCGGCGAGGACCGACGCGGGAACGAGCACCGGGGAGCCGTCGCCGAGGAGCGGTGGCGACAGATGCCCGAGGGCGGCCACGGGAGGCAGCCGCAGCGCCCCGGCGGAGGCCAGGAGGCCGAGCGCGGCCGTGCTGGATCCGGCGAGGACGACGGAGAAGCCCGCCAGCGTCCAGGCCGCCGCGCGGGGCGGCAGCCACTCGGCGGCGCGGCGCGCGGCGGGCACGGCGAGCAGCGGCATGAGCAGCGGGATCCAGACGGCGAAGATCATCGGCCGGTACCTCCGCGGTCGTCGTCCGCACCGCCCTCGGCGCCGCTGTCGGCTCCGCCCTCGAGCAGCGTGCGCAGCATCTGCTCGTCCTCGGTGCTCAGCTCGGAGACGAATCGGGCCAGGACCGTGCCGCGGTCCTCGTCCTTGTCGAGCTCGGCGTGCATGCGGCGGGCCGTGAGCCCGTGCGAGTCCTGGGCGGGCCGGTACGCGTAGCCGCGGCCCGCGCGGTCACGGGTGACCGTCCCCTTGGCGTGGAGCCGGGTCAGGATCGTGGTCACGGTGGTGCGGGCCAGGCCGTCGGCGAGCGCCCGCTGCACCTCGCCCGGGGTGAGCGGTGTCTCGGCGGCCCAGAGCGCGGCGAGGACGCTCGCCTCGAGCTCGCCCGCGGGACGCCGTTCCTGCTCCTCGGCCATGGGAACGATCCTCCGCTCTTCTTCGTCTACAGTTGAGTAGACCGTCTACATGACTGTAGTCATACAGTCGGTGCGCCGACTCGCGGCCGCCGTTCAGCCCATTATGAGACGACTGAGAGAGGAGCGGCCCCATGGCCGTAGACGTCCTCGCCGCCGCCCAAGCGGTGAACGTGCTGGACGCGGGTTCCCTCCTGGGCGCCTTCGGCGCCCTCGGCGTGGCCGTCGTCCTGTTCGCGGAGACCGGACTGCTCGTCGGGTTCTTCCTGCCGGGCGACTCGCTGCTCTTCACGGCCGGCCTGCTGTGCGCCGGCGGCCCGCACGGGCCCGTCCACCTCTCACTGTCGCAGGTCCTGGCCGCCGCCGTCGTGGGCGCGCTGGCCGGGGCGCAGGCGGGGTACTGGATCGGGCGGCGCGGCGGCCGCGCGCTCCTCGCCCGCAGCAGAGCCAAGCGGCTGCACGAGGGGGCGGCCCGCGCCGAGGAGCTGCTCGATCGGTACGGGCATGCCAAGGCGATCGTCCTGGCCCGCTTCGTCCCCGTCGTCCGTACGGTGCTCAACCCGCTGGCCGGAGCGCTCGGGGTGCCGGCGCGGGTCTTCACGGTGTGGCAGATCGTCGGCGGCCTCGTCTGGACGGTCGGCCTGGTCCTCGCGGGCTACGGACTCGGCTCGTCGGTACCGAACGTCGACCGTTACCTCCTGCCGATCGTCGCCCTCGTCGTCATCGTCTCCCTGATCCCGCTGGCCCTGGAGGTGGGGCGCTCCCGCGCCAGGTCACGCGAGCGCCGCGCCGCGGAGGAGGGCACATCATGACCGCACCTCTCGCCTTCGGCGGCGCGTCCGTGGACGGCGGTCTCTACACGTGGGTGACCGACCTGGCGCACAGCACTCCGCACGCGGTGAACGCCGTCGTGTCCGGCTGGTCGGACTACGGGCTCGCGCTCTTCGCCGTGCTGATGATCGCGGCGTGGTGGCGCGCGAGAGGCGAGGGCGGCGTCCGGATGGCCCGGGTCCTCGCGTCCCCGGTCATCGTCGTGGTCGCCTACGCCGCGAACTCCGCACTCAAGTCGGTCGTCGACGAACAGCGCCCGTGCCGCACGCTCCACATGGCCACCGTGGAGGCGTGCCCGGCACTCGGGGACTGGTCGTTCCCCAGCAACCACGCGGTGATCGCCGCCGCGGCGGCCGTCACGCTGCTGCTCGCCGACCGCCGGATCGGCCTGATCGCGGTCCCGGCGGCGGTCCTCATGGGCGCCTCCCGGGTGTGGATCGGCGTGCACTACCCGCACGACGTGGCGGTGGGCCTGGCCGTGGGCGCCACCCTGGCCCTCCTGCTCACCCCACTCGCGACCCGGGCCGCCCCACAGGTGGACCGCCTGAGAACGACCCGCCTACGGCCCCTGCTGTCGACACGGTGACGGGGAGGGGCGCGACGAAACAGGGCAGCGCCCCATACCCGTAGACGTAGACCCGCCCGAGGACCGGAATCCTTAAGGCCGGAACCCCGCGGGCCTGCATACGGCGGACGCCGCCCTGCTGATGTCGTTGCCGGCGGAGTTACTCCCCGGCGACCTCGATCCGCCCGTTGTTCTCCGCGGCTGACGCGGAACCGGCCGCGGACACAGGAGCAGGCACCTGCCCCTTGGCCGAAGCCCCCGACCCCGACGTGAGCCCCTTCAGGAGCGACGCCAGGTCGACCCCGGTGGTGGAACTGAGGAGTTCGACGCCCTGAGCGACGTTGTCGGCGACCGTACGCGACAGCTGGCTCGCGCCGTCCGTCGAGATCACCGTCATCTTGTCCACGGCGCTCAGCGGCTCGGACGCCTTCGCGACGACGCTCGGCAGCACCTCGACGACCATCTGGAGCACCGCGGCGTCGCCGTACCGTGCGAACGCGTCGGCCTTCTTGTGCATGGCCTCCGCCTCGGCCGCACCCTTCGCGCCGATCGCGGCCGCCTCGGCCTCACCCTCAAGGCGGACGGCGTCGGCGAGCGCCGCACGGTGCGCCTTCTCTCCCTCACCGGTCAACCGCGCCCGCTCGGCGTCGGCCTCTG
The DNA here is from genome assembly GCF_053607285.1 of Streptomyces sp. NPDC055140. Taxonomy (NCBI): domain Bacteria; kingdom Bacillati; phylum Actinomycetota; class Actinomycetes; order Kitasatosporales; family Streptomycetaceae; genus Streptomyces; species Streptomyces sp. NPDC055140. The sequence goes on along the minus strand of NZ_JBSGTG010000041.1, from coordinate 4,747 downwards.
GCCTGCTTGACCAGTCCGATGCGGCGGGCCTCCGCCTCCTGCTCGGCCCGGTAGCGAGCGGCGTCGGCCGGCTTACGGACCTGGGTGTCCAGCTCGCGGTCGGTCAGGGCGGCCTGGTGCTGGGCGACCTTCTCCTGCTCGGCGAGCACCTCCTGCCGGCGCGCGGCCTCGGCCAGCGGACCGGCGGCCCCCGCACGCGCCGCGGCCTCGTCGGTCTCGGCCTTGATCTCGGCCTGCTTCAGGTAGAAGGTCCGCTGCGCGATGGCGATCTCTTCCTCCGCCTTCAGACGGGCCTGCTCGGCGGCGCGCCGCGCGACCGCCTCGGCGATGTCGGCCTCCTGCTTGGCGCGGGCGGCCTCGGGCCGGCCGAGGTCCTCCAGGTACGAGCCCTCGGTGGTGATGTCCTGGATCTGGAAGGCGTCGAGGACGAGGCCCTGCCCGGACAGGCTGGCCTCCGCCTCCTCGGCGACCTGCCCGGCGAACGCGGCCCGGTCACGGATGATGTCCTCGACCGACATCCGGCCGACGATGGAGCGCAGGGCGCCCGAGAGCACCTCCTGCGTGAAGCCGACGATGCCGCCCTGCTGGGCGAGGAAGCGCTGGGCCGCGGCCCGGATCGAGTCCTCGGTGCCGCCGACCTTGACGATGGCGACGCCCTCGAGGTTGGCCTTCACGCCGCGCAGCGTGACCGCGCCGCGCACGGCGATGGGGATGTGCCGCGACGACAGGTCGAGGGTGAACTTCTGCTGGACGAACGGGACGACGAAGACGCCGCCGCCGACCACGACCTTCTGGCCGCTGTTGTCGGTGAACACCCGGCCGGTCTCCGGGTCGGTGGCCTTCTTGCCGCGCCGCCCGGTGACGATGAACGCCTCGCTGGGCCCGGCCACCTTGTAGCGGGTCACGACGACGAGTGCGAGCAGCACGACGAGTACGACGACTCCGATGACGGAGATGAGCACTGGACTCATGGTGATTCCCCCCTCCTGCCCCCTGGGGGACGGGTGGATCGATTACGTATGGATGGCCCCGGCGGCTACGTGTGGACGGCTCCACGCATGGCGCCGGCCGACCGGGTGCGGACGGCGGTGACGCTCAGCGTTGGACGGGCCGCACGGCGACCGACGTGGGCGAGAGCGACTCCTCGACCCAGATCTCGCTGCCCCGCGCCATGGCCGTCGCCCCCGCGCTCTTCGCCGCGAGCTTCACCGGCTGCCCGGCGAGCCGCAGCAGCACCTCGCCGTAGCCGTCCGCCGGGATCGCCGTGACGACGGAACCCGCCGTGCCGACGAGGTCGTCGCCGCGCGGGGCGGCCCCGTCCTGATCGCGCATCAGGGCCCGGCTCAGCCGCCAGGTCAGCCACCCGGCAGCGACGCCCGCGCCGGCCCCCACGGCGGTGGCGGGCCCGGCCCCGAGGCCGGTGGTGCCGAGCACGAGCGCGCCCCCGAAGCCGAGCATCGAGACGAACCCGGCGACGACCGGCAGCGAGAGCAGCCCGTCGAAGAGCCCGTCGAGGAATCCGGCGCCGCCGAAGAGCCCTTCGAGCACGCCGTCGAAGACGAGAGCGAGCGCCAGCAGAACGAGCCCCGCGATGCCGAGCCCCAGAAAAACCGTCACCGCATCCCCCTTCCGGCCGTACCCGTACCGGCCGCCCCCTTCGGTGATGGCCACATCCTCGCACCACGAACGGAGCGCGCGCATTGCCATATCCCGGCAATCTTTACTGTTCGTTGATGCCGGGTTTTGCCTCCCTTTGCGAGGCCGTTGCGGGAACTTTCGCCACTGCACCGGGCCGTTGGTCACGCCGGGTGACGTATGACCGAGGCGAAGGGCCGGCGCGTACTGCTGCGCCCGGTGCCGCGCAGCGCCGGCTTGCTGCGGGTGGCGGTGTCGTACCCGTCGGCGGTGGCGGAGGCCCGCACGACGACGCGGCGATGCTTCTCCTGCGCCACCGCCACGAAGATCCGTCCGGCACCGCGCCACCATTCGTGCCCTCCGCCCGTCATAATCCGCGCCACGAATTGCCGACGGTTTTCGGCACAGGCAGCCGTGTACAACAGAACTCGGCCGCCCTATTCCGCCGTAATCCCCATAAATCGCGGTCCGTCGGATGCGTGCCGTTAAAGCCGTTACCTGGGCGGGGCGAGTCCGTTGAACCGGTATGCGGACGCGTTCTTGCGGCCGTATCCGTCCAGCAAGAGGAGAACGTGATGTCTCGCATCGCGAAGGCCGCCGCTGTCGCGCTCGGCACCGGCGCCGTGATGATCAGCGGTGCCGGCCTGGCCATGGCCGACGCCGGCGCCCAGGGTGAGGCTGCCGGTTCGCCCGGCGTCGTCTCGGGCGACGCCGTCCAGGTCCCGGTCCACGTCCCGGTCAACGTCTGCGGCGACACCGTGGACGTCATCGGTCTGCTGAACCCGGCCTTCGGCAACGCCTGCGCCATCGTTGGGGGCCACGACGGGGGCCACGACGGGGGTCACGACGGCGGCTACGGCGGCTGACACCCCGACAAAGGCCCCCGGTGCGGATGCGCGGGGGCCTTTTCTCATGAGTGACGCGGATTATGCGTACCGATACAAATGCTCGTGCTCGATCACCGAACTCGGCTTCGCTTTCCAGGGCGGCATCGGTTCGTCAAGAGTCACGACACGCCCCGTCCCCGTCGCCCCTCCGGCCGGCAAATAGGGGGCCGAGTCGGGGTATTTCCGGTGCCAGCGTGACCAGAGCAGATCGACGAACGCGTGGTTGAACCAGAAGACCGGATCGTTCACGGAGTCCGCCCCGAGCATGTGCCCGCCGACCCACCGGTGTACCCGGTTGTGGTTACGGAACTTGGCGTTCCCCACCCCCGACGTCCAGCCCTCGACCTTGTTGCGGAACCCGCGCGATGACGTCGAGTTCCACGGCGCGGAGTCGTACAGCGAATCCCGCATCGCCCAGGCCAGTTCGTCCTTCGTGGGCAGCTTGATCGGATCGTGGGGGCGGCCGAAGTCCCGGGTCAGGAACTCACCCTCAGCCACGCCCTCCTTGATGGGCCAGTGCCCGCTCCCGTAGGCGAAAGGGCCCGTCATCACCCTTCGGTCGGAGCGTCGGCCGTTCCCGCCGAGGAATCCCTCGCCCCACAGCGACGACGTCGGGGAGCGGTCCACCGTCCAGTCCCAGTAGGGGACGGAGACTCCGGGATCCACTCGCTGCAGCGCGCCTTCGAACTCGAGGAGGAACTGCCGGTGCCAGGGCAGAAATGTCGGCGCCATGTGCGCGACCCGCCGCTCGCCGTCACCGTCACCGGCGTAGAACTCCATGTGCATGCGCACGAATTCGTCGTACTGCCCCTTGCGTTTGACCGCGAGCAGCGCGGACACGAACCGCTTCTTCTGCGCCGCAGTGAGCGCGTTCTGGTTCTGCCGCGTGTAGACCAACGCCGTCCCCCTCCTTTCAACTTCGGCTGTGCCGCGGCGCTCGGAGTGCGCGCCGGCGCAGCATCTGGTCGCCGAGCTCGTCCACGGCCCCCCTCGCCGCGGCCTGGGGGGTGGGATACGACTGGTAGTGGTCGACCATGGTCAGATAACTGCCGTCGGCGCGGCGCATCAGATGCAGCGGCCGGCCGTCCACCGTGACGTCCCAGCGCCCGGACCGCTGCCCGATGTGCGCGCGCATCATCGAGCCCTGCCCTCGCGTCCCGCGGATGTGACGGCCGCGGTAGGTCTCCTCGAAGTCCACGCCGGCCGCGTCCTTCAGGTCGTCCTGCTGGCGGAAGGCCCGGCCGACGAGGGCGGCGGCCGGCACGGCGGCGGCGGCGAGTGCGACCCCGATCAGCCGCCGCATCACGGTCCGGCGCGTCACGAGCCCCCGGCCGGCGGGACCGAGACCGACAGGCGGGGTACCGGCTTCCACTGGCGTCTCCTCTTCCGGACCTCAGGATCTCCGCGTGCGGGTCACGCGATGTCGAGCGCCGCTCCCGGCGCCGTCGTCAGAAGCGGCGTGACGAGAGCGGCCTCGGGCGGTGCCACGTCCGGCAGCCCGAACCGGTCGCCGATCGGGCCGGTGAGCGGCGGGTTCACCGACGCCCCGGGGGTGGCCGTCCGCACGTCGGATCCCGCGGTGGTCAGGCCCAGGTGATCGATCTTGTGATCTCCCGTCACCTGGGAAAGCGGCGCCTTGACCCGCGTGTCGGGCAGCTCGCTGCTGAGCGGAACCGCCGGCAGCAGCGGCTCGGGAAGCATCCGCCCGGCCACGAAGCGCGGGGCGTCGTGCCTGCCCGGCAGCGGGATCGGCGCCCCGGTCGACAGCTCGGGCGCCTTCACGTGCAACGCGTTCTCCACACCGTTCAGCGGAACCGCTACGGGCACCTGCTCGCCCGCGGCGGCGGGAGCGGCGCCCGCGCCCACGGCGGCGAGGCAGCCGGCCAGTACAGCGAGCGTCCCTCTGGCAGTTGACTTCATGTCGGACACGGATCCTTTCGGGCTTCGCGGTACTTGTTCACCGCGAAAGGAGTAACGACCGGGCAGGTGGTATCAGTGCAAAATTCCCCCGCCCGGTGTATTCGGCCGATGTGTGTATCAGGTGGTCCAGAAGTCCCACCAGCGGGTCAGGATCAGCATCCCGATGATCCCGACGTGCAGCACAGGCAGGACCCACGTGAACTCAACGAAGAACGACCGCAGCCACGTCGGCGCGGGCAGGAACCCGTTGCGCACGTTGAACGAGGTCACGTACCAGAACATGACGATCGTGGCGACCCACGCCA
>NZ_JBSGTG010000040.1:0-60090 GCF_053607285.1 Streptomyces sp. NPDC055140 | reverse complement strand
AGCCGGTGGCCGTTCATCTATGCGGGCACCATCCCGATGCCGGAGCAAACCCCCGGATCAGGTCGAACCCGTACACCACTTCCCTGGACGCAACCGAGAAGCGCCCCATCTTGGCTGACCGCCACCCCATGCGGGAAACCAGTATGGCCAGGGGTCCATGACCTGGCCGTTCTTGGCTCGTCTCGGTAGCTGACCTGTCACCGGTTGTCGACGTCGGTCACCATTGAGCCCCTTCGCACGGCCCACAGACGGCCCGGCAGCCGAACGCTGCGCCCTCGACAGGCTCAGCCAGATCGCGGCAGCATTGCTCCCCCTCGGCCCATCCCCCGCGATGGTCCGCTCACGCTCCCGCATCCGTGACGGCGTCGGTACGGCGATCCGCTCCCGCCGGCCTTGCTGCCCGGCTTCGGCGTCCCCGGCAGGACTCGAACGTACGACCAAGCGATTAGAAGGCGCTGGAGCGGACCATCGGACAAGGTGTTGGGGCTGGTCGGGCGCGACCGGTGTGATGATTCGGCCGTTCAAGAGGTGTGAGTACTCGGCCGTGGATCGTGGACGACGACTTGTGGGCGCTGATCAAACGGCTGCTGCCTGATTTACCAGGGCCGGAGGCTGGACACGGCTACGCAACCCTCTCCCGAGGGGACTCGCAGACTATGGGATAACCCGCCTCCTTTGCCTGCTCCTATCGGGGGGATCATGCGCCACCTCATCACCGCTTCCACGCTCGCGGCCGTCTGCTGTCTGAGCCTTACAGCCTGCACGGGCAGCGACGACCGAAGTACACCTCAGCCGAGCCCGCGCTCCACGCTCAGGTTGGGGCAGAGCACGGATACCGCAGGTGTCGGTGGCCGAGGGGCTGCCCAGATCACCCCGGATACGGTCGTATACGCCGACAGCACTAGCTTCGGCACCCCGGAGCACGGCCTCTTCGCTGTCGTCAACTACCAGTCCAGGAATCGGACCAAGTCGCGTGTGACGACAACAACCGAACAGGGCGGCTTGCGATGGAAGGCTGCGGATGGGCACACCGTCACGGCGAGGAACAGCAAGGCCGCGAAAAAGGTCGCTCCCATTGGATTCAGCGAAGGCGGGCCGGTCCTTACCCGCCAAACATTTCACCAGGACGTAGCTGTCTTCGATATTTCCGCAGCCGAGAGGGGCGGCACCCTCATCTATGTCGACGGCGATGGCACCGTTTTCCGCTGGAAGATCCCTGCGAGCAATTCCGGGCGCGCGGTTCCCGCGCTGAAATTCGCCTTGAACTAAGAGCTCTAACGGAGCGACCTCTTCGTCCCGAAGCAACTGGGGATGTTCGCCGCCCTTGGGTTGCTGTGCCTGTCACCGGCGCTGATGGTCCGCTGACGTCCACGGTTGTTCGTGGTTGTGCGTCGCGGTTGTCACGCAGTTAGACACTCACCGCTACTACTGTCCGTGTGAGGCCCGAAAGGTTGTCCCGTAAATGATCTTCGACCGGTGTCGACCGCCTCGTGCGAGGCGAAGATCGCCTGATGCCCGATCGTGATCCAAGGGTGTACAACCCCGTGCGGATCCCAACTGTCTGAGGGGCGCCGGAGGATGAGCCTCCGGTGCTCTTCCGTACGGAGATCGGGGATCAGGTGGGGAAGAAGATCTGGAGAGCTGTCGCGGCCGGTGGCGCGGCGGCGGTGTTTACGGCCATGGCCGCGGGACCGGCCGGGGCGGCCGAGGGCGGGGTCTCGTTCACCCGTGTCCAGGTGAACGGCGGCAAGGCGATCGTGATTGGGGTGTCGAACGAGGTCGCGGTGCCCACATCCTTCCGGATGGCGACCACACACCAGTGGAAGTGGCCGGCGGTGTTCCTGTACCGCGGCAAGACGAGTGAGCGGCTGTGGCACGCGATCGAGACGAGCGACTGCATCAAGGTGAGCTCGGGCGTCTGTGACTTCAACGAGACGATGTACTTCGACCCGAGCGAGTGGGAGATGCGCAACAGCGAGGCCGGAGCGTGGAAGGTCGCGGCCGAGGTCTACTTCCAGGGCGGCGGCGGTGACACCGATGACGAGGGCCTCACGGCCTACGTCAAGCGCAACTCCCGCCTGACCGTGAACGCCTCGCCCGAACCGGTGGCCAAGGGCAAGACCATCACCGTGACCGGCAAGGTCACGCGGGCCAACTGGGAGACCAGGAAGTACGTCTCCTACGAAGGCCGCCTGGTGACCCTGCAGTTCAAGCCCACCGGAACCACCTCCTACACCACGGTGAAGAAGGTGTACGCGAACGGCTCGGGCAACCTCAAGACGACCGTGAAGGCATCCAAGACGGGCACATGGCGCTGGGTGTACTACGGCAACACCACTACCGGGCCGTCGACTTCGGCCGGCGACAACGTCATAGTGAAGTGAGTTCCCTGGACTGCCTCTCGACCTACTCGGCACAGCTACAGGACAACCTTTAGGGTCGGCTTCGCGCGGTCGGCGGCGAGGTATCCAGCTCTGAAGTGCAGCTGCATCCCTGGTTCTGTCTGGGGGTGGTCCGGTATCCAATCCGTGGCCCAACCGACCTCCGGGCCTAGTTGATGGCTAAGAGGGGGACCTGTCAGCGCCGACCCCGCACAAGCCCTGAACGGTCTTGAAAACCGTCGTGGCGCGAGTCACCGTGGGTTCAAATCCCACACCCACCGCGCAGGTTGAAGGCCCCTGACCAGCAACGGTGCTTTCTAGGGGCCTTCGCCATGCAGGTTGCCTGTTGGTGACCGCAGTTCCCCGTGAGTTCCCGGTCGATCGGGCACGGATGGGGCACGGTTCTGCCAGGCGCGGGGCCGACCACCATCGCGTACTGGTGGCGAGTGCCTGGACTGTCACGGGGCGAACCGCTCGGGGGGGAAGTCCGCAAGCATCTCGTCTCTCTCCCCGCTGAGGATCTCCGAAGTGAGCAGGCGGCCGATTACCGGCCCGAGTGTGATGCCGCTGTGGGAAACGGCTTCGTAGTAGCCCGGCACAGACGGCACTGCTCCCACCGAGGGGAATCCGTCGGCTGGGATCGGTCGGTTGGCCACACGTGTCTGTGCGATGCGACCGCTGCCGAGATCGGGAACGACCTGTCGCGCCGATTCGTGGAGCAGCCGTGCGAGTTCCGAGGGATCTTCGCCGGTGTCGATGAGTGCGTCGATCTCGCGGCTGTGGAGGACTACCGAAGATTTTCCGTCAGGACGGATCTCGATGTGAGGAGCGTGCATGGCCCGGCGAACCGGGACCTGAGCACAGCCGATCCGCGTGACGACGCCGGGTTCCCGGCGCATCGGCAATTGTCGCGAGACGAGCTCGGCCACGTCGGCAGCGTCGGCGCCCGCCGCGTTCACGACGATGTTGACATCGAGACGACTCCCGTCGGACAGAGCAACTGACCGGATGCTCCCGTCGGCACCGGTGCTGATGTCACGGACTGTGGTGCCGAATCGGTGCTCGGCGCCGGATGCGATGGCCTTGTTCACCAGGCGGCTGACGAGATGACGTCCGTGCACCCAGGCTTCGTCGGGGTAGAACACGACGGGAATGTCGTCGGGCATCGTGAGAGCAGGTTCGAGGCGACGGCGCACCTCTGCCCCTGTGCTCACTTCGACCTGGTAGTTCCAGCTGGCCAGCAGCTCCGCTGTTTTCAGGAGCTGTCTCTCTGCTGCGGGATCGGCTGCCCAGCGCAGGTGGCCGTTGGGATACCACCAGGAGTCCGGCCCGATGGTCCTGGCAAGCTCACGGTGCGCTTCCATGCCTGCGACGTTCAGGTCGAAGTAGGACTTGCGCACCGTCTTGTTGCTGGCATTGGCCCACGAGAAGGACCAGTTGGTGACTCCTTCACCTGGCTGGCCTGTGTCGATGAAGACCACTTTGACGCCGCGCCGGGACAGGTTCCAGCCCACGCTGGCTCCGAGGACGCCTACTCCGACGACAGCAACTCGTTCAGGCTTCACGAACGCGCTCTTCCCCCTCCCAGCTCGTAGCAACCCAGCACTCACCCCGGCTCCCATCCCGTCCGCCGTCGACCCACACACCGTGGAGCGGGCGTGGTTCAGGGCGTCAAGGTGGAGCGCGCCACTGTACGAACGACCTTGACGCCCTGGGCCGCGTCTGCTCGGCTTTGCCTGGGTCGATGGTGGACGGGATGGGAGCCCACCACGCTCGCCACGATGTGCCCGCGGCCGGGAACGGCGCCCCCTCCCACCCGGTGCCGGCCGATCCCCCGCCGGAGGCGTCGTCTTTGACCGATGGCCGTGAACGTCGGGTGCTCGACTCATGACCTCCGGGCCTATCCACATGTGGGCGGGCGTCGGCGCAGCGGGGCGGAGCGGGCCGAAGGCAGGAGCGGCAGCCCCGGCGGAGCCGGGAAGCCCGCCCGGCGGAGCGGAGCGCAGCCGGGTGCTTGATGAGGTAGAGAAACTCGTAACAGCTCTCCGGCCCAGGGCAGTTGGACTAGTTGCCTGCCGAGCCGGTGAGATTGCGTCCGTCATGGGCTCGGATGTGGGGCGCCAGATCGTCAGTGAGGGCATCTGCGATGCGGACGCTGTAGGCCTCACTCATCGCGGCCATAGCTTCGTCCGGGGCAAGCCAGGTCACCGCGGTCGACTCGTCCGAAAGCTGTTCGTGTCCACCGTCAGGCCGACACCGGAAGACCAGGGCCACGACCCCGATCGACATGTTCTTGTAGACCCCGGTGAGCCGCTCGACGTGCACCTTGATCCCGGTCTCTTCGTAGACCTCGCGGCACACCCCATCCTCGATGGCCTCGTCCCGCTCCAGCACTCCGCCCGGTGGTTCCCACCGACCGTTGTCGGCGCGACGGATCACCAGGACGCGTCCGTCTTCACGCACGACAACCCCCGCCACGGAGACAGAATGAAGGGACACTGGCTAAGCCTCCGGATACTCACTGACGAGCTCCGCGTACTCAAGAACGTCGTCAAGCAGGCCCCTGCTTAGTCCCCCGCTGCCGAGCTGCTCAGTTTCGACGTAGGTGACACCGTCTCTTGTGAACACGCCAGTCACCCGGAACTCGCGGTCGTGTTGTGGGGCGTCTGGGAAGCGCAGGGCCCAGACGGAGCCGACCCTGGGATGCGCGGTCACTGGCCAGAAAACTGGTCGGTGGTGAGCAGTCGGCTCGTGAAGCCTTCGTGGCGGAGTCGGTCGTACGCCTCGATCACGTCGCCCGGTACTGACTGACTGATCATGAACCCTTGGTCCGGGTAGATCAGCAACCGTTGCAATGCACCCACGAGCATGTCGATGACCAGTCGGGCGTCCTGGATCGAGTCGACGTATTCCTCCAGCGTCATCGGAGTGGACGCGCTGACGAACTCGACTTCGGGCCAGAGCTTGCACGCAGTGGCGTGCGCGCGCCTCTCCTCGTACGGCTTGCTGATCAACAGGATGGAGGACACCGATACGCCGACCTCTTCGAGGACGCTCTTGGAGAAGCGGATGTTCTCGCCGGTGTTACGGGCATTGGGTTCCACGAGCACGGCCGAGCTGGGCACACCGAGCTCAAGGGCGCGCTCGCGGTAGTGGACGGCTTCCCCTCGCGGCATACGGTCGCGGCTCGTGGGGCTGGTAGCTCCGGTGAACACCATGAGCGGGGCCATGCCGCGCTTGTAGAGATCGACCGCGGTGTCGGCCACGCCCAGGTCATGGCTGCCTAGCCCGATGGCTACTGAGCACGGCCTCAAGGCGTGACCCATCTGGTGGTAGTCCCACAGACGTCGCGTGTCTGCCCATGCCTGCGTCGAGATCATTGCTGCTCTTCCCTCTCCTTCGCCGTGTCCGGGACCTTGAAGTCGTATTCCCAGGCAAAGCGCGAGGCTGCGTGCACGCCGATGGCGAATTCAACCACTGTGCCATCGGCTGTGTAGGCGTCCGATGCAGTTCGACGACTGGTTCGCCGGCGGGTAGCTGCAAGAGCTTCACCTCGTCCGGTGTTGCGGCACGGCCGAAGATCGCCTCCTTCATGTGGTCGATCTCGTAGCCCGAGTCGTACAGCACGCGGAATCCACCGCCACGACCGGCCGGCCCCGGTGTGGGATCCACAATGCGCGTGCCCTCGACTGAGCAGTCGTATACGTGAAGTGGGGCCCGGCACACACAGTGCCGGGCCCCACTCGCGTTGCCGGGCGGGCTATGGCGTTGCGGAGCGTGGCTGGGTCGTCGGGATCCGTGAGGTGAAGAACAGGGCGAGCAGCGCCGCGAGGGCGAGGACGGCGAGTCCGGCGCGCAGGCCGTCGAGCCGTGCTTCGCTGTTCGCGTCGAGCGCCGCCTGTGAGACCTCCGTGCTCGTGCCGGATTCGTCGAGCGCGGTCTTGAGCTGAGCGTCCGAGAGGAAGGGCGCGCCGCTCTGGAGCTCGACGGAGGTCTGGTTCTTGACGTCGGCCGGGACCGCCGGATTCTGCTCGATGCTGGTCACGAAAGAGGTCGTGAGCGCGGCGATGAGGATCGACCCGGCGAGTGCCGTACCGAGCGAGGCGCCCAGGTTGGTGACGGCGTTCTGGATGCCGCCGACTTCCGCGCTCTTCGCCTCCGGCACCGCGGACACGGTGACCGACCCGAGCTGGGACGCCAGTGCGCCGATGCCGAGCCCGATCAGCAGGAGGGGGATGGTGACGATCTCCGCCCCGGCTCCCGCGTCGAGTGCGGCCATCAGGACGACCGCGCCCGCGAGCAGCGCGAGGATCCCGAGCCGCACCACCCGGCGCGGGGAGACATCCGGGAAGAAGCGCGGGATCAGGGTCGCGGCCGCCAGCAGCGTCAGCGAGAGCGGCAGGAGGCGGGCACCGGTCTTGAGCGCGGACAGGCCCAGGGCGACCGACAGATACAGCGGGACGACGAAGAACACGCCCATCTGCAGGAGGTACTGGAAGAAGAACATCGTCAGGCCACCGGTGAGCTGCTTGTTCTTCAGCAGGGCCGGGTCGATGAGCGGTTCCTTGCGCTGCTTCACCAGGCGGGCCTCCCAGTGGAGGAAAAGCCAGATCAGCAGCAGACCGGCCAGCGCCAGCCACACGACCAGTGAGATCCCGAGCCATGAAGGAGCGCCGGGTTTGGGCTGGAACCAGCCCCATTCGTCCGAGCGGAGGACTCCGTAGACGGAGATCCCGAGGCCGAGGGCGGAGAGCACGCAGCCGACGAGATCGATGCGGGTGCGTTCGCCGACCGGTGCGTCGGCGATGGGGCGGGCGAGCGCCAGGATGCCCAGCACGACCACCACCTCGCCGGCGAACACCCAGCGCCAGGAGAAGTACGTCGTCGCGAGCCCTCCGACCAGCGGCCCCACCGCGATCGCCACGGCCGCCGCGGCCGCGACGAGTCCGTACGCGGCGGGACGGCGTTCGGTGGTGAAGTTGCCCGCCACGAGTGCCACGATCGCGGGCAGGATGAGGGCGGCTCCGAGCCCCTCGAGCAACGCCCAGCCGAGCAGCAGTACGGGGAGGTTCGGTGCGAGCGACGTGGTCAGGGAGCCGCAGCCGTAGACGCAGCAGCCGATCATGAACGCGCGTTTGCGTCCGATCAGCGCACCGACCTTGCCGCCGGGGATCATGAACATCGCCATCACGAGGGTGTACGCCGTGATGGCGCCCTGGATCCCCGTCACGGTCGTGCCCACGTCCTCGGCCACAGTGGCGATCGAGACGTTCATGACCGAGCTGTCGAGAGCCATCAGGAACTGACCTGCCGCGAGGGTCAGCAGGACGAGTCGCGCCGTCGCCGGACTCTCAGCCGTGCCTGCCGCAGGTGCCATGGGCGAATCGTGGCAGTTTGCCGGGGGAGGCCGGTGCTTCGACCCGCGACCGGCGGCCATCCGTTGGCGGCGACGGGGTGGCGACGATCGACGCGAGTGGGGCCCGGCACTGTGTGTGCCGGGCCCCACTCGCGTTCACCAGGTCTCTAGAACGTGCCCAGCTTGATGATCGACAGGAGCGCGATCAGCTGGATCGCGGAGGCGGCCAGCGCCTTCGGCCACGGCAGGTCGTGCGACCTGCCGATCATGAGCGTCAGCAGGAAACCGGCCAGGGCCCACGTCGCCCAGCCGAGAATCTGCACGAACGGGGCGTCGCCGCCCAGGAACATCGCGAAGAGCAGGCGCGGGGCGTCCGTGATCGCGGTGATCAGCATCGCGAGGCCGACCGTGGGCTGCCACGCTCCGTCACCGCCGAGCTGGCGGGCCAGTGTGTGCGTGACCACGCCCAGGACGAAGAGGCTGATCGTGATCGCGACGCCGGTCGTCAGGACGTACGGGACCGCCGACGAGATCGTGGCATTGATCACGTCCTCGCGGGCCGAGTCGAAGCCGAAGATCGCGAGCAGCCCGTAGAGGAACGTCACGATGAGGGCGGGGCCCCACATCGCGTAGTCCCGCATCTGGAGGTACGTCTGGCCGGGGCGCAGGACGACTCCGGACAGGAGCTGCTTCCAGTGCAGCCGCGGCCCGACGGGAGCGGCCGGGGCCGAACCCGCCCGGTACGTGTCGCCCTGGCTGTACGGGTCCTCGCCCACGGAGAACGCCTGGGTGTGCCCCGGGTTGTTCGCCGCGTACGGGTCGTAGCCCTGGCCCTGCTGACCGTGCCCCTGCGGGCCGTTCGGGTCGCCGAAGTACTCCGGCTCGCCGTGGCCTCCGGACTGGGGCCACTGCTGCTGACCGTACGGCTGCTGCGGTTGCTGCCCGCCGTACTGGTGCTGCTGCGGTTGCCCGTTCGGGGGCACGGGAGGGTAGCCGTACGGGGCCTGCCCCTGGGGGGCCCGCTGTCCGTACGGTCGCGATTGCGGGGCGCGGTTGTCCCGGCCGCGTCCGATCCTGAATCCAGCCACGTCATCGAACGTACCTGGTCCCGGGGAGGGAGGTGCCGGGCCCGGTGGATCGGGCCCGGCTTTGCTGCCGAGCTGTGACATCCCCTAAGGGACGTTTCCGGGTGTTCCCGGGTCGGGCGGGCGTCAGTCGGTGAAGTTGCCGCCGAGGACCGGGGTGCCCGACGCGGAGATGCCGAGCGTGGAGGTGTAGATGCCGGAGGACGCGGCGAGGGTGCCGTCGGCCTTGACCTTCACCGGGTAGACGGCGCCGTTGTAGCCGTTCTCGCCGTCGGCGCCGACGAGGATCTCGTCGCGGCCGTCGTGGTTGAGGTCGTCCAGGTGCACGTCGGAGCCGAACTCGTCGTTCTTCTCGTTGGAGTTGGGGACGAAGGCGTTGTTCTGCTCGAGGAACAGGGCGCCGGTGCCGGTGATGCCCGAGCCGTCGGCGGAGCCGTACAGGACGGTGGCCGCGCCGGCGTTGGCGCCGCCGGTCAGGTCCTCGCCGGGGGCGCCGACGACCAGGTCGAGGTGGCCGTCGCCGTTGACGTCGCCGAGGTCGATCTCGCCGCCGAAGGTGTCGCCCTTCTCGCTGGAGCCGGGGACGCCCGCGGTGTTCTGCGTGAATTTCTCGGTGTCGCCGGCGGACGGGCCGCTCGCCGTGCCGTGCACGACGTACACCGAACCGCCCGTGGTCGCGCCCGCGATGCCGGAGTCCCAGGCGTTGCCGATGACGATGTCGTCGTAGCCGTCCTCGTCGGTGTCGCCGAGGTCGGTGATGATGCCGGCGGGCAGCTTCTGGGAGCCGGAGGCGGCCGGGCCCGTGGAGCTGCCGGGGATCCAGTAGTTGGCGTTGAGGTTGTCCGACGGGTCGTAGCCGTTGACGATCAGGTCGTCCTTGCCGTCGCCGTTTGCGTCGCCGGAGTGCAGGTTGTTGATGCCGTCGCCGGTCAGTACGCCGGTGGTCAGCGTCTTGTGGACCGCGGGGCCCGCGGTACGGGTGAAGCCGCCGGAGAAGACGTCGACGCGGGTGGAGCCGAACGCGCCGATGGCGAGGTCGTCCTTGCCGTCGCCGTCGAAGTCGCCCGCCTCGACGGGACCGCCGAAGTGGTCGTGCTCGGTGGGGCGCGGGTCCGCGACGGTGGTGCCACTGGTCAGCCCGCCCGGCGAGCCCCACAGGATCGCGGCGGTGCCGCCGTCCTTGTCCGTGCCGACGTCCTCGCCCGGCGTGCCGACCAGGACGTCGTCGTAGCCGTCACCGTCGAAGTCGCCGTACGCGGAGTCGGCGCCGAACACGTCGCCGGCCTCGGCGGTGCCGGGGACGCCCGGGGAGTTCTGGCTGATGGTGGCGTAGTGGTTGCCGGTGGCTCCGCCGTAGATGACGGCGAGCTGGCCGGCGTTCGCCTTGCCGCTCACGTAGGCGCCGGACGCGGAGGCCACGGCGTCCGCGTAGCCGTCGCCGTTGAAGTCGGCGTCATTCTGGGAGACGCCGGCCGACGTCGTGTCGGCGGCCGCCACGCCGGCCGACGTGGCCAGCAGGCCCCCGGTCAGCGCGGCGGCGGCTGCCGTGGCCGTGGCGAGCCGGATCCGGGCGGGGGAGGGCTCGGGCGTGCGCTTGTGCTTGGCGTGCCTGGTCATGCGTTGCTCCTGCGTCAACCGGGGGATGTGGGGGCATCCGCAGTCAGTAAGGGCGCGTTCCGCGGGTGTTTGCCGGGAGTTGTCCCGGGCGTGGCCCCGCGGTTGGCTTACAGGAGACGGTTGGTGGGGGTGGAGGGTTGTACGGGGTGGGTGGGATTCTGCGGGTCAGGCGCGCGTGCCGAGTTCGCACCGGACGTACTTTCCGGCCGAGCCCGCGCCGGTGTTGACCCGGAACCAGCCCCAGTCGTCGGCGTACGTGTCGACGAGGTGCAGCCCATAGCTGTCGGGGCCGGGATCGGCGGGTGGAGTGGGATCGGTGTCCCAGGCGCCGAGCCGGAGTGCGCTGCCGTCGTGCCGGAGATTGAGCGAGGCGGGGCCTTGGGTGTGCCGGATGGCGTTCCCGAGAAGCTCCGAGGCGAGGAGCCGCGCGTCGTCGAGGAGGGCGGGGAGGTGGTGGGTGGTGAGGATGCGATTGAGGGTGTGCCGGGCGACTGCTACCGCTCGGGGGTCGTGGGGGATGTAGAGGGTGTATTCCCAGGTGGAGTTGTTGCTGGCATTCCGCATGTGGGGCTCCCGGTGGGGGCGCGGTGGCATTGCCGCGTGGCCAGGGCGGTGCCTTCCGCGGTATCGAAGAGTGTGCGATGCGTCACTGACGGTAGGGGGTTCAGTTGAATCCCGTCGCGCCGGACTGGGGTACTCGCATGCCTCAACTCGCAGGAAAGTAGGGCTACATTTCGGCGCGAAGCATCATCACGGCACGTCAGGAGCGGCTCGGGGCCGAGCTGCGAAAGCTCCGCGAGCGGGCGGGTCTGACCGGCCGGGAGGCGGCTCGGGCCATGGGGTTCGCCGAGACCCGGATCTCTGCAGTCGAGTCGGCGCGGGCCGGGGTGAGCGCGGAGCGCGTCCGCTGCTTGGCGGGTCAGTACGCGTGCCACGACGCCGCGCTTGTGGATGCGCCCGCGGCCATGGCGGGGGAGGGTGGGCGGGGCTGGTGGGAGGAGTACCGCGGCCTTGTGCCCTCGGGATACCTGGAATTGGCCGAACTCGAGTACCACGCGGTGCACTTGAGGACATTCCAGAGTGTCAGCATCCCGGGCCTCCTGCAGACGGAGGCGCAGGTGCGGGCGCTGTTCGGCGCGGCGGTACCGAAGTTGCCGGACGAAGAACTCGACCTGCGGGTCCAGTTCCGGCTGCGACGGCAGGAGTTCCTCACCGGGGAGCGGCCGACCCGGTGCGACGTGGTGATTCATGAAGCGGCACTGCGCATCCGGGTGGCCGACAGCAAGGTTGCCCGGGAGCAGCTGCTGCACCTCCTGGACCGGTCGGAGCTGCCCCAAGTGACCGTACAGGTCGTGCCGTTCGACGCCGACGGCTTCGCCGGCCTGTGCTATCCGATGCTGTACGCGGGCGGCCCGGTGCCTCAGCTCGACACAGTCCTGATGGACACTCCGCACGGCGGTGCTCTCGTGGACGCGGAGGCGCAGCTCAGCCGCTACCGAGGGCTCCTCGACAAGGTGGAGTGGGCCGCGCTGGGGGTCGTAGAGTCGAGGAAATTCATCCACCGCCTTGCGCGCGACACGTGAGAGGTCCCCTCATGGCCCAGGAGATCGTGTGGCAGAAGTCCTCGTACTCCGGCGGCCAGGACGGGCCTGACTGCCTCGAACTCGCCACGCACGAAGGCGCCGCCCTCCTGAGGGAGAGCGACGCCCCGGACGACGTACTCAGGACCCGGCCGGAGGCGCTGGCGGGGCTGATACGTCTGGTCAGGTCACTGGGACTGTGAAAAGTCCTTGCCGAGTGCAGGGGACCCTGCATCGGTCAGGCCCAGCGAATTCGCCGTCAGGTCAACGGAATTGGTCCCGGTGATGCCCGTCGACGTGCCGCGCAGATACCAGATGCCGCCGGTTTCGTTCTCGCCGTCGACGCCGACGGACAGGTCCGCCACGCCGTTGCCGTTGAGATCGGCGAGCCGGACGGCCGAGCCGAAGCGGTCGAGGTTCTCCGCAGCGCCGGGGACGCCGGAGCTGTCCTGGGTGAAGGACGCGGCGCCTGTCGTGGTGAGGCCCGCGTCCGAACCGTGGAGCACGGTGACAGCACCGGCCTGCGACTGATCGCCTATGGCCTCGTCCGGCGCCCCGACTGCCACGTCCGCGTACCCGTCGGCGTTGACGTCGCCCACGGAGACGGCGTCGCCGAAACCGTCCCAGGTTTCGGCAGTGCCCGGCACTCCGGAACTGGCCTGGCTCAGCGTACGGGCGGGGCGCGTCGTGCCTGGGCCGCTCGGGCTGCCGTAGAGCACAGTGATCTGTCCGCCCTGGGCGATGCCGGCCTCGGCCTCGCTGCCGTGCTTGTCGCCGCGGCCGAGCACAATGTCCGCGTAGCCGTCGGCATCGATGTCGCCGACCGCTCCGGTGAGACCGTCGGCGACGATCTCGGTCTCTGTGAGCTTGCCCGAGTCCCAGCTCAGCATGGTCACAGAGCCGCCGAGGTCGTCTTCGGCCATACCGCCGAGCGCGACGAGTTCGTCGCTGCCGTTGCCGGTGATGTCGCCGACAGCGAGATTCCTTGCCGTGCCGCTGAACAGGTACTCGGTGTGGCCCGCGGTGCCCGAGCGGGCGAACGGGCCTTCCATGTGCCACATGTCGCCGTTTCCTGAGGCCATCACTTCGACCAGTCCGTCGCCGTCGAAGTCGCCTGTCGCGACAGCCATCCCTGCGCGGTCCTTGTCGAACCGAGTGGTGGGAGGCGCCAGAGTGGCTCCGCCCTGGAGACCTGATGCGCTGCCCCACAGCACGGTGACGCTGCCCGCGTCCTGGCAGCTGCCCACGTCCTCGTACTCGGAGCCGACGACGAGGTCCGCGTACCCGTCGCCGTCGAGGTCGGCCGAGGCGAGGCCGGAGCCGAAGCTGTCGCCCTCCTCCGCGGCGCCGGGCACAGCGGCGGAGTTCTGGCTGATCACGGTGCGGTTGGTGGCGGACAGGCCGGATGAGGAGCCGTAGGTGACGACCACGGCGCCTGCCGCGAACTCGCCACCGACCGTGGCGTCGGGGGCGGCTGTGGCCAGGTCGCGGTACCCGTCACCGTTGAAGTCGTCGCCGTACTTCGCTGTGGCCGCGGACGCGTGTGCGGACTGGAGAGTGAGAGGGGCGAGGCCCGCCGCGACGAGTGCGGCGAGGGCCGTGGTGGTGCGTAGGCGCATGGGAGTCCTTGGGGGGAGGGGGAGGGGGAATCCGGTATCAAGGGGCCTGTACGGAGGACCAGTTGGTGTCGGCGTTGGTGGGCAGGCCCACCGATCCGGCCATCACGCTGTACGAGCTGCCGAGGCTCACGCCGGTGGAAGTGCCCTTGAACACCCAGATGCCGCCAGTGGAGCGTGTGGCGCCGGGGGCGATCTCGCCAGGTGTGCCGACCACGAGGTCCGGCCGGCCGTCCTTTGTGAGGTCGGCGAAGCGCACGGTCGTGCCGAAGGCGTCGCTGTGCTCAGCCGTGCCGGGGACGCCCGTCGAGTTCTGCGCGATGGTGAATGAGCCCGCGCCGGTCGGTCCGGCCGGACCGCCGGGGATGATGACGACCTGACCGGCCTGCTTGACCGACCCGAGTGTCTCGCCGGGTGCGCCGACGGCGATGTCGCCGAAGCCGTCGTGGTTGATGTCGGCGACGCTCACGTCCGTTCCGAACGTGTCGTGGGACTCGGAGGCGCCGGGTACGCCGGGTGTGGACTGGTTGATGAGGATCGGCTGCGCCGTGGGGTCGATGCCCTGCGCGCTTCCCGGCCAGATCGCGATCTCGCCGCCCTGGTGGCCGGTGCCTCCCGCGGGCGTTCCGTCGACGGTCATGTCTCCGGGGTCGCCGACGACGAGATCGCCGTACCCGTCACCGTTGACATCTCCGACGGTGGCGTTGCTGCCGTCGGTGGGGAGAGGCTCGGTGGAGGAGTTGTACGGCCGGTTGACGTAGACGGCGCCCTCCGGGTGGTCGCTCAGGCCGACCGAGATCTCGATCTGGTCGGAGTCGTTGTCGGAGAGCCGGCCGGTCACGAGTTTCGCGGCAGAGGGCCCGATCATGCGCTGGGACTTGCTGTAGGCCTTGCCGGAGCGGGTGATGGGGCCCTGGAGGACCCACACAGAGCAGCCACCTGCGATGTGCACCGACGGCCGCGGGGCGGGCGATACGGGGACGGTGGCGAGGTCGGCGCCGTACGCGCAGCCAGTAGGGTCTCCGGCGCCGTACGAGAGGGGCAGGGTGGTGCCGGACCCCAGACCTTGCGCGCTGCCCCAGACGACGGTGACGGAGCCCTTGTTGAAGGCGCCGTCGCTGTCCTCGTCCGGCGTTCCGACCACGAGGTCCGCGTACCCGTCGAGGTCGAGGTCGGCGGAGGCCACGGAACCGCCGAAGTGGTCGGCGGTCTCGGGTGAACCCGGGATCCCGGTGCTCGCCTGGGTGATCAGCTTGCGCTTCGCGGCGGAGGGCCCCGACGCGGTGCCGTACAGCACGACCACGGCTCCGGCCGCTTCGTGGCCGGACACAGTGGCTTGCGGCGCGGCGACCGCGAGGTCTCGGTAGCCGTCGCCGTTGAAGTCGTCGGCGTACTTGGCGGACGCTGCCGTCGCGGGTGTGGGCAGGGCGAAGGGGGTGAGGCCGGCCGCGAGCAGAGTGGCCGCGGCCGTGACGACGCGTATGCGCATCGGGTGACTCTCCAAGGTGTGTCAATGGGCGATGACCGAGCCGAGGTCTTCGCATCCGCCCGTGAGGCGGACGTCAGTTGGAGGTGTTGCCGCCGAGCGCAGCGCCGAACGTCTCGTCGTCCCAGGGGCGGCCCACGTCGTCGGGGCTGATGGCCAGGGATCCGGTGGCCGTCAGGCCGGTGCTCGCACCACGGATGCGCCACACCGCTCCGGAGTGGACCGACTCGTGGGGTGCGGCCTCGCCGATCGCCGAGACCGCGAGGTCGGCCCGGCCGTCCTTGTTCGTGTCCGACAGCTGCAGCGCCGAGCCGAACCGGTCACCCTTTTCCACGCTGCCGGGGATCCCGGAGGTGTCCTGGCTGAAGGACCTGGCGCCGGAGGCGGTGGCGCCGGACGCGGAGCCTCGCAGGACGACGAAGTCACCTGCGTCGGACTTGGTCCCCATGTCCTCGCCGGGGACGCCGATCACCAGGTCCCCGTAGCCGTCGCCGTTGGTGTCGCCGATGGCGAGCGCCCCGCCGAACCTGTCGCCCGGCTCGGCCGTGCCGGGCACGCCGGACGTCGACTGGTGGAAGCTCGCGCCCTTGGTGGTGCTGAGGCCGGACGGCCCGCCGTAGGACACGCTGACCCGGCCGCCCATGGCTGTCGTCTCGTACGAGTCGCCGACCGCGATGTCGCGGTAGCCGTCCTTGTCGAGGTCGCCGATCGCCGCCGTATCGCTGTCCGGGAGCTGCGAGGACCGGACGAGTCCTGTGGCCGAGCCGGTGTAGAGCCAGGCCAGGGACTGGCCTTCGGCGTCCTGGCGGGTCTGGACGACCAGATCCGCCTTCTTGTCGCCGGTGACGTCGCCCGCGGTGAGATTGCGGACGAAGGTGCCGGACTCGGCTGCGACGTGGACTGTTTCCGTGGCGCCCGCGCCGCCGGAGCGGGTGAAGGGGCCGTGCTGGATCTGGAGGTCGGCCGGGGGTGTGCTGACGGCGAGGTCGGCACTGCCGTCGCCGTCGAAGTCACCGGCGGCGAGTTCGCTGCCGACCATGGCGCCGTCGAAAGTCTTGGGAACGGAGACGGTCGCACCGCCCGAGACGCCACCCGAACCGCCCCACAGGATGGTGACGGATCCCTGGTCGGAGTTCGGGCCGACGTCCTCGCCGGGGGCGCCCACGGCCAGGTCGGTGTAACCGTCCTTGTCGAGGTCGGCGACGGCCAGCTTGGCGCCGAAGGAGTCGCCGCCCTCGGAAGACCCGGGGACGCCGGTGCTGTTCTGGCTGATCACCTTGCGCTTGGCCGGGTCCAGGCCGGCGGACGTGCCGTACACGACGGCTACGTAGCCCGCGTCGGTGGCCCCGTTGATGCCGTCGGGTACGCCGATGGCGATGTCCCGGTATCCGTCCCCGTTGAAGTCGCCCGCGAGGCCGGACGGCGCGGCGGAGGCTGGGGTCGCGGTCAGAGGCAGGGCGAGCAGGCCTGTCGTGAGGGCCGTCGCCAGGAGGAGGGTGCGCTTGCGCATGGGGTTGGTCGCTCCAAGAGGGTGCGCGGTCGGGAATGGGCCCGCACCGGGGGAGGTGCGGGCCCAACGAGCTGAAAGCAGGAGCTAGTTCGCCGCGTTTCCGCCCAGCTGCGGGTAGCCGTCCGTCGAGACGCCGACCGACGTCGCCGAGAAGGCGCGCGAGCCCGTCGTGGTGATCTTGGTGCCGTCCGACGGGAGGTACGTGAGCGCGCCGTTGCCAGTGTTCTCGCCGTATGCGCCGATCGTGAGGTCCGCCTTGCCGTCGCCGGTGACGTCGGTGAGCTTGACCTCGTTGCCGAAGTAGTCGTCCTTCTCGTCCGAGCCGGGGACGCCGGCCGTGGACTGGGCGAAGAACTGGCCGCCGGTGGACGTGTCGATGCCGTTCGCCGTGCCGTAGAGGACGGTCACGGAGCCGGTGTTGACGACGCCGCCCAGGTTCTCGCCGGCCGCGCCGACGACGAGGTCCTGGTAGTCGTCGCCGTTGATGTCGCCGAGGGACAGCTCGCCTCCGAACGCGTCGCCGCGCTCGGACGAGCCGGGGACGCTGCCGGTGTCCTGGCTGATGGCGGTGGTGGTGGCGGGGCCGCCGGCGGAGCCGTAGGTGATGTTGACCTTGCCGCCGGTGGTGGACTCGGGGACGGAGGGGCTGCCGTCGGTGGACGGGTCCCAGTCCTGCCCGGTCACGATGTCGCCGTAGCCGTCGCCGTTCACATCGCCGATCCCGGTGATGACACCGCGCTTCAGTTCCTTCGCGGACGAGTCGTCGAGGCCGGAGGCGGAACCGGGCACGTAGAAGTTCGTGTTCCAGCCGTAGTCGCTGTCGGTCTCGAAGCCGTCGACGACCAGGTCGGTCCTGTCGTCGCCGTTGACGTCGCCCGCTGTGAGCATGAGCGGCCCGGTGCCGCCGCCGGACATGATCGGCGGCTTGACCGTGTAGCGGCCCCCGGACGTGCCGGAGGAGGTGATGCCGCCCTTGTAGACGTAGATCGTGCTCGACGACGAGCCGATCGCGAGATCGTCCTTGCCGTCGCCGTCGAAGTCCCCGGCCGCGAGGGAGTCGCCCCACTTGTCGTGGGACGAGACGGCCGGGTCCTTGATCGTCGTGCCGCCGGTGAGGCCGGACTGCGAGCCCCACATGATCAGTACGGTGCCGCCGTCGGTGTCGCCGTCCACGTCCTCCCGCGAGGCGGAGACGGCCAGGTCGTCGTACCCGTCGGAGTTGAAGTCCCCGTACGCGCTGACCCAGCCGAAGGCGTCGTTGGTCTCGGCGGTGCCGGGCACGCCGGTGGTGTTCTGGCTGACGGTCTTGCGGGCGGCGGCGTTCAGGCCGTTCGCGGAGCCGTACAGGGCGACGATCTGGCCGGCGCCCTTCTTGCCGCCGACGGTCGCCCAGCCGGCGGAGTACGCGACGTCGCCGTACCCGTCGTGGTTGAAGTCGGCCTCGTGGTGATGGACGGAGTCGGCGGCGAGGGCCGCGCCCGTGGAGAGGGAGAGCAGCCCGCCCGTCAGCGCGACCGCGGCGGCCGTCGCGAGGGCGATACGTATGTGCTTGTGCATGCGGGGTTCTCCTGCAGCATGCGGGGATGCCTGGCGGGCATCCGCAGTCAATGGGGTGCGTTCCGCCGGTGTTTGCCGGGAGTTGTCCCAGGCGTGGCCCTGCGGTTGGCGAACAGGAGACTCGTAGTGGGGCCGGAGGGTTGTATGTGGTTCACAGTTATTTCCGGCAGCCCGGGTTTTCGGTGTTCCCGGGGCCCCGTTCAGCGCAGGACCGTCCCGAAGGCGCGGCCCGCTCCGCTCGTCGCCGTCCCGAAGTCCGCGCCGTTGAAGGACGTGGCGTACGACGTGGTGACGTACGGGACCGCGCCGCGCAGGACCCGGACGGCGCCCGCGTCGGCCGAGGTGCCGATGTCCGCGCCGTTCGCGCCGATCGCCAGGTCGGCCCGGCTGTTCTTGTTGATGTCCTTGAAGCGCAGGGACGAGCCGAAGTGGTCGCCCGCCTCCGGGACGCCGGGCACCCCGGCCGTGTCCTGGTGGTAGGCGCGGCCCGCGCCGAGCCCGCCGGTGCCGCCCTTGAGGACGGTGACGCTGCCCGTTCCCGTGACCGTGCCGACGCTCTCGCCGGGCGCGCCCACGGCGACGTCCGCGTACCCGTCGTGGTCGTGGTCGAGGTCGCCGGTGCTCACGGCGGTGCCGAAGCGGTCCTCCGGCTCGTCGGCGCCGGGCAGCGGCACCGGCGGCTGCGGCGGCCACGCCGACGGAACGGAGTGCAGCGCGCGCCGGCCCGCTCTCAGAACTCCGTTGTGGAGAAGGTGACTTGGGGCTTTCCGGCCAGGAGTGCGCCGCCCTCGACCCCGGGGTACACGGCGATCGCGTCCGTGCTCTCGTCGCGGTACGTGCGGACCACGAGGTCGGCCCGTCCGTCGCCGTCGAGGTCGGTCGCCTCGAGGACCTGGGTGGCGCCGGCGGCCTCGGGAGTGACGGTCACGGCCGTCTTGCCGTTCGCGGGCAGGATCTTCGGGGCCTTCGACGCGCCGCCGGACACGACGAGTTCGGCCACGCCGTCCCCGTCGAAGTCACCAGCGGTGATGGCCGTTCCGGTGGCCTTGAGGGCGTGGGCGCCCGGCCGGGAGAGGGTGACCCCGGAGGCCGTGAGCAGCGCGGTGTCCGCGCCGGCGCCCTTGGTGAAACGGCCGACCGCGAGGCCGAGGCCGGACGGCAGCGCGGCGCCGGACCGGGCCGGTCCCTGCGGGCCGCCCAGCACGATTCGCGACGGCGACGAGCCGCCGGAGGTACGGCGCACGAGCAGGTCGTCGTACCCGTCGCGGTCGACGTCGAAGGCGGGGCCCACGGGTACGTTGCCGGGCGCGGTCAGTGGTTTCCCGGCCGTGTGCGGGGCGCCCTTGCGGGTGAAGGGGCCGCGCAGGAAGCTCAGCCGCCCGCCGCTCGCGTGAACCGTGAGGTCGACCGAGCCGTCCCCGTCGAAGTCGCCGCACACCGGCTGGTCCGGCCAGTCGTTGCCGAACCGGGCCTGCGCGGGCACGACGAGTTTCACGCCCCGGTGGGTGAGCCCGCCCGGGCCGCCGAAGAGGATCTGCAGCGGCACCGGCGGCTGCCCCTGCCCGTCGAAGGGCGGATCCGTCGACACGACCAGATCGGTGAAGCCGTCCTTGTCCAGGTCGCAGCTCGCCTCGGAGTCGAACGCGGCGGGCGTCTCACCCTTGGTCGGCGCCGCGTACTTCGCGGGACGCAGCAACTGCCGTGCCCCGGGCACGAGTCCGTGCCCCTTCTTCCCGTACACGACCCCGATCCCGGCGTCGTCCCCGAGCCCGTCGTGCACGAGGTCGTCGAGTACGAGGTCGGGGGCGCCGTCCCCGTTGAAGTCGTCCGGCACCTTGCTGCCGCGGCCCCGCGGGACGGGGAGCGCGGCGCCGGACTTGCCGGCCATGGCCACGGGGCGGTGCTTGGCGGCGGCGGGCTTGTCGTCGCCGCCGCAGCCGGTGACGGCGGCGACCATGAGCAGGGTGCATCCCGCCGCGGCCCCGCGTATCGCGGCGCTGCGGCCGCCCCGTATGCCCACCATCGCCTCTGACCCCGCCCGCCTCATGCGCCACTTGACCCGTTCATGATGCCGTTGGGGTGAGGGAGGGGGTAGGGGCGGGGCCTGCCGGTTCGGTCACGGAGCGCGGCCCCTGTCCCGTGAACGCCCCTCCTGTGGCCTGCAAACGCCCCTCCACGAACGCCGGAGGGGCCGACCGGGTCTCCCCGGTCAGCCCCTCCGCGTACGTCGGTACGGAACTGCCGAACCGCTACTTCACCGGCTCCGGCTCCGGCGCGTCCTCGGTCTCCTCCGAACCCGCCGGGTCGACCGGCGTCTTCACCGAGTCGAGGAGCAGCTGGGCCACGTCGACGACCGTGACGGACTCCTTGGCCTGGCCGTCGTTCTTCTTGCCGTTGACCGAGTCGGTCAGCATGACGAGGCAGAACGGACAGGCGGTGGAGACGATGTCGGGGTTCAGCGACAGCGCCTCGTCAACACGTTCGTTGTTGATGCGCTTGCCGATCCGCTCCTCCATCCACATCCGCGCGCCGCCGGCGCCGCAGCAGAAGCCGCGCTCCTTGTGGCGGTGCATCTCCTGCTGACGCAGGCCCGGGACGGCGTCCATGATCTGACGCGGGGGCGTGTAGATCTTGTTGTGACGGCCCAGGTAGCACGGGTCGTGGTAGGTGATCAGACCCTCGACCGGGGTGACCGGGATGAGCTTGCCCTCGTCGATGAGGTGCTGGAGCAGCTGGGTGTGGTGGACTACTTCGTAATCGCCGCCGAGCTGCGGGTACTCGTTGCCGATGGTGTTGAGGCAGTGCGGGCAGGTCGCGACGATCTTCTTCGCGGACTTGGGCTTCGCCGACTCGGCAACGACCTTGCCGTCGTCGTCGAGCTCCTCGCCGAACGCCATGTTCAGCGCCATGACGTTCTCCTGGCCGAGCTGCTGGAACAGCGGCTCGTTGCCCAGGCGGCGCGCGGAGTCACCGGTGCACTTCTCGTCGCCGCCCATGATCGCGAACTTGACGCCCGCCATGTGCAGCAGCTCCGCGAAGGCCTTGGTGGTCTTCTTCGCGCGGTCCTCGAGCGAGCCGGCGCAGCCGACCCAGTAGAGGTACTCGACCTCGGTGAGGTCCTCGATGTCCTGGCCGACGACCGGGACCTCGAAGTCGAGCTCCTTGAGCCACTCCAGGCGCTGCTTCTTCGCCAGGCCCCAGGGGTTGCCCTTCTTCTCCAGGTTCTTGAGCATCGTGCCCGCCTCGGACGGGAACGCGGACTCGATCATCACCTGGTAGCGGCGCATGTCGACGATGTGGTCGATGTGCTCGATGTCGACCGGGCACTGCTCGACGCAGGCGCCGCAGGTCGTGCAGGACCACAGGACGTCCGGGTCGATGACGCCGTTCTCTTCGAGGGTGCCGATCAGCGGCCGCTCGGCCTCCGCCAGAGCCGCGGCCGGAACGTCGGCGAGCTGCTCGGCACTCGCCTTCTCCTCGCCCTCCATCGACTTACCGCCACCGGCGAGCAGGTAGGGGGCCTTGGCGTGCGCGTGGTCGCGCAGCGACATGATCAGGAGCTTCGGCGACAGCGGCTTGCCGGTGTTCCAGGCGGGGCACTGCGACTGGCAACGCCCGCACTCGGTGCAGGTGGAGAAGTCCAGCAGGCCCTTCCAGGAGAACTGCTCGACCTGGCTGACACCGAAGACGTCGTCCTCGCCCGGGTCCTCGAAGTCGATCTCCTTGCCGCCACTGGTCATCGGCTGCAGCGCACCGAGCGCCGTACCGCCGTCCGCCTCACGCTTGAACCAGATGTTCGGGAACGCGAGGAAGCGGTGCCAGGCGACACCCATGTCGGTCTTCAGGGCGACCGTGATCATCCAGATGAAGGAGGTCGCGATCTTCAGCCCGGCGAAGAAGTACGTGAGGTTCTGCAGCGTGGAGACGTCCATGCCGCGGAACCAGGAGACGACCGGGTACGAGACGAAGAACGAGGCCTCGTAGCTGTCCACATGGTGCTGGGCGCCCTCCAGGGCGTGCAGCGTGAAGATGCAGATGCCGACGATGAGGATGACGGCCTCGACGAAGTACGCCTGGCCGGTGTTGGATCCGGCGAAGCGGGACTTGCGGCCCGGCCGGTCCGGCCGGTTCAGCTGCCGGATGACGATCAGCGTCAGGATCCCGAGGGCCGTCATCGTGCCGAGGAACTCGACGAAGACGTTGTACGGGGCCCATTCACCGATGATCGGGAGCAGCCAGTCGGCCTGGAAGAGCTGGCCGATGGCGTTCACGATCGTCAGCAGCAGCGAGAAGAAGCCCACCGCCACGAACCAGTGCGCCACACCTACGATGCCCCAGCGGTTCATCCGGGTGTGGCCGAGGAACTCCTTGGCCACCGTCACGGTGCGCTGTACGGGTTCGTCGGTGCGGGTGCCGGCGGGGACGTTCTGGCCGAGCCGCATGAAGCGGTAGATCTGCGCGATGGCTCGGACGAACAGTGCGACGCCGACCACGATCAGGACCAGCGACACGATGATCGCGGCGAGTTGCATTCGGGGGCTCCTCGGGCCTGCGAGGGTGGATATTCAGCGATTACTAAGCGGTAACTTATTTCAGTCCATGCTGAGACTACCCACTTGTGTGGCCGCACTGTAGCCAGCCGGGCGGTGATCTGCGTCGCTGAGGCCACCCTCGGTCGACAGCGAAAGCAAATCGTGTTATTCACCCCATATTGCGACATAAGCGACTAGCTTATGAAGGTCTCCGGCCGGGCGTGCCCCTCCGGTGTCACCCCGATACCGCAAACCGAGCTGACGGGACGTCCGCCGTGTCCTACGGGATCGCCTCCGCCGCGACCGCCCTGCTGGCGGCCTCCGCCCTCACCGCCCTGCTGCGTCTCGTCGCCCTGCGCACCGGATTCACCGTCCGGCGGATCGGCCGCACGGGGCGGCGGACGCCGCGCCTGGGAGGCGCTGCCGTCGCCACGGTGACGGCAGTCGTCACCACCGTCGGAGCCTCGACCGGACTCGCCCCGCTCGGCTCCGGCGCGCTCACGCTGCTGATCGCGGCCGGGGCCGTCGCCGCGCTCGGGTTCCTCGGCGATGTGCGCCCGGTGGGGGCGCGGGCCCGCGTCGTCGTCGAGGCGGGGGCGGCGACCTTCGTCGTGCACGCCGCTCAACTCGATTTTCTCGTGGGCGCGCTGGCCGTCCTGTGGATCGTCTTCGTCACCAACGCCTGCCGGCTCGTCGACACCTCGGACGGGGTGCTCGGCACCGTCGCCGTCGTGACCGCGCTCGGCCTGAGCGCCTGCGCCGTCACCGAAGGGCTCGGCCCGCTCGCCGCGATCCTCGGGGTGCTCGCGGCGGCGCTCACCGGATTCCTCATGCACAACTGGTACCCCGCTCGGATGCACCTCGGGGGCTGCGGGTCCCTGTTCACGGGCTTCCTCCTGGCGTCCGCGGCGGTGCTGGTGAACGCGGGCCACGAGGCGCTCCCCGGCGCGGGCTCGCTGTTCGCCGTGACGGTCGTGGTGACCACGGACGCGGCCCTGGTGGCGGTGTCGCGGCGGCGCGCGGGACGGCCTCTGTTCCAAAGCGGCGCGGACCACATCGCCCACCGGCTCCGCCGGCTCGGCCTCACCCCGACGGGCGTGGCGGTGGTGCTCGGTGTCGCGTCGCTGGCCGGTGCGGTGACCGCGCTCCTGCTGCACGACGGGACGCTGGGCCCGCTGGCCGCGCTGTGGCCGGTCTGCGCGGCGGCCGGGTCGGTCGCCGGGCTGCTGCGGGTGCCGGTCTACGGGGTGCGGCGGCGCGGTAACCGGCCCGTACGGACCGCTGTGGTGGACGTCGCAAGTTCGTGACGAAGGTCCCGGCGTAGTGGCTGACCTGCACAGATGCTTTGGCTGCCCATAAGGGCCACATAAAAGTTGAGTCGGCTCGACTCAGCTCTGTTGACCGAACAGCGGTCGTCATGCATCCTTGAGCCAGATCCACTCAAGTAGTCATGCTGGAGGAATTGAAATGGCACGTGCGGTCGGCATCGACCTGGGCACGACTAACTCCGTCGTCAGCGTTCTCGAAGGCGGCGAGCCCACCGTCATCACCAACGCCGAGGGCGCCAGGACCACGCCGTCCGTCGTCGCCTTCGCCAAGAACGGTGAGGTGCTCGTCGGAGAGGTCGCGAAGCGCCAGGCGGTCACCAACGTCGACAGGACGATCCGTTCGGTCAAGCGCCACATGGGCACTGACTGGAAGATCGAGATCGACGGCAAGAGCTTCAACCCGCAGCAGATGAGCGCCTTCATCCTGCAGAAGCTGAAGCGCGACGCCGAGGCGTACCTGGGCGAGAAGGTCGCGGACGCGGTCATCACCGTCCCGGCGTACTTCAACGACTCCGAGCGTCAGGCGACGAAGGAGGCCGGCGAGATCGCCGGTCTGAACGTCCTGCGTATCGTCAACGAGCCGACGGCCGCCGCCCTGGCCTACGGTCTCGACAAGGACGACCAGACCATTCTCGTCTTCGACCTCGGTGGCGGCACCTTCGACGTGTCGCTCCTCGAGATCGGCGACGGCGTCGTCGAGGTGAAGGCCACGAACGGCGACAACCACCTCGGTGGTGACGACTGGGACCAGCGCGTCGTCGACTACCTGGTCAAGCAGTTCAACAACGGCCACGGCGTGGACCTCGCCAAGGACAAGATGGCGCTCCAGCGCCTGCGCGAGGCCGCCGAGAAGGCGAAGATCGAGCTCTCGTCCTCGACCGAGACCACGATCAACCTGCCCTACATCACGGCGTCCGCCGAGGGCCCGCTGCACCTGGACGAGAAGCTCACGCGCGCCCAGTTCCAGCAGCTCACGTCCGACCTTCTGGAGCGCTGCAAGACGCCGTTCCACAACGTCATCAAGGACGCGGGCATCCAGCTCTCCGAGATCGACCACGTCGTTCTCGTCGGTGGCTCGACCCGTATGCCCGCCGTCGCGGAGCTCGTCAAGGAGCTGACCGGCGGCCAGGACGCCAACAAGGGCGTCAACCCGGACGAGGTCGTCGCCATCGGCGCCGCCCTGCAGGCCGGTGTCCTCAAGGGTGAGGTCAAGGACGTCCTGCTCCTCGACGTGACCCCGCTGTCCCTCGGTATCGAGACCAAGGGAGGGATCATGACGAAGCTCATCGAGCGCAACACCACGATCCCGACCAAGCGTTCCGAGATCTTCACGACGGCCGAGGACAACCAGCCGTCCGTGCAGATCCAGGTCTACCAGGGCGAGCGCGAGATCGCGGCGTACAACAAGAAGCTCGGGATGTTCGAGCTCACCGGTCTGCCGCCGGCCCCGCGTGGTGTCCCGCAGATCGAGGTCGCCTTCGACATCGACGCCAACGGCATCATGCACGTGACCGCGAAGGACCTGGGCACGGGCAAGGAGCAGAAGATGACCGTCACCGGCGGCTCCTCGCTGCCGAAGGACGAGGTCGACCGGATGCGCCAGGAGGCCGAGCAGTACGCGGACGAGGACCACCGTCGCCGCGAGGCCGCCGAGACCCGTAACCAGGGCGAGCAGCTCGTCTACCAGACGGAGAAGTTCCTCAAGGACAACGAGGACAAGGTCCCCGGCGAGGTCAAGACCGAGGTCGAGGAGTCGCTCACCGAGCTGAAGGAGAAGCTCAAGGGCGAGGACACGGCCGAGATCCGCACCGCCACCGAGAAGGTCGCCGCCGTCTCGCAGAAGCTGGGCCAGGCCATGTACGCCGACGCCCAGGGCGCGCAGGCCGCGGGTGGTCCCGAGGCCGGTGCCCCGGGCGGCGAGCAGAAGGCCGCTGACGACGACGTCGTCGACGCCGAGATCGTCGACGAGGACCGCAAGGACGGTGCCGCGTGACGGAGGAGACCCCGGGCTTCAGCGAGAGCGACGAGCCTGACGTCCCCTCCGGCGCCACCCCCGACGACGCCGAGCCGAAGGCCGCTCCCTCGCCCGACAAGGGCGAGGGGGCTGCCCCGGCCGGGGACGCAGCAGCATCGGCAGGAGCCGCTTCGACGGTTCAGAACGTAGGCCTGACGGCCCAGCTGGACCAGGTACGCATGGCGCTCGGTGAGCGCACCGCGGACCTCCAGCGGCTCCAGGCCGAGTACCAGAACTACCGTCGCCGGGTGGAGCGGGACCGGGTCACGGTCAAGGAGATCGCGGTCGCGGGCCTCCTGACCGAGCTCCTCCCCGTACTCGACGACATCGGCCGTGCCCGTGAGCACGGAGAGCTGGTCGGCGGCTTCAAGTCGGTCGCCGAGTCGCTCGAGATGGTCGCCGCCAAGATGGGGCTCCAGCAGTTCGGTACGGAGGGCGAGCCCTTCGACCCGACGATCCACGAGGCCCTGATGCACTCGTACGCGCCGGACGTCACCGAGACGACCTGCGTCGCGATCCTGCAGCCGGGCTACCGGTTCGGCGAGCGCACCATCCGCCCCGCGCGGGTGGCGGTGGCCGAGCCGCAGCCCGGGGCCCAGCCGGCCAAGGGCGAGTCCTCCAAGGGCGGGGAATCGGCTGCCGCCGACGACAAGGAGAGCGGTGGCCCGGACGAGGGCTGACGTCAGTAAGCAGCGAGAGGAGGGACGTCGAGGATGAGCACGAAGGACTTCATCGAGAAGGACTACTACAAGGTCCTCGGCGTCCCCAAGGACGCCACCGACGCCGAGATCAAGAAGGCGTACCGCAAGCTCGCCCGTGAGAACCACCCCGACGCCAACAAGGGCAACCTCAAGGCGGAGGAGCGCTTCAAGGAGATCTCCGAGGCGAACGACGTCCTCGGTGACCCCAAGAAGCGCAAGGAGTACGACGAGGCGCGCGCCCTGTTCGGCAACGGCGGATTCCGTCCGGGGCCGGGCGGGGCGGGCGGCGGCACCTTCAACTTCGACCTGGGCGACCTCTTCGGAGGCGGCCCCCAGGGCGGTACGGCAGGGGGTGCCGGCGGGTTCGGTGGCGGACTCGGGGACGTCTTCGGCGGCCTGTTCAACCGGGGCGGCGCGGGCACCGGCACGCGCACGCAGCCGCGCCGCGGCCAGGACATCGAGTCCGAGGTCACCCTCAGTTTCACCGAGGCGGTCGACGGGGCGACGGTGCCGCTGCGCATGTCGTCGCAGGCGCCCTGCAAGGCCTGTTCCGGGACCGGCGACAAGAACGGCACACCGCGTGTGTGCCCGACCTGTGTCGGCACGGGCCAGGTCTCGCGCGGCGGAGGCGGCGGTTTCTCGCTGACCGACCCGTGCGTGGACTGCAAGGGCCGCGGCCTGATCGCGGAGACACCCTGTGAGGTCTGCAAGGG
This sequence comes from Streptomyces sp. NPDC055140, assembly GCF_053607285.1. Lineage (NCBI taxonomy): Bacteria > Bacillati > Actinomycetota > Actinomycetes > Kitasatosporales > Streptomycetaceae > Streptomyces > Streptomyces sp. NPDC055140. Next base: position 32,614 of record NZ_JBSGTG010000040.1, on the reverse strand, counting down.
CTCGGGCCGTGCGAAGTCCTCCCGGACGATGCAGGTCCGCATCCCGGCCGGCGTCTCGGACAACCAGCGCATCCGGCTGCGCGGCAAGGGCGCACCGGGCGAGCGGGGCGGCCCCGCGGGCGACCTGTACGTGGTCGTGCACGTGGACTCCCACCCGGTCTTCGGCCGCAAGGGCGACAACCTCACGGTCACGGTTCCGGTCAGTTATCCGGAGGCCGTGCTCGGGGGCGAGGTCAAGGTCCCCACGCTCGGGGGACCCCCGGTCACGCTCAAGCTGCCCCCGGGCACGCCGAACGGGCGGACGATGCGGGCCCGCGGCAAGGGCGCTGTCCGCAAGGACGGCACCCGTGGCGATCTGCTCGTCACGGTGGAGGTCTCGGTCCCCACGGATCTGACCGACACCGCGAAGGACGCTCTCGAGGCGTACCGAAAGGCGACTGCGGACAGCGATCCGCGGGCAGAACTGTTCCAGGCCGCGAAGGGAGCATGAGCGTATGGACGGCCGTCGACGACAGAGTTCCTTTGTTGGCAGGGCCTATGAGCTGACCGACGAGACTCCGGTCTATGTCATCTCGGTGGCCGCCCAGCTCAGCGGGCTGCATCCGCAGACCCTGCGCCAGTACGACCGCCTCGGCCTGGTCTCCCCGGACCGCACGGCCGGGCGCGGCCGGCGCTACTCGGCCCGCGACATCGAACTGCTGCGCACCGTCCAGCAGTTGTCGCAGGACGAGGGCATCAACCTCGCGGGCATCAAGCGCATCATCGAACTGGAGAACCAGGTCGCGGCGCTGCAGGCCCGGGTGGCGGAACTGTCCTCGGCGGTGGAGGGCGCGGCGGCCGCGATGCAGCAGCGCGAGGCGGCGGTGCATGCGTCGTACCGGCGCGACCTGGTGCCGTACCAGGAAGTGCAGCAGACGAGCGCGCTGGTGGTGTGGCGGCCGAAGCGGTCGTCGGAGCAGTAGGCGTAAATGCGCGTGAAGGGGCCGGGAGGTTGATACCTCCCGGCCCCTTCCGTATGCAGCGGTCAGCTCACGCTGACGAAGCCCGGTGCCGACTCCCTGCCCTGGTCATCGACGCCGACGACGTAGAAGGATGAATGGGGGCCCGTTACGTCGAAGTAGCCGGCGTACGGCGAAGCTGTTCCGATCAGCGTCCACGCGTACGGGTCCGGGTAGCGAGAGTAGATCCGCATCTCGCTCGTCCCGCCCGAACCGACGTCCCACGAGATGCGGATCGTGCCGTTGACGTATCGGGCCATGAGGCCCGAGGGCTTCGGGGCTGTGCCCGGCGCGGGCCGGGTGGCAGTCACGGGTTCGGAGGCCGGGGAGACGCGGCCTTCCATGTCGACGGCATCGACTGTGTACGTGACGGCGACGCCCTCCACGGCCCGCGGATCGGTGAAGGCCTCGCCCGACACGATGTCGGGTCCGTCCTGATCCTGCTGTCCCTCGGGCGCCGCCCAGACCTCGTAGTGGTCGACGTTGTCCGAAGAGGGCTCCCAGCGCACGGTGTTACCCGCCGTTGTGCCCTGTGCGGTGAGGCCGGACGGGGTGCTGGGTGGCGTGGGGTCCACGCTGATGACCATCTGCTCGGCGCTGCCCACCGACTCGTTGCCCGCGCGATCGACCGCGCGCACCGCGTAGTAGTACGTCTCGCCGGTCGCCGGCGGAGCATCGGTGTACGAGGTGCCCGGCAGGAGGGCGGCTCCGCTGACGCGGCTCCAGTCGTCGGTGTCGGCGAGGTGCCGGTAGACCCGGTAGCCCGCAACGTCTCCTTCCTTGTTCTCGGACCAACTGACGGTAGCGGTGAGCGTGTTCGTGTCGTAGGTCGCGGTTACTCCGGTTGGGGCCAAGGGCGTGGCCTTGCCGACGCTCACTGTCCGAGAGGAGCTGATACCGCCGTCCGGCAGGGCCGACGCGGGGGTGGTGGCTGTTCCGAGCAGCCCTCCAGCGGTGACGGTCACGACGGCCGTTGCGATCGCTCGCGCGGCGCGGCGGACGCCTGCGGCGCGGGTGGGTCTGTCTGGTGTCATATCACTCAAGACCCCTGCATTCATTGGTTAGTTGTATGGGAGCCGGGAGGCACCCTGACGAGCAGGCCTCCCGGCAGCCTCAGTGGCTTCCCGCCGCCTGCCACAGTGCGATGGCCAGTGCTGTGCAAGAGGTGGCAGCGGCCAGCGACGGCAGCGGCCAGCGGGTACGTTCCAGAGCGTCGAGGCGGTCCTCGTGTTCGCCGAGGGTCTTGTCGGTCTGGTCGGCGCGCTGCAGGAGGAGGGCCAAGTCGCCACGGGTGGTGGCGAATCCGACGTCGACAGACCGGCGCAGGCGCTCCAGTTCCAGAGCGACCCCACTGGCCTCGGGCGGGGTCACGATCCGGCCTCCTTCCGCAGCCACCGCGGCAGCACTCGCTCCACCTCCGGGGTGGCCATCAGACGGGTGAGCGCCGCGGCCATTGCCACGACGCCCGCCAGCGTGGGCACGTCCCTGGCCGCTGGGACGCCGGCCAGGAGCGGCACCAGCGCCACGAGGGTCTGGACGGACGTCCGCAGGGTCCTGCGTGCGGCATCGCTCATGGTCATGGGCCTCCTCCTCAGGTGTGCAGGACGCGCAGCCTGTCCCAGCTGGCGCGTCCCGGAATGCCGTCCGCGGCCTCTCCCACGTAACCGAGCCGGCGCTGCCAGGCGGCGTACGAGAGGACGTCGGCCTCGCCCCACACCGGCCCGGGTCCGACGCGATAGCGGCCGCATCCTTCCGCGACCAGGCGCTTGCCGACAGCGGTGATGAGCGCGCTGCGGCGGCCAGGGGTGAAGTACGCGGCGCCCGGAAACGGCTCGTACGACTGGGGCTCCGGCTCCGGCGCCGGTACGGGTCTGAGGCCGAGCCGCGCCTCGATCCGTGTCCGCATTCCCGCCATCGAGAACGAAGGGTCGATCTTCCGTCGCGTCCACTCCTTGTGGCCGATGACGCTTGCCGCCGACCAGCCGTGGGCCCGGCAGATCGCCGCTGACAGGCGTTCGGCGGCGGCGAGTTGGGCGGCGGGATACGGGTCGCTGCCGTTTCCGAGGTTCTCGATCTCGAAGCCGTAGAAGTGGGTGTTGCCGTCGACGGCGTCCGGGCCGAGCGGGGAGGGGATGGCACGTTCGGCGCGTACGGCGTCGTACACGGCCGCTGATCCGGCGCCCGCGTGGTTGGTGCGGCCGTAGCCCACCAGATGCACGGTGCCGTCCTTGGCGATCAGGCCGATGCACAGCGGTCCGGGCAGCGCGGCAGTGCCGTCGCGGCAGAGGGTGAGGCTGTCGCGGCCGGCGGTGTGGTGCAGCATCACGCCGTTGACCGGGCCCCAGGGGCCCTTGTGATTGCGGTTGTGGGTCTGCCAGTTGAGGTGTTCGGAGATGCGTACGCCTTCGCCGCGCAGGGCGCGGGCGAAGGCGTAGGGGGTCAGGGGCGTGGCCACCGGGGCTCCTTGGCGGTTGAGGTTCTGGGTTCCTACGGGATCGGGTCGACACGGATATAGCGCGTGTCGAAGAACGACGTGTTCGTGGAGACGCTGGAGCGGTACGCGGGCGTGGCCGTGTGCGCGGTGCCGATGGCGAGCCCGCTGACCAGGAACTGCGCCGAGACGGAGGTCCGGTTGGTGGTGTTCACCGCGGCCGCGCGGTTGTCGTCTGCCAGGACCACCACCGCACCCGCAGAGTTGCGGATGTTGGCCGACATGAAGGACGTAGCAGTGGTGGAGGTCCGGATATAGCTGCCCACGGTGACGATGACCTGGCCGGACGCGGGCACGGTGAACGACGCCGCCATCGGGTCACCCAGGGCGTTGCTGAGAGTTTCGACGTACGCGGTCGACGTGGTGTCACCGTCGTCGAGGTTGACCCGGAAGACCGGTACCGGAGCCACGGGCACCCAGACGGATCCGGTGTAGTACATCATCCGGCCGGGAGTGCCGATCCAGGCCAGCATGCCCGCGACCGGCGCGGTCAGTTTGGCGTCGCGCGTCGCCGTGTCCGGGAAGCGCATCACCAGGCGGCCGTCCGCCGCGTCGGCGAGCGCCTTCAGATGGGCCGGCAGGTCGGCGGGATCGGTCGCCTGCGGGTAGGGGAGCGTGCTGATCGGCGTGTACTGGGTCGTCATGCGGACTCCTCCTGGAGCGTGGCTTGGGCCGTGGTCGGGTCGGGCGTGACGGTCAGCAGTTCGTCAGCGGCGGTCGGCGCGGGGGCGGGCGGATCGTCCTGGTACGGGTCGGATGCGCGGGCGATCGCCTCGGCGAGTTCACGCAGCAGCGCTTCGGGCGGCTGCACGGCGACGGGCTCCGGTGCGGGCTCGGACATGGCGGGGACCTCCGTCTCGGGTCGGGACGTGTGGGTGCGGGGGCGTGGATCGGTGGGGCGTCGGCGCAGGGGCGGGGCGGTCAGGCCGGGGCGCCGTCCTTCACGTCGCCCCAGGTGGGATTCGCGGTGAGCAGTGCGGCGAGCGTCGGATACGCTGCCGCCACCTCGGCGTAGGTCGCGGAGGTGTCCGGCACCGGGGGCAGAGCGGGAGCGTCCGGGGTGAGCCCCGCGTCCACGGGTACCCCGTTCGCCCGTACGCCCCGCAGGCTGAGGGTCTGCTGGACCCCGCCGCCTGCGGAGGCGGACGTACTGATGCCCACGACCCAGGCGAGCGTGTCGAGGGTGGCGCCCGTCGTGTCGAGAATCCGCACCACGTCACCAAGCTGGATCCGCGGGTCGTACAGGACCTGCACATCCTCGAGAACCGGCACCGGGTACTCTCCGGCCACGCGCATGGCCTGCGCCAACTGCTGTGCCGCGCCGAGGTCCTGGACCCAGTCGGACTGTTCGCCGTAGAACTCCTGGCGCCCGTAGAAGCGCTCGCTGTCGCTCCCCGGGACGTACGAGACTCCTTGCCGCTCCACAGGATCGCGGTCGGGCCGGATCGGGACGATGTGGATGGAAGGACCGCCGCTCCGATCGACTGTGTAGAGCTTGGTCGCGGTGCGGTTGGTGAGCCGCAGGACGATCGTGCCGTCCTCGCGCCGGACGAGCGCGTCGACCGCCCCCTTGACGGCCGTCGTGCCCGCCGCGTTCTGCGTGGCGACGCGGAACGAGGAACCGGTGGTGACCACCGAGTCGTCGTCGGTGTCCGGCGGGCCCACGTCCAGCTCCTCCTCGCCGAAGACGTACGACATGGTGAGCGAGCCGTTCGCCGGGATCTCCCGCACCACGGTGTCGGAAACGATGTCCCCGGCGGTCGTGCGCACCGCGCCCCAGTCCTTGGCCGGCTGGACACAGAAGTTGCGGCAGGCGTCGATCTCCTCGGTGACCGTGAGTGCGGCGATGTCGCGCACCGACGTCAGGGTCAGATCGGGGGAGGTCGGCGCGGTCGCGAAGCGGGTGAAGTTGCGCCAGCGGAACCGCCCGCGTTCGTCGATCTCGGCGGTGGACATGCTCGCCTTGGCGATCTGCCCGATGGCGTCCCACTGTGACCCCGAGATCTTGGGGATCGTGCGCAGCGGCAGAATCGCCTCGTCCAGCTCGGCGGTCTTGGTCCAGGTGCCGGCCTGGCTGAACTCGGCGACCGTCGGAAGCGCGGTCAGACCGCTGGTCACCTGGACCCCTTCTGTCGCCATGGAGGTGACCAGGCGGACCTTGCGCAGCTCGGCGACGGGCTGGGGGCCGGTGGCGGCCGTGAAGACGGCGGCGCCGCCCACCCAGGTGCTGCCGTCCGGGGCGGTGAGCAGGGGGATCACGGAGGGCAGGGCCTGGTTGTTCGTCGACGCGTAGACATCGACGTATGCGCCGAAGTGCCAGATGCCGCGCTGCGTCTGCATGGCGGTGGCGTTCTGACCCCACTGCAGGCCGCTGCCCGGGACCTGCGGGTCGGAGCTGAGCGAGGTGGCAAGAATGGTTCCCTTCGTGAAGTCGAGGGTCAGGGAGACGGTGCCGATGGCCGCGCCGGTGCGGTTCAGTTCCAGGTCGATCCGTACGGTCGAGCCGATGCCGACGGCGTTGTTCACCCACGCCTCGGCGAGCAGCCGGCTGCCGGGCACCGTGACGCGGCTGCGCGGGAACCAGGAGGCGGTGATGCCGCTCTCGCCGGCGGGCAGTCCGCGCGGCACCAGCGCCATCTCGTGCGGAGCACCGGTGCGTGACCAGGTGTAGTGGCGCGGATCGGGCAGGTCTTCGGGCATGCCGTACGGCGTCGCGAAACCGCCGTGGAGGGTGGCGTGGACGAGGGTCAGTGGCTGCCCGGCGACGAACTGCGGAGCACGCGGCGGCGGGGCGGTCAGCAGACCGGCTTGCCGCAGCAGCTCGTCGACGCACCAGGTGGCGCTGGCCAGAGGGCGCCCCCAGTACAACCCCGTGTAAGGGCGGGGCAGTTCGGCGGGCGCCCGCAGTCGTTCCGCGCCGTCGAGCGCGGTCAGCTGCACGGTATCCGAGCCGGATGCGGCACTGCGGTTGCGCAGGGTGCCGCGGAAGGCGGGCAGCGTACTGCCGCCGCCGACGCCCGTTTCGTGGACGACGGACTGGCCGGGGCGGGCGAGGTCGCCGGTGGCATGGTCGGCCCACGCCGAATACAGCTCCGGGGCGGAATCGCCTCCTGTACCGGCCAGTTGGAGCTGCAGCTGGGCGGCCGAGCTGCCGGAGAACGCCCGCATGGCAGCCGGGAGATCGGTCGCGTACGAGCGCTCGACCTGCCAGGACTCCACCTGCGCGGTGACGTCCTTGCCGCCGAGCCGGGTGGTGTGAGTGGCGGTGCGTTCGCCGGAGGCGAGCGCCGCCTGGGTGGCGCTGTCAGCCGACTGCACTGGCCACCTCCACGAGATCGAGGCTGATGCTGCGGTACGGCAGCGGCCGGCCGGGGGTGTCGCTGTAGGCGGTGACGGACATCGCGGGCAGCCCGTCGCCGGGGACGTTGTCCGCCGCGCCGTCGTCGTACGCGAGACAGGCACCGGCCAGCGCGTACGTTCCCGCTGCGCCCGGGGTCGCGCAGGGAGTGGCATACACCGCACCGGCGGGCACGGTCGCGGCGACGTACGCCCCTGTGGCCGAGGGGCCCGACAGGTAACTCCCGTCGGCCTTCTTGAAGTCGATGTTGACGGCGACGGTGGCCAGCGCCGCGAAGGCGGTCGGCGCGCGGAAGGAAATGCGCGAGCCCGGGGCCACAGGGAAGTTGCCGGCCCACGGCACGCAGCGCCAGGCGACCTTGCTCGTCGCGTCGGCCGCGGTGAACGCGAACGTGCCGGGCGCCGCGCCGATTTCGGCTACGGCGCCGGTCGTGGACACCTTGAACCACTGCTGCAGGCCCGTGGTGTCCGTGGCCCCGGCGGCTCCTCGCCCCGCGGCCTGGGTGGCGCCGAAGACATTGCCGGCGGCGGGATCGATGAGGACCAGGGGCCCCGGTCCGTCGATACGCCGCGCGAGCCGGTCGAGCACCCGCGCGTCGGCGACCGCGAGCCGGTCCCAGCCGATCTTCATCCGTCGGGCGGTGGCGGCGGTACGGGTGATGGTGACGCGGCCGCCGAGCGACTTGAACTCACTGACGCCGAGCTCGGCGCTGCGGTCGAAGGACGTGGCAGCCTGGTCGATCTCGTAGAGGGCTCCTGGGGGGCCTATCCATAGGTTGCTGGCCATGGGTTCACCTCTCTTCTCTGTGCTGTCGGATCGCTGCTGTCGGGGCATGCGGGCATGCGGGCATGAAAAAGGCCGACGACATCGGGCGTCATCGGCTGTGCACGGTCAGGAAGTTGGCCCTACCGGCGGGCGAGCTGCCGCTGCCCCAGGAACACGGCGCGGGCGATGGTCTGCGAGTCGACCTGTACGTGCACGGGCCGGTCGGCGAGCGCCTCGACGGCGGCGGCGAGGCGGTGCAGGGCGGCGCCACCGCCCGGGTGGTGGCCGAGCATGCGGCTGAGCTTGGACAGCGGGATGACGGCTTCGTCCTCGCCGCCTTCCCCGATGACGGCGAGGCGACCGCCGGCGCGGGCGCCGATGACGCCGCCTTCGGCGAGGGTCGGAATGTTGGGGATCTGCGGGATGTGGATCCCGAATTCCTTGCCGCCGAAGACCGGGACCCAGCCCGGGATCTTGACGTGGACCCGGTTGAGCCCGCCGATCATGGCGTTGATGCCGCTGATGAAGGCGCGGGGCAGGGCGGTGAAGCTGTTGACGATTCCCTTCATCACGCCCTTGATGGGGCCGGCGTGGGACTTGATGGCCCCGGAGATGGCGTTCCAGGCCCACTTCACGCCGGCGGCGAGGGCCTTCGACACCTTGTCCATGTTGATGAACTGCCCGATGATCGGCGCGAGCAGCGTCATGATCAGCCCGAAGGCGTTGGCCTTCATGGCGGTGTTGAGGCCCTTCTGGGCGAGGGTCGCACCCTTGAGGCCCTTGCCGAGCCCGCCCATGGACTTACCGCCGCCGGAAGCGGACTTGCCGGCCTTGCCGACGGACTTCTCGACCGCGTCGGACTGGCGTTTTACGTCACGGAGGGCGGTGTTGGCCTTGCCGGACGAGGACTTGAGGTGGTCTAGGGAGGTCTTGAACTTGCCGGCGGAGGTGTTGGACTTGGCGAGCGAGGAGGCCGTCTGACTCGCACCGGTCTTCAGCTTTGATATGGGAGTGGCGGCACCGCTGGCGCTGCGCTGCAGGGCGCTCACGCCGCGCGCGGTGGAGTTGAGGCGTCCTTGCAGACCGCTGAGACCGGAGGAGACTTGACCGACTGCCTGTTTCAGATTCATGGGTTCACCTCACTTATGCGAAGGCGGCCGAGAGAACGCTGACGGCGCGCTCCAATGCCTTGACGTCACTGGCGACCCCTTGGACCAGGGGGCGGTTGGCGTGGATCCCTCGATCGGTGCGGTTTCGGGGATCCGCTGCCAGTCTTCGGCTTTCATCGAGGGCGGCGCGGGAGGCGGCGGCGGCGCGGGACATGCGCGTCTTTAGTTCTTCAATGTCACCCCTCATAATCCCTAGCCGCTTTATGTCTTCGATGTTGTCCTTGACGGCCTCGTCGCGGGTTCGCTTGGTTTTTTGTTCTGCATTCTCGATTTTCTTTTGGAGTTTGGTGATCTGCACGTTGAGCCACTTGAATTCCCTGGTGGCACCCAGGATGGTAATGCCCTTTTCGTCAATCTTGAAAAGGGAAATGCTGGCCGCTATGGAAGCTGCCGCGCTTGCGCTGATGGCCGCGGCGGTTGCAGTCAGGCCCGTTACGGAGACCGACTTGGGTTTGGCGGTCTCCTTGAGCTTCTTGATGTCCGACTCACTCGTATCGAGCCGATCGGAAAGTTTGTCGAGCTTCTTCTCCGCTGGTGTGCTCAAGTCGCGCTCCAGGTCGTGGACTTAGTGCTACATTGCGCTGCATGGCTGCTGGCAGTGTGCGTGTAATGATTGTGCTCCCCATTAGTCAGGCGTGGTACTTCGAGCCTCGGCGATTCAGTTCAATTGCCCGAAAGGTCAAGAAGGCCCTCGCGGCGGCTGACAGGGTCGACGGAGGCGGAATCGTAGACGTGATCTTGTACGGCGTATCGAGCCAACAAAAGGGGTCCGAGTCGGTGGTCGTTCACACGGAAGTGAGCTCAAAAGATCTCGATCAATGGGTGAACGACTGGGCGGTTCGACCGAGCGCGCCACGCGGCATATTTGATGATCCGACCCCTGTGAATAAATTCGAGGAGCACTTTGGGGTCGAGGACGACTGTCATGGTCGCGCTCTTCCCGGCCTGGTCGTGGACGAGATCCATCGAAGCACGATGTCGACCAAAGGTGATCACTTCGTCATTTTTGGACTCGACTGGGGTCGTGGCCTCAAAGAGCTCGTCCGTGCCGTCATCAAACTGGATAGGCCTGATATATTTTGGCAGTTCTTCGGTGACGCCGCCGATATCGATCACCATGACTTCTGGGGGCGAGGCGACCTCAAGCGGGGAGGGGTGGCGCCAAATATTTGGGCACATCTGAACACCTACTGGACCCCAAGGTCGATCACCCGTGGGTTCAGGAAATGGCGGAAAGCACGCGCTTGAAGTCGGTGTCGTCAGCCGGCGCCGAAGAATTTGGCCAGCTGGTCCGAGGTCGGTATCCCCATGGATCCCCGGCCGTCGAGTTCATCGGCCGGCGCGACGGGCTCCGTGTCCTGGGCACCCGGTCGGGGCAGCGGCTCGGGAAACTCCAGAGATTCCGCCTCCTCATCCCTGTTGACGGTGGCGAACATCCAGTTCCCCTCGCGGAGTTGATCCACAGCATGGGCCAGCAGGTGGTCCGTCACCCCCCACTCGGCGGCCTCGCCTTGCAGTTCCCGGGTGAGGGCGCTGTCCCGCGGCATGTGGCGTACCAGCACCGCGAGCCGCCGCGACGACAGCCGCCCCCGGTACCAGTCCAGCAGGTCCACGCCGTAGTGGCGCAGCAGATCGGCCTCGATGGCCTCGGCGTGCTCTTCGACGAGCGCGTCGAGGCTCAGTCTTCCCCCAGGCCCAGCCCCGTCTCCTTGCCGTAGGCCTCCAGGATCGCGGCGATGTCCTGCATCGTGACGTCGTGCCGCTCGAAGCGGGTGAACTGCTGCTCGCCGAGGAGGAGTCGCAGGAGTCCGTCGACGTCGTTGTCGTCGAGGTCGCGGAGCTTGCGCGCGACGGCGCGGCTGAGTTCGGTAGGCAGCTCGAACGAGTCGTCGTCGAGCTCGAAGGTCCAGGCGCGGCCGAGCGCTTCGAGGCGCTGGGCGCGGGCGGCGTTGACGTTGAATCCGGCCATGAGGTGCTCCAAGTAGGTGAGTTGGTGAAGTCAGGGGGCGACGGAGGACCGGCGCGCATGGGGTGCGCGCCGGGCCTCCTGGTGCGGGGCGGGGCCCGTTACGCGTACGCGGGGTGGAGGCAAGCTCGTCGCTGCCGACCCGGAGCGGATCGAGGTGACGTACGATCCCTGCGCCCCGAAGCGCGTAAGCGCCCGGGCCGGGCTCGTTGTCCGAGCGCTGCTCTTCCTCGCGTACGTCCTCCTCGGCCTCCCCATCAGCTTGCTCACCGCGGCCTACCCGGTGGTCTACCTCTCCATCGTCGTGGCTGCGATCCTGTGATCTGTAGCGCTAACTCCCTGATGCGCCACGCGAGTTGGGGGCCGTCGGCGCTACGTTCCGCGGGCATGGCGCGGGCATGAGCAACAAGGAAGTTCGGGCCGGGACATGGGGGGCGCCGTGAGCGGCGGCAGAGGTGGCACCACGGCGGACTCGGTACGCAGACGACGGCGCCGGAACGCGGTGGTCGTGGTCGTCACCGCGCTCGTACTGGGAGGGATCGCGGCGTTGATCGCGGTCCTGTCGAGCACCGAGCGCGTCAACCGGATGTGGTCCGAGGCAGAGCTGTCCACCGACGGCGGGGCCCGCATCACCGAGGTGATCGACTACGACTTCGGGCACCACGACCGGCACGGCATCTTCCGGGACGTCCCCGGCCTGCCCGGCGAGGCAAAGGTCAGCGTCACCATGGACGGCAAACCCGTCCCGTACGACGTGCAGCCCTACATGGGCGACGACGACGAGACCCGTGTCCTCATCGGCGATGCCCACCACGAGATCACCGGCACTCACCGCTACCGGATCCAGTACGAGCTGGAGGACATCGCGCCGGGCGGGAAGCTCGCCTGGAACGCGGTCGGCACCGGGTGGCAGGTGTCGCTCAGGCGTGTGGAGATCCATGTGACCGGGGCTTTCGTCTTCCGCGACATCCACTGCGTCAGCGGCCGGCACGGCTCCCAGCACCCCTGCCCGGCCGGCCGGCCCCAGCCCGGTCACCTCACGCTCGGCTTCGACACGCTCGACGCGCACCGCGGCGCCACGCTGTACGCCAACTCCGCCGGCCGCCTCGCCACCGCGCCGCCGTCTCCGGCCGAGCCGTCCGGCCCGGTCCTCGCCACCCACCGGCCCGATCCGCTGCTGGTCGGGCTGTCCGCCGCCGGAATCGCCCTGGTTGCCGGGCTGGTGGCAGGGTGGTTGACGCAACTAGCAGGGCGCGAGCGGATCGCGGCCGACGCGTTGCCGGGCTCGTCTCCGGGGGCGACCGAAGCCGTACGCCGCATCGACATCACGCGGCTCGCCTCCCTGGTATCAGAGACGTCGTCGCCGCCCGAGGAGCTGACCCCGGCACAGGGTGGCGTCCTGCTCGACGAGGACATCGCGCCCCGGCACCAAGTGGCATGGCTGCTGAGCGCCGCGAACGGCGGGTTCCTCGTCCTGGACGACAACGAGTCGTTCCCCACCCTCACCCGCCCGTCGCGGGAGGAGGTCGAGCGCACCGATCGCGCCGTCCGGGAGGTGCTGGACCAGGCGTTCGCCGGCCGCGACTCGCTGCTGCTCGGCGGCTTCTACGACAAACAATTCACCATGGCCTGGTACAAGATCGCGGACCAGCTGAGGCAGTGGCGCGACAGCGGTGAGCTGTGGGTGGCGGGCCGGGCCAGGCTCCGGACCCGCGTCGCGATCGCGGGCCTGGCCTGCGCGCTTGCCGGCCTGGCCGCCGTTGTCGTCGCCGGTGTGGCCGCGGGCCATCCGCACGGGTACTGGTCGGTGCTGCTTCCGATCGGCGCGGCCGTGGCGGGCGCGGGTGTCGCGCTGGTCGCCTGGAGCAAGGAGCTGCGGGTCCGCACCCCCGGGGGCACCGCGCTGTGGCTGCGTCTGGAATCCTTCCGCCGCTATCTGGCCGGGGCCGGCGCCCGGCACGTGGAGGAGGCGGCCGACGCGGGTGTGGTCGACCGCTACACCGCCTGGGCAGTGGCCCTGGGCGTGGCCGACCGCTGGTCCCAGGCGGTTTCCGAGTCGACGGCACCGCCGCCCTCTCCGTCCCGGAACCGGCCCTCTGGGGTGCCGCTGTACCGTCCGCTGATGGCTGTGGCGATGCTCTCAGCGGTCGCCTCGACCACCAGGCCCCCGTCCTCCAGCGGTTCCTCCGGCTCCAGTTCGAGCTCGGGTTCCAGCTCCGGCGGCAGTTATTCGGTCGGCGGCGGGGGTGGAGGCGGCGGAGGGGGCTCCTGGTGACGTACGCCGTCGCCTCCGCGGTGGTCCACCTCTCCGTTAGCGCGGCTGTGTGCCGGCCCGGAGTTTGATCTGCCGTATCAGCAGGGCGAGTTGGTCCGGGTCGGCGGTCATGACCGTGTCCGGGGCGTCGCTCTCGCGGAAGCGGATCGTTCCGTCGCGGGCGGTGGCGATGTTGAGGCAGTTGCCTTCGGCTCCGCCGCTGAACGATGACTTCTTCCTTCAGCTGTACGAGCTGTACGCGCGCGACTGACGTAGACGTGAATGAAGGGGCCGGAAGGCGAAAACCTCGCAGCCCCTTCATTCATGTGTGGCGTCAGACCAGGTCCGGCCGGACCGTCCACGGGTGGCCCGCCGCGGTCGTCGTGCCGTCGGCCCTGACGCCGGTGACCTGGTAGAACGACGTCTCGCCCAGCGGCTGGGTCTCGTCCCTGTAGTACTGCGACGTCGTGCCGCCGTCGGACGGGACCGTGGCCAGGAGTTCGTACGTGCCCGTCTGCTGGTTCCAGCGGCTGATGCGGAACTCCTTGATGTCCGCGCACGCCACCGGGTCCGTGCAGCGCCAGTACGCGCCCGAGATGTTCTCGGAGGCCTGCCAGCCGCCGCCACCGGCGATCGGGCCCGGGTCGCTGCCGACCGCGTCCGCCGGTTCCAGGCTGAGCTCCGTGCTGGTGACGTTGGGGACGGAGGGGCTGGTGACGGGCAGTTCGTTGCCCCACTGGTCCTCGGCGGTCACCGCGTAGACGTAGGTCTCGCCGTCGGGGACGCCGATGCACAGGATCGCCAGCGGGTCGTCCTTGCCGTCCACGCAGGGGAGGTACGGGCCCTGCCACTTGACGGTGCCGTCGGCCTGGCGGACTCCGCGCTGCGCGTGGTACGCCACGATGTCCTCGTCCGCAGCGGGCTTGTCCCAGCTCAGGAGCGTGCCGTCGCCGCGGGGCGTGGCCTCGAGGCCGGTGACCGGGCGCGGCGGAACGCGGTCGGAGGTCGTCACCGTGACCGTGTTCGACACGGCCGACTCGTTGCCCTCGCCGTCGCGCACGGCGACGCCGTACGTGTAGACGGTGTCGAGCCGCGCGGTGCGGTCGTCGCAACGGATCGCGTACATGTTGCCGTCCGTCAGAGTCGTCGTCTCGTTCGCGCAGTCGATCCGCACCGGGTCGGCGCCGAGCGAGGTGCCCGCCGAGCGGTAGACGACGAAGCGCGCCCCGTTGTCGATCTCGTCGCGCATGGGGTGCTCGGGCGTCTCCCAGGCGAGGCCCACCTGACTGGGGTCGACCGTCGCCTTGAGAGACGTGGGCGCGGCGGGTGCCGTGCGGTCGATGCCGTCCGAGGTGACGGTCGCCGAATAGGCGCTCGCGTTGCCGGCCGCGTCGAAGGCGCGCACCGCGTAGGTGTGCCGGGTGGCGTCGGCGCTCACGTAGTGGATGTACGACGTGCCGCTCTGCCGCTTCAGGAGCGTGTACGCGCCGGTCGTGGCCGACTTCTCGTACAGCTCGTAGGCGGTGGCGTCCGCGACGGGCTTCCAGTCGATGACCATGCCGGGCAGGTCGCCGTGGGCGGTGAGGGCCGTCGGTGCGGCGGGGCCGGTGCGGTCGGCGGTGGTGACGTACTGGTCGGCGGTGCCGGCCGAGGCATTGCCCGCCTTGTCGTAGGCGCGGACCTCGTAGGCGTACGTGTCGCCCGTCGCGGGGACCGTGGTGTCCGTGAACGAGGTCGACGTGGTCGTGGCGAGGGGCGTGGCCGGGTACGTGCCGGACTTGAGGCGCCGGTAGACGCGGTATCCGGCGAGGTCCATCTCCTTGTTCGCCGACCAGCTGAGCTTCGCCTGGTACGAGGACGTGTACGTGAGTACGGGAGCGGTCGGGACGAGGGGTTTCGTCGTGTCGACGGTCGCCGAAGTGCGGGGTGCGTAGGCGAACTTGACGTTGGCCGAGCCCGTCCAGTTGACGAAGTCGATCCGCAGCGTGTGCTTCCCGGCGGGGATCGTGACGTTGACCGTCTTGGTCTGCGTCGTCGAGACGTTCTTCCAGATGTCGACCTTGCGCACGTCGTCGACGTAGACGCGGATGCCGTCGCGGGTCTCGACGGGCAGGGCGAACGGGCCGCCCGAGCCGAAGTCGCGGGTCACGGTCCATCGGACGCCGAAGTAGTTGCTCGGCAGGCCGGTCGCGGGTGCGCCCGTGCCCCAGTTCTGGTCGATCGTCGAGTCGCAGTCGGTCTTCTTCGGCGTGCCGGAGAACGTCGTGTTCGCGAAGAACTGCCGCTTGAAGACAGGCGAGGCGCACGTGACCGCGGCCTCGGCGGCCGGGGCCGCGACGGTGATCAGGCTCCCGGCGGTGGCCGCCACCACGGTCGCGGAGAGCGCTCGCGCGGAGCGGCGGCCGCGCGGAGCACTTGAGGGTCTGGCGGATGTCATGACGATCAAGACATCCGAGGGTCTCGGTTGGTTGTACGAGTTCAGGCGGTTGATGCGGGGGCGTGATGCGGACCGCGACGCGGCGCTCGGGTGAAGACCGAGCGAACAAGACGTGGCGAAGACGTGGCTGAATCGTGAGTTTGCTCACCGGGTGGATGGGGGCGACAGGGCCGCACGGGCCGGGGCTGGTGCGGCTACTGGGGTTACCTCGGGTACGCCCGGATTCACCTCCGGAAGGCACGGACCCGTTTTCGTCTCGTTAGGGATTCACCTCTTGACGCTGCGTGTTGGGCGGAGTTGGCTTCCAGCCACCTCGGCCGCAACGACGCGGTCACGTCAGGGAGGTACCGAAAGTGAATCCGCGTACGAAGCGCGCCGCCCTTGTCGGCGCGGCGTCCGCCATGGCCCTCTCCCTCACCGGGTGCGGGAGCAGCTGGATCGAGCCGTCGAACGACTCCGCGGGCAAGGCGTCCGCCCGGCAGAACCAGGACCTGAAGATCGGCGTCCTCTTGCCGGAGAAGGAGACGGCGCGCTACGAGAAGTTCGACTATCCGCACATCAAGAAGGAGGTCGAGGACCTCACCAGCGGCAAGGGCCGGGTCCTCTACGCCAACGCGGAACAGAACGCGAAGCGCCAGGAGAGACAGGTCGACCAGATGATCGGCGACCGGGTCGACGTGCTGATCCTCGACGCGGTCGACTCCAGGTCCATCGCGGGATCGGTCAAGAAGGCCAAGGACGCGGGCATCCCCGTCATCGCCTACGACCGCCTGGCCGAGGGCCCCGTCGACGGCTATGTGTCGTTCGACAGCGACCAGGTCGGCCATGTGCAGGGCATGGCGCTCCTCAAGGCCCTGGGCAGCAAGGCCTCCAAGAACAGCCGGATCGTCATGATGAACGGCTCGGTCACCGACCCGAACGCCGCGCTCTACAAGGACGGCGCCCTGGCCGAGCTCAAGGACCAGGTGACGATCTCGAAGTCGTACGACACCAAGGACTGGAAGCCGGAGAACGCGCGGGCCAACATGGCGGTCGCCATTCAGGCCGTCGGCGCGCAGAACATCGCCGGTGTCTACTCCGCGAACGACGGAATGGCGGGCGGCATCATCACCGCTCTCAAGGCCGCCGGTGTCACCCACCTCCCGCCGGTGACCGGCCAGGACGCCGAACTCGCCGCCGTCCAGCGCATCGTGACGGGCGACCAGTACATGACGGTCTACAAGCCGTATCCCGAAGAGGCCTCCACCGCCGCGCAGATGGCGGTCCTCATCGCGCAGCAGCGCGGCATCGAGTTCGACGCGCTCGCGAAGGACCGCGTCGACAGCCCCACCACCCCCAATGTGCCGTCGCTCCTGGTCCAGGTCGTCCCGATGACGCAGAGCAACATCAAGTCGACGGTGGTCAGGGACGGGATCTACAAGGCCGGGGACATCTGCACGGCCAAGTACGCGGCGGACTGCGCGCGGATCGGGCTCAAGTAGCCTCCGGCCGGGTGCGCGGCGCCCCGGACCTCGGGGCGCCGCGTCGGATCAGCTGCCTGACAGCGTGAACTCGGCCGTGTTGTTGGCCAGTTGGGGATCGAACGCCGAGATGCGCAGCTCCGGGTCGTCGTTCCGCGTCGCGACCGAACCCGTCGCGCCGCCCGGCACGACGCTGTCGACGCGCAGGGTGAAGTCGAACGTGGAACGGGCCTTCTCCCACAGCAGGATCGGGGTCCGGCACGTGTAGCGGTTCGGTCCTGCCTGGTCGCAGCCGGCGGGCGCGGCGGTGACGGTCGTGCCCTCCGGGAAGCGCACGTCGAGGGTGGCGACGGAGGCGCCCGCGCCGAGCGAGGCCACCCACGCCGGGCCGCGGTTCTTCACCCCGACGCGGGCCTTGACCGTGTCACCGGGCGCGGCGGACGTGATGTCGCTCGCGAGGGCGATGAGGTCGGCCTTGTTCGTGGCCGTGATCTGCGTGGAGCGGTAGTTGTCACCGGTGTTCAGGTCGGGCTCGGCCGCGGCGCTCAGCGCGCGGGCCGCGGGAACGGCGGCGGGGACGAGGTCGTCCCCCGTCCCCTGCACGAACGGCCGCCCGGAGATCGCCTGCTGGTACGCCTCGTCCGAGTACGGGTCGACCGAGTAGTCGAACCGTTCGTACAGCGCCGCGTCCGTCGCACGGACCGCGCCGGCCGCCGACAGGTCGTACTCCTGCCCCGGCTCGACGGGCTGGTCGAGCACGCAGACGGCGGTGGTGCCGCTCTGGTTGGTCGTGGCGTCGGCGTCCAGGTAGGTGCAGTTGCCGAAGCGCTGCTCGAGGTCCAGGCCGTGCGAGGCGAAGAGGGTCAGGAGGGTGCGGTCGGCGGTCCGGTTGCCGTGGTTCGTCAGCCGGATCGGCTGCGCGAGGTCCGTGCCGGGCTGGACGCCGGTGCGGTACGGGAGCTGGTTCACGCCGAGGTCGGGGCCGTCGCCCAGGCTGATCTGCGTGTCGGCGGGGTAGCCGGTGAGCGGGCCGAACGAGCTGTCCGCGTCGGCGGTGAGGTGCAGCGTGCCGGTGGCGTCCGCGGGGGCCCCGGACTTGGCGCGCAGGCCGATCTCGGCGACGGTCTCGTACGGGCCGGTGTTCAGCGAACCGAAGTCGCAGGTCGCCGTGAGCGCGTCGGCGGCCGGGACGCAGTCCGAGGGCCAGGTCACGTCGGCCACGTTCGCGAGCTCGGTCGCGTCGACGGTGAGCGTGCCGCCGGTGATGGTGTTGTGCGTGTTGTCGTGGCCGAGCTTCACGTCGACGGTGTTGCCGACCGCGTTGCCCTGCGCGTCGGCGGTCGGCAGGACGAGGTCGTACGGCGCAGCGATCCAGAGGGCGTCCGTCTCCTGCTCGTCGGCGCTCGCGGGAGCGACGGAACCGAGCGCCAGGACGGCGCCGGCGATGAGGGCGAGCGAGGCGTGCCGCCGCCGTCTGCGACCGGCGAACGGTTCCTGAGAGGCCTGTGGTGCACGGGTGGCCTGGGCTGCCTGCATGGTGAGCGTCTCTCCCTGGGGTGAGGTGCGGGGACGGGAGTTGGACGTGCAGGGGCGGGAGTTGGTTGTACGGAGATCGTTTTGGGCGTGGTGGCCTTCCGGGAAGATCAGTGACTCTCGCCCGGTTCCGGTTCCGGTTCCGGTCCCTGTTCCGGTTCTCGTTCCAGCATCCCGGACTGGCCGATGAGATAGCCCAGTTGGGCCCGGCTGTCGCTGCCGAGCGTGCTGGCGAGCTTGGCGATGTGGACGCGGACGGTACGGATGTTCATGCCGAGGCGTTCGGCGATGACGGCGTCGGTGTGGCCCTCGATGAGGAGGGCGGCGATGGTGAGCTGGCGGGAGGTGACGCCGCCCTTCGCCGGGGGCTGTTGCGCGGCTACGGGGAACATGGGGGTGGCCAGTCGCCACAGCCGCTCGAACGTCGTCATGAGGTAGGAAATGAGGGCGGGGTGGCGTATCTCCAGGGCCACGGTGCGGTCCGTGTTGGCCGGGATGAACGCGACGGTCCGGTCGAGCAGGACGAGGCGCTCGGTGACCTCGTCGAGGGTGCGGACCGCCACGTCGCCGCGCAGCTGTTCGTAGTGGGCCAGCACGGCGGGGGAATGCCGCGAGGTGTGCTGGTAGAGGGTACGCATCCGGCATCCCCGGGCCAGGAGTTCCTGCTCGATCGGGCGGGCCGCGGCAAGGCCGGCGGGAGGGCGCCCGCCCCCGGGCTGGATGGTGAGGAGCTCCTGGGTGGCGACTGCGCTGGCTTCGCCGATGGCGTCGTTGATCCGCTGGAACCCCAACAGCACATGGATCATCGGCGAGTTCTGGAAGGACGCCCGCTCGGCGTCGAGCGCCATGAGCGGTGCGAACGCCTTGGCCAGTTTCGCCTCGCGGTGCCGCTGGTGCGCGATCTCGTCCTCGATACCCCCCAGCAGCCCCGGCAGGGCCACGGAGGGCGGCACGGGGCGCTGCCACCGGGAGTCGTCCGGATCCGCGCGCAGCAGCCCGAAGTCGAGGAGGCACGGCACGGCCGCGGCGTCCTCGTCTTTCACACGGCCCTCGCGCAGGGCCCGGGAGTAGAGCGCCGTACCGGCGGCGCACAACTCCTCGGCTCCGTGAGTGTGGGCCTCGGCGGTCACGTGTGGCTCTCCTCGGTCGACATTCAGTGATCCTGGTCGAGGATTCCCGACTGCGCTATCAGAAAGCCGAGTTGCGCGCGGCTTCCGCTGCCCAGCGCGGCCGC
This sequence comes from Streptomyces sp. NPDC055140, assembly GCF_053607285.1. Classification (NCBI taxonomy): domain Bacteria; kingdom Bacillati; phylum Actinomycetota; class Actinomycetes; order Kitasatosporales; family Streptomycetaceae; genus Streptomyces; species Streptomyces sp. NPDC055140. The sequence goes on along the minus strand of NZ_JBSGTG010000040.1, from coordinate 12,949 downwards.
GAGTTTGGCGATGTGGGCTCTGCAGGTGCGCACGTTCATGCCCAGGCGGCGGGCGATCGCCTCGTCCACGTGGCCTTCGATCAGCAGCTTGGCGATCGACCGCTGGACCCCGGTGATGCCGTCGGTCGGGGGCGCGTAGGGGGTCTCCTCCAGGAGGGGGACCGCGCGGCGCCACAGTTGCTCGAAGACCTTGGCCAGGTATTCGACGAGGCCCGGATGGCGGAGTTCCAGGGCGACCGGATGGTCTCCGGGGACCGGTATGAACGCGACGGTCCGGTCGAAGACCATCAGCCGCTCTATGAGTTCCTCGAGGGTGCGTATCTCCACGTTGCCCTTGGCCATGTGCTCGGCGTACACGAGAGTTCCCTGACTGTGCCGGGCCGTGTGCTGGTAGAGCGTGCGCATGGTGATGCCGCGCGCGATGACCGCCTGGCCCCGCTCGAGTGCCTCCGTCAGGGAGTGCTCGCTGCGCCCGCCGCCGGGCTGGACCGTGAGGATCTCGGACTGGCACTCGGCGATGGCGAGTTCGATGGCCGAATTGATCCTGTTGATTCCTTCGAGCACGGTGACGGCGTGCGTGGTGGGCAGATCCTGCGCGCTGATGGCCATGAATGGCTCGAAGTAATCGGTCAGTTCGACCGCCAGGCTTCTTCGCTCCTGGATTTCCCGTTCGATGGGGTGGAGGCGCTGTGCCAGGGCGGCGGCGGGAGGAACCGGGCGGAGCCAGCCGGCGTCATCCGGGTCTGGGTGGAGAAGGGCGAAATCCATCAGGCAGGGAGCGGCCGTCACTTCGCTTCGGGCGATGCGTCCGGAACGCAGAGCACTGGCGTACAACCGCCTGCCCTCGTCGCACAGTTCAGTCGTGGCATGAGGATGTGTCCGATGTGCGTCATTCATGGTCATAGATCCACCCCCCAGGGTCCTGAACGTGCAGGAACATGATGCATCGATCCTGTGGTGTTTGGATGGCCGAATGAGCCATCGTCTAGTGAGTCGGGGGAGAGAAGCCATGGAAGTGAGGACGAAGCCCACTATGTGCAAGAGAATGCTTCGCTCGGTGATGGCTGTTGCCTTCTCCGCCGGTTTGGCTTTCGGTGTGCTCAGCACCCAGGACCTCTCCTGGAGTGGCACACCCGCCACTCACGTGTCCGCCGGCAAGAACATCGCGCCTCCGGATCTTTCCTGGAGTGTCGCTCCCGTGGACGCGGCCGCATGACCACTCCGCCCGACGACAGAACATTTCGCCGTGAGATGGCGACCGCCTACCGGTCCGGGTGGCATTTCATCGACCTCGCCACGGCGATTCCTCATCGCGGCGATTCGTTGATGGTCACCCTGTTCGGCGAGCCGATCGTCGTCGTGCGGGACGAGTTCGACGACGAGGAGATCCGGGCCTACCGGTGTCTTCGCCGCCCTCGGGGCGCCCCGCAGCCCGTGCGGTGTGCCGTCAGATACGGAATGGTCTTCGTCAACCTAGACCAGCGTGACCACCAGCTGGTCCGGGAGGCGGGACCGGAAGTTCCGCGTACCACCTCAGCCACCCCCCGCAGTGCCTGACGCGATTCCCCCGTCGTTGTAGATCGCGCAGGTGCTTCCCCCCCGCAGCGGCGTCACCGTGGACCTGAACACGGTGGCGCCGCTGCAGCTTTGTGCGGCCGTCACGACGGGGACCCGTTGCCCGTCGCCCGCGTCAGAGTGATCTCGATGGCGACCCGGTCCGGGTTCGGCGCGGGCACGCGCTCGTAGCGCTCCGCGTACCGGCGTACCGCCTCCGCGACGCGGTCCGGCTCCGTACGGACCACCGCGAGCCCCTCAAGGGTCGCCCAGCGCCGGCCGTCGACCTGGCAGACCGCGACCCGGGCCCCGCCCCCCTCTGCCCCGGACCCCGCGAGCACGTGCGACACCTTCGCGCTCGACTTGTTCGCGATCACCCGCGCGAGACCCGCCTCGGGGTCGTACGTGACACCGACCGGCACCACGTGCGGGGTGCCGTCGGGGCGCAGGGTCGTCAGCGTGCACAGGTGCCGTTCCCGCCAGAAGCCGAGGAAGGTCGGGTCGGGGTTCAGGGGGTCGTTCCGCTTGGCCATGCCCCGGAAGATATCCCCGTTCAAGGACATATCCCGCCGGGGGGCACCCGCCCCGCATCCTTGAGTGGAATCGACTCAACTTTGTGTATGCTGACAGGGTCAGTGTGCTGGAGAGGCAGACGCAAGGAGGAGAGTGCGCACGTGGACGCCGAGCTGACGAACCGGAGCCGGGACGCGATCAACGCGGCCACCAGTCGGGCCGTGTCCGGAGGGCACGCGGATCTGACCCCCGCGCATCTGCTCCTGGCACTCCTTGAGGGCCAGGACAACGAGAACATCACGGACCTGCTGACGGCCGTCGAGGCCGATCAGGCCGCCGTGCGGTCCGGGGCCGAGCGTGTCCTCGGCGCGCTGCCCAGCGTGACCGGCTCGACCGTCGCGCCGCCCGGACCCAACCGGGACCTGCTGGCGGTCATCGCCGACGCGGCGCAGCGCGCCAAGGAGCTCGGGGATGACTACCTCTCCACCGAGCATCTGCTCATCGGCATCGCCGCGAAGGGCGGCACTGTCGCCGACGTACTGACGGAACAGGGGGCGAGCGCCAAGAAGCTGCTCGCCGCCTTCGAGAAGAGCAGGGGAGGGCGCCGGGTGACCACACCCGACCCCGAGGGCCAGTACAAGGCCCTGGAGAAGTTCGGCACCGATTTCACCGCCGCCGCGCGCGAGGGCAAGCTCGACCCCGTCATCGGGCGCGATCAGGAGATCCGGCGTGTGGTGCAGGTGCTGTCCCGCCGTACGAAGAACAACCCCGTCCTGATCGGTGAGCCCGGCGTCGGCAAGACCGCCGTCGTCGAGGGGCTCGCCCAGCGCATCGTGAAGGGGGACGTGCCGGAGTCGCTCAAGGACAAGCGGCTCGTCTCGCTGGACCTGGGCGCGATGGTCGCCGGCGCGAAGTACCGCGGCGAGTTCGAGGAGCGCCTCAAGACCGTCCTCTCCGAGATCAAGGAGAGCGACGGGCAGGTCATCACCTTCATCGACGAGCTGCACACGGTCGTCGGGGCCGGCGCGGGCGGCGACTCGTCCATGGACGCGGGCAACATGCTGAAGCCGATGCTCGCGCGCGGCGAGCTGCGCATGGTCGGCGCGACCACGCTCGACGAGTACCGCGAGCGGATCGAGAAGGACCCGGCCCTGGAGCGCCGCTTCCAGCAGGTGCTGGTCGCCGAGCCGACGGTCGAGGACTCGATCGCGATCCTGCGCGGGCTCAAGGGCCGGTACGAGGCCCACCACAAGGTCCAGATCGCCGACAGCGCGCTCGTCGCCGCCGCGTCGCTCTCCGACCGGTACATCACCTCCCGCTTCCTGCCGGACAAGGCCATCGACCTCGTGGACGAGGCCGCGTCCCGGCTGCGCATGGAGATCGACTCGTCGCCCGTCGAGATCGACGAGCTCCAGCGCGCCGTCGACCGGCTGAGGATGGAGGAGCTGGCCCTCTCCAAGGAGACGGATCCGGCCAGCAAGCAGCGCCTGGAGAAGCTGCGGCGCGACCTCGCCGACAAGGAGGAGGAGCTGCGCGGCCTCACCGCCCGCTGGGAGAAGGAGAAGCAGTCCCTCAACCGCGTCGGTGAGCTGAAGGAGAAGCTCGACGAGCTGCGCGGCCAGGCCGAGCGCGCCCAGCGCGACGGCGACTTCGACACCGCCTCCAAGCTTCTCTACGGCGAGATCCCCACCCTGGAAAGGGACTTGGAGGCCGCCACAGAGGAAGAGGAGGAGGCGTCCAAGGCCGACACGATGGTCAAGGACCAGGTCGGCCCGGACGACATCGCGGACGTGGTGGCGGCCTGGACCGGCATCCCGGCCGGGCGGCTCCTGGAGGGCGAGACGCAGAAGCTGCTGCGCATGGAGGACGAGCTCGGCAAACGCCTGATCGGGCAGACCGAGGCCGTGCGGGCGGTGTCCGACGCCGTGCGCCGCACCCGCGCCGGGATCGCAGACCCCGACCGGCCGACCGGTTCCTTCCTGTTCCTCGGCCCGACCGGCGTCGGCAAGACCGAACTGGCCAAGGCGCTCGCCGACTTCCTGTTCGACGACGAGCGGGCCATGATCCGCATCGACATGAGCGAGTACGGCGAGAAGCACTCCGTGGCGCGTCTCGTCGGCGCCCCTCCCGGCTACGTCGGGTACGAGGAGGGCGGTCAGCTCACCGAGGCGGTGCGCAGGCGCCCGTACAGCGTCGTCCTGCTCGACGAGGTCGAAAAGGCGCACCCGGAGGTCTTCGACATCCTGCTCCAGGTGCTCGACGACGGCCGCCTCACGGACGGCCAGGGCCGCACGGTCGACTTCCGCAACACGATCCTCGTACTCACCTCGAACCTGGGCAGTCAGTTCTTGAGCGGACACAGCCTGGTGGAGCCGACGGCGAGTGAGGAGCAGAAGAAGCAGCAGGTCCTGGAGGTCGTACGGGCGTCGTTCAAGCCCGAGTTCCTCAACCGGCTCGACGACCTCGTCGTCTTCTCCGCGCTGAACAAGGAGGAGCTGGAGCGGATCGCGAAGCTGCAGATCGGCAGGCTCGCGAAGCGGCTCGCCGAGCGGCGGCTCACCCTGGACGTCTCCGACGCGGCCCTGGCCTGGCTCGCCGACGAGGGCAACGACCCCGCGTACGGCGCGCGGCCGCTGCGCCGCCTCGTACAGACCGCGATCGGCGACCGGCTCGCGAAGGAGATCCTCTCCGGCGAGGTCACCGACGGCGACACGGTCCGCGTGGACACCTCCGGGGACGGCCTGAGCGTGGGCCCGGCCACCGGAAAGACGCTGTAACGCGAGGCGAACACCGATGCCGGACCGGGTCGGGGCCCTGCCGCTCGGCGAGACGAGCTGCAGGGCCGCTGCTCTGCCAGGGTGATCCGGCCACACCGGGGCAGGAACTCGGTCCGATCCAACCGGTTGGGGGTTGTCACTTCCCACCCGGCATGGGAGAGGATGGCGGAATCCGTACGAAGGGACCAAGCACGTGAGCATCGACCCGTCCTCGATTCCGAATTTCGGGGGACAGCCCCAGCAGCCGCAGGGCTCAGGACCGGCGGGCCCCGTCGTCCCCGACCAGGACCTCGTCAAGCAGCTCCTGGAGCAGATGGAGCTCAAGTACGTCCTCGACGAAGAGGGTGACCTCGCGGCTCCGTGGGAGGAGTTCCGCACCTACTTCATGTTCCGCGGCGAGGACGACCAGCAGGTCTTCTCGGTGCGGACGTTCTACGACCGCCCGCACGACCTCGAGACCAAGCCGGCGCTCCTCGAGACCATCGACGACTGGAACCGCCGCACCCTGTGGCCCAAGGTCTACAGCCACACCCACGACGACGGCACGGTCCGCCTCATCGGTGAGGCGCAGATGCTCATCGGCACGGGTGTCAGCCTGGAGCACTTCGTTTCGTCGACGGTCAGCTGGGTGCGCGCCGCCATCGAGTTCGACCGCTGGCTGGTCGAGCAGCTCGGCCTGGAGCAGGCCGTGGACTCCGCCGCCGACGACGAGAAGCCGTCCGACGACGAGAAGCCGTCCGACGACGAGTAGGCACGTCAGCAACTGATCACAGGGGCCTGTGCGCGAACGCGACCAGATACGTCCCGTACGCAAGTGAGAGCCCGGCCAGGGCGCCCATCACCAGGAGGGCGCTGCGCGGCCGGGCTTTCGCCGTTCGCGCCAGCGCGAGGGCCAGCGGCAGCAGCAGCGGGAACGCGGGCAGCAGGAAGCGCGGCTTGGACGGGAAGAAGCCCGCGCCGCCGAGCGCGATGAGCAGGAGTACGCCGCTGTAGACGATGAGCGGCAGCGGGGCCGCCCGCTCGGCGATGAGCAGCGCGAACAGCAGCACCGCGGCGGCGACGATCAAGAGCGTCACGGGGAAGACGAAGCGGTCGCCCTTGAGCAGCAGATGCCGTACGACGCGCAGCGCGCCGACGCCGAAGTCGAAGCTCGAGCCCCAGTTCCGCTGCACGGTGAAGTAGCCGCCGAGCGGGTCGCCTCTTTGGACGCCGACCCACAGGACGTAGCCGGTCCAGCCGAGCGGGGCGATCGCGGCGCCTGTCCACAGCCTGTGGGAAACGTTTCTGCCGCGCTTGCGGATCACCTCGTACGCCGCCGTGACGAGGACCGCGGCGGCGACCGCGAAGCCGTTGGGGCGGGACACCCCGGCCAGCGAGGCGAGCGTGCCCGCCCAGATCCACCGGCCGGTCAGGACCGCGTACAGGGACCAGGCGGCGAAGGCGGTGAGCAGCGGCTCGGTGTACGCCATCGTGAGGATCACGGAGTGCGGCAGCAGCCCCCACAGCAGGACCAGGAAGACGGCGACCGGCCGGGAGTGCAGGCGCACCCCGATCGCGTAGATCCCGGCCGCCGCGGCCAGGGACGCGGTCCAGGCGATGAGTATCCCCGTGGCGCCGCCGCTGAGCGGGAGCACGGTCTGCACCGCGCGGACCAGGCCGGGGTAGAGCGGGAAGAACGCGAGGTCGTTGAAGATGATGCCCGGTTTGTAGTGGATGGAGCGGCCGTAGCCGTTCGCGGCGATCCTGAGGTACCAGAGCGAGTCCCAGGACCGGCCGAGCAGGGCGCCGGAACGCTTCCCGGTCAGCGAGGCGGCGACCGCCATCGCGACGACACCGGCGAGCCGGACCGCGGCGAACAGGCCGAGCGCGGTGAGCAGGGGAGCGGCGGCCCTGAGCCGGGTCGGGCGGGAACGTGGTCCGGCGCCGGGCTCCGCGACGGGGACGGTGGCGGGGGCCGGGCCGAGTTGCTGCTGGGTCACATCTCCGCACCCTGCGGGCACCTCGCGGGGTGCGCGAGCCGGGAGGGTCCGCACGGGTGCGGATGGGGGGTCGTCCGGCGCGGCTGCGTGACAACGGGCGCCGGGAAGTCCATGCCGGACCGTCAGAAACCGTGCCCCGGCGACGGGAGGAACCGCGTATGTGGCCGAGCCGGGGACACGTATCTCCAGAACGCATCAATGGCCCCATGGGACACGCCAGTCGAACACCCGGTCAACGGCGTTCCGCGGCACCGGATGCCGCCTCCCCCGGCCGTGAATCGAACAATTCAAGCCTTGATGGCCACCGGAGCCCCTTTCGGCGCGGCTGACCACGGGCCACTATGGGAAGGAGGTGGGTCTGCGCCGCGGGGCCGCGAGCGGGAGCCGACAGGGGGAAGTTTGACGTGAGGACTTCTACGACTGACATCGAGACCGGACTTGTCGATCTCAGCCGTTGGGGCCTCCAGGAGGCCATGGCACTGAGGGACCCGCTGGTGGCGGAGGCACAGCACGCGCTGCTCGAACATCTGACGGAGGACGCCGTCGGGCAGGTCGTGGGCGGTGGCGGCGAGAACCCGTACTTCAGCGCGCGACGGCACAACGGCACGTCCCCCCAGGAGCCACGGCACGAACACGGGCCGCCGGCGCCGTCCGAGTCGGCCTCCCCGTGCGACCTGCCCGACGACCCCGACCGGCCTGCCCTGCCGTGCTGACACGGCACCATGTGCCGGTCGCCGACCTGGAGGCCATCGCCACCGGCCGCATCACCGCACCCACCGGGACCCGTATCGCGGCGGCGGAGCGCAGCCGCCGCATGCTCATGCTGCGGGCCCTGGCCGCCGCGGAGGCGGAACGCGGGGCGGACGAGGGCGAAGGGCCACTGCCCCCGCTGGCGCACGCCTTCGAGCTGCTGGCCCGCGCGGAGGCCCTCGATCCGCAGGCCGTGGCGAGCGTGCTCGGGCACCCGCCGGTCGGCGTCTGGGCGGTCCGCCTGCTCGGGCGGCTGCGGGGCGGCGTCGAGCCCCGGCCCGAAGAACCCCCGTTGTGGCGTGAGGCCGGCTACGCGCACGCGCTCGCCGCGGCGGCCGCGCTGCGGGCGGGCCTTCCCGCGCTGGTCCGCGTGCCCGCGTGGGCGGGCAAGGTGATCCTGCCGACGGTCGGTCACGCTGTTCTGGACGACGCCCCGGGCGACCACGACGTCGCCACGCTGGAGACGGACGGGCGCGGCACCACCCGCGTCACGCTCGGTCCGCACACCCTCGGACTGCCCGCCGTCCCCCACCTGCCCGCTCCCGGCTGGCACCCCGCGCGCCTGCTGAGCTGGACCCCGCGCGAGCCGGGCCCGGGCGTCCTCCTCGACGACGCCGACCCCTACCGCGACTTCCGGTCCCCCTGGCCGCCCCCGGCCCCGCTCACCGACGCCGAGTCGGACACCTGGCAGCGGCATCTGCACGACGCGGCGCACCTGCTCAGGGCCCGGCACCCGGACGCGGCCCGCACGGTGCCGCTCGTCCTGAACTCGCTCGTGCCCCTGCCCGGCATGCCCCGCTTCCGCACCTCCAGTGCCTCGTACGCCGAGGCGTTCGGCAGCGTCCTCGTCTCCGTGCCGCGCGACGCCGTCGACTTCGCGGTCACCCTTGTCCACGAGTCACGGCACTCCGCGCTCAACGCCCTCAGTCACCAGATCCAGCTCGTCGACAGGGCGGCGCGCACTCCACGGCAGGACACGCTGCTCTACGCGCCCTGGCGCACCGACCCGCGCCCGCCGTGGGGCCTGCTGCACGGCACGTACGCGTTCACCGGCGTCGCCGACTTCTGGCGCACCGAACGGCACGCCCTGACCGGACCCCGGGCCTCCCTCGCGCACTTCGAGTTCGCCGTGTGGCGCGACGCGGTGGCCATCGCCCTGCGCACGCTGGCCGCCCAGTCCGGGCTCACCCCGTGGGGCCGCCGGTTCGTCGACGGGATGGCGCGCCAGGCCGCTCCGTGGGCCGACGACGACGTACCGGCCGAGGCCCTCGCCCCGGCGCAAGCCGAACTCGCCGATCTGCGGGCCACGTGGTGCAGCCACAACCTCGCGCCCGACCCGGCCGCCACCCGTCTGCTCACCGACCTCCGGCTCGGCGGCGGCCGCGGCGAAGAGGCGACCGCCCCGCCGTCCCGGCTGTGCGTGGACGCGCCGCCGCGTCTGCCCGAACTCCGCTGTGAACTACGGCGGTTGCACCTCGCCGATGCAGGAACGTTCACCCCGGACACTCGAGCGCGGCTGTCCGGCCGGGAACGGTCCCCGGATCTCCTGGAAGCGGACATGTGCCTCCTGCGCGGCGGGCCGGCGAACGCGGCGCGGGCCGTTGACCGCTACCGCGCCGTCCTGGCCGGCGCTCCCGGCACCCGCCCGGCCTGGGTCGGCCTCGGTCTCGCCCTGGAGGCGTCCGGCGAGGGCACACCGGCCACGGTCCTGCTGCACCGGCCCGAGCTGATGCGGGCGCTCGCCCTGGACGAGCGGGCCCGCGGCGCGCGGACGCCCGACCCGCTGGAACTGGCCCGCTGGACGGCGCGGATCCCCGGGCTCACCACACAGCCCGCGACGGACGTGCCACAGCGCTGACCCCGCCCGGAAGTGTCCCGGGCGGGGTCATGTCGATACCGCCGACGTCACATCGGCGGCGTCACATCAGCAGCGGGTCGATGTCGCAGTTCGCGGGCTTGCCCTCCGCGGCCGCCGTGGTCGCCGGGTGGTCCTCGCCGAGGGTGCGTCCGTAGCGCTCGGCCGTGTCGGCGTACAGCTCGTCCGCCTCGTGGTCCCGCCGCAGCTGCCGGAGCCCGAGCGAGAGGTTGAGGGCCGTGGCGAGGGTGATCGGGTGGTCCTCGCCGAGCTGGGTGCGGCACAGGTCGAGCGCCCTCGTGGCGAGCTCCACCGACGCCTGCATCTCGCCGAGTTCGAACAGGTCGGCGACGAGATTCGAGGTGCAGGAAAGGGTGTTGGGGTGTTGCTCGCCGATCAGCTCGATCAGCTGCTCCCGTGATTCCACGTTGCTCGCGCGGGCCTCCTCGGTCCGCCCGGCCAGGCGCAGACAGATCGCGTGGTTGACGCGTCCCGCAACGGTGTGCGGATGCCGCGGGCCGAGCAGCGCCTCGTACCCCTCGTACCCCTCCTGCCCGAGTTCGAGTGCGCGGGCGAGGTCGCCGCTGTGCCGTACGTCGATGGCGTGCGAGGCGAGCGCGTTCACCGTCTGCGGGTACAGGTCGCCGTAGCGGGTCCGGAACATGACGAGAGACCGGCCGGACAGCTCCAGGGCCAGGGCATGCTGGCCGGCGCGCCGCTCGGCCACCGACAGGATCCGCGTCGCGGAGATCGTGTCCGGGTGGGTGTCACCGACGGTGTTGCGGAAGCGCTCCTCGACGTCGCGCGCCTGGTCGCGGGCCGCCAGGTACTCGCCGCCCTCCTGGAGGTCGAACGTCACCGACGCCATGGTCGACAGCGTCGACACCGCGTTCTCGCCGAGCTCCGCGACCTTGCGGCTGTGCGTCATGCGGTCGAGCGAGAGCGCCGCCCGGAAGTGCCCGATGAACCGCAGGTTCAGCGCGTGCCGGTGGGCACTGAGGAGGGTCGACGGGTCGTTGGGCCCGAAGAGGCGCTCGCAGGTCTCGAAGGCGTGCTTGTCGAGTTCGAGCGCCGCCTGGAAGTCGCCGCGCAGCCGCAGGTCCCAGGCGAGCATGCTGGTGATGTCGATCGTCGACTCGTGCTCGGGGCCGAGGACCTCGGTCATCCCGGACAGCGTCCGCTGGTCGAGTTCGTACGCCTCCGAATAGCGGCCCAGGATGCGCAGGGAGTTCGTGTAGATCCGGGCCGCGTTGAGGACGTGCTCGGCGGTGTCCCCGTCGGCCTCGCGCCAGGTGGTGTACGTCTCCTTGGCCAGGTCCAGGGAGCCCTGGTGGTCGCCCCAGTAGTACATGTACTGGACCTCGTTCAGGACGAGTTGCCTCACCCACGGGTCCGTCGACTCGACGGCCCTGCTGTTGAGGACGTGCGGCAGCAGGTCGCCGTACTGCTGCCACCGGTGGGACTTGTTGGGCTCACCGGCGTCGTCCCTGGCGAGCAGGCGGTGGGCGCCGGCGCGCATCTGCGACTTCAGCGGCTCCGCCATCTGGTTGATGAGGACGCGCTGGACCAGGCGGTGCAGCTGGATGGTGTTGGTGTTGTGGTTGATGCGCGCCAGCGCGTAGCGGTTGATCTCGCGGATGGCGCGGCCGAGCCGGATCGGGTCACTGAGTGCCGCGCCGAGCTCCGGGGGCACGGGGGCGTCGCGGACGCCGGTGAGCAGGCGCCGGGAGATCGGCTCGGGCGCGAAGAAGGCACACATCTGCAGGAGTTGAAGAGCCGCGGGGTGGTTCTTGCGCAGCCGGTCCAGGGACACGTTCCAGGCGGCGGCGACGGACAGCGGATAGTCCACCGGCGGGTCGCTGACCATCAGCTCGTTGGCCTGCTGCTCGAACATGCGCAGGTACTCGTCCGCGGGCATGCCCGTCTCGGCCAGCCATACGGCGGCCTGCTCGATGCCGAGCGGCAGGTCGCCCAGGGTCTCGGCGAGCCGGTCCGCGGTCGCGTTGTCCAGGTTCGGTGCTCTCATCTGGAGCAGCGAACGGCTTTCCTCGCGGGTGAACACGTCGACCTCCAGGGGGCGCGCCGACGAGGCCCACTGCGAGTTCCGTGAGGTGACGAGGATGCGGCCCGGCCCGTTGGTCGGGAAGAACTCCCGCACGGATTCCGGATCTTCCGCGTTGTCGAAGATGAGGAGCCAGTTCTTGAACGGCTCGCCGACGCGCAGGGCCTCGATGACGGCCGGCACCGCTGTGTTCGCCTCGCCGCTGCCGACGTTCAGACCGAGTCGGTTGGCCAGCTGGACGAGGAACTGCCGGATCTGCTGCGGCTGTTCGGCGGGGATCCACCACACGATCTGGTACTCGTGCAGATGCCGGTACACGTACTCGACCGCGAGCTGGGACTTCCCGACGCCGCCCATGCCCTGGAGCGCCTCGGGGAGTACCGCCGTGGTTCCTTCCTGGAGCCTGTGGTGCAGGTCGTCCAGGAGCTGGACCCGGCCGGTGAAGGCACGGTTTCGGGGAGGGACGTTGCCCCAGACGGGGGGCGGCTTCTGCAGCGCGTCACCCCTTGACCCGGCCTGGGTGGACTGCAAGCCGCTCACTTCTTCGACCCTTTCCTCGTTGCCGGTGTCTGGCAGGGCGGTGGGCTCGGCCCCACCGCCTAACTGACTGGGTTCTCCGGAGGTTGTGGCCGCCGGAGGTGGAGGTTCGTCGAGGCGTGCCTCAAGCTCTCTGGCGGCGGTGGCATGTGGTCCGGCCATGGCCGCGAAAGCGGGCAGAATAGACGAAATCCATGGCCGTAAACCTTCCATGGAGACACTCCGCGCGCGATCCGGCTCGCGCAGAAGGGCGACGCCTTCCCCGTACGCCGGTACGGCGACCGCCAAATGGTCCAAGGCGAGCATCAGCGCGCGGGCCGTCTCGCCGCGCGTCCCGTCCGAGAGCAGCTCCCGCCGCACGCCGTCGCCGAATTCGAGCTCGACGCCCGGCCCGGCGGCCTCGCCCGGCTCGGCCTCCGTGCGCCGCAGCAGCCCGCTCAGGAGCAGCTCCGCCACGTGCCAGTTCCGCGCCCCGGGGATCAGCCCCTCCTGGAGCAGGCGCAGCACGTCGAGGTTGAGCGGGACGGCCGCGGAGAGGCGGGCCAGGTGGTAGGCGGTGGGGGAGAGCTGGGCCCGCACGGTCTTGACCTGGACGTCGGCGGGCAGCGTGGCGGCGGGCCTGCGCGCGACGGCGGTCTCGTCGCCGGGCGTGCGGTCCAGGACGCGCACGGTGTAGCCGCCCTTGCTGTCGTGCGCGAGGAAGCGGGCGAGGCCGCCGATCCCTTCGGGGGTCAGCGTCACCACGGGCAGCCGGACCTCGTCGGACGCGTCGGCCTCCGAGAGGTCGGCGGTGGGCATGACCAGGCCCACGGGCTCGGCGGTCCAGGTGCTGTTGGGGGACGCGGGGCGCGGGCTGGTCAGCATGAGGCTGCTGGTCTGCGTGCCCGCCCTCGCCCAGACGTGCTCCGGCAGCACATGGACG
>NZ_JBSGTG010000039.1:0-60110 GCF_053607285.1 Streptomyces sp. NPDC055140 | reverse complement strand
TCTCTGCGCGTTCTTTTTTTTTTTTTATCCCGGGGGGGGGGGGGGGGGCGGCTTTGTTTGTGGCGCCCCCCGCGGGGGGGGGGGGCCCCCCCCCCCCGCGGAAGCGGTCGGCGGCCCAGGCGCATTGCCCCTCCGTCTCCTCAGACGGAAGCCTTGCCGGTGTCGCCTTGAGCGGTGTCGGTGTCGCCTCGAGGGCTACGGGACTGCTTCCGGACCGGGACGAAGAGCGCGGCGACAAACCCCGCGACGGCGAACAGTGCGGCGCCGGTGAGGGCCAGACCGTAGCCGGCGGCCCTGGCGTCGACGGCGCCCGCGCCGGCCCCGGTCCGGACGTCGATGCGAGCCGCGGACAGCGCTGCCAGGGTCACCAGGCCGACGGCGCTGCCGAGTTGGCGGGTGGTGTTGAGGAGCCCGGAGGCCAGGCCGGCCTGGTGGGGGGCGAGCCCGGCGGTGGCGGCGTTCGTCGTGGCGTTGAGCACCGCGCCCATTCCCGATCCGAGCAGGACACAGGGTCCGAGCACGTCGCCGAGGTAGTCGGCGCCCGCGTCCACGGACGACAGCCAGAACAGGGCGCCCGCGGCGAGGGCGAGGCCGCCGAGCAGGATCGGGCGCGGGCCGATCCTCGGCACGAGGGGCGCGATCCCCCAGCCGCCCAGGGCCATGCCGACGGAGAGCGGGAGGTAGCTGAGCCCGGTGTGCAACGGGCTGTAACCGAGAACCTGTTGGAGGACCAGCGTGAAGAAGTAGAAGGTGCTGAAGAGGGCGGCGATACCGAAGAAGGCCACCAGGTTGGCAGCGGCGACCGACCGGTTCCGGAAGATGCCGAGCGGCACCAGGGGATGGCGGGCGAACCTCGCCTGGATCACCAGGAACGCGGCGATCAGGAGTGCCCCGGCCAGCAGCGGGCCAAGGACCCGTGGCGACCCCCAGCCGTGTGCGGCGTACTGGGAGACACCGTAGACGGCGGACATCAGGCCGAGGGTGACGGTCACCGCGCCGGGCAGGTCGAGGCCACTGCCCTTCATGCCCGTCCGGCGGGGGCGGGTCTCCGGGACCACCCAGCGGACGGTGGCGAACAGCACGAGGCCGATCGGGACGTTCACCAGGAAGATCCAGCGCCAGGAGAACCACTCGATGATCACTCCGCCGGCCAGCACACCGATCGCGCCCGCGGCTCCGGAGACTGCGCTCCACCAGCCGAACGCCCGTGCGCGGGCGGCCGGTTCGGTGAACGTCGTGCCGAGCACGGTGAGGGTGGCGGGTGCCATGACCGCGGCGCCGAGCCCCTGGAAGGCGCGGGCGAGGACCAGGGTGAGCGGGGCGTCCGCGGCTCCCCCGACGAGGCTGGCCAGCGTGAACAGACCGACCCCGCACGCGAAGATCCGGCGCTGGCCGAACAGGTCCGCGAGCCGCCCGCCGAGCAGCAGGAAGCCGCAGACGACCACCGTGTAGGCGTTGTTCACGAGTTGCAGGTTGTGCTGGGTGAAGTGCAGGTCCGCGGCGATGACGGGCAGGGCCACGTTCACCACCGAGGCGTCCAGCACGTTCATGAACTGGCCCAGGCAGCAGGCGGCCAGCACGAGGAAGAGCCGATGGTCGGCACTCCCCCTGCCGGGCTCGGCGGCCGTCTCTCGGGTCCCTTCGGTCACAGTCATGGCAGGCACGCTGCGCCGGACCGGTCGACCGGCGGTAGCGATCCGGTCGAGCCCGCACAGGCGGTCGAGAGTTCCTCCACCGCGATTGCAGGGCCTCTCGCCACAGTCCGTTGCGGTACCTCCGCACGGATGGCCGATATTCCCCAAGGAGAGCTCACCATGGCCAAGATCACCTACAAGCATCCGAACGGCACCGTCACCATCCTCGACGTCGAGGCGCCCAACACGGTCATGCGCGCGGCAAAGCTCAACAACGTCGACGGCATCGAGGCCCAGTGCGGCGGCTCCGCCCAGTGCGGCACCTGCCACGTATACGTCGACGCGGAGAGTTCCGTGCCGCTGCCCGAGATGGACCCCGTCGAGGACGACGTGCTGTACGGAACGGCGTGCGAGCGCACCGAGTTCAGCAGGCTCAGCTGCCAGTTGCCGGTCTCCGAGGACCTGGACGGCCTGCTGGTCCACCTGCCCGAGGCGCAGAGCTGATGGCCTCGCACTCGGTGGTGGTCGTCGGCGCGGGCCAGGCCGGCCTCGAAACAGCGGCGGCCCTGCGCGGCCGTGGCTACGAGGGCCGGATCACGCTCGTCGGGGACGAGCCGTCCGGCCCCTGCGACCGCCCGCCCCTGTCGAAGGGCTATCTGGCCGGCACGGTCCCGGCCGCGGACATCGCGCTGCGCCCGCCGTCGTTCTACGCCGCGCAGGACATCGAGCTGCTGTCGGGCGAGCGGGTCGCCTCGGTCGACCGGGAGCGGCGCACGGTCCTGCTGGAGTCCGGACTGCGCCTGCCGTACGGCGCGCTGGTCCTGGCGACCGGCTGCCGCCCGCGGACGCTGCCCGTGCCCGGCGCCTCGCTGGCCGGGGTCCTTGCACTGCGCGGCCTGGCCGACGCGGAGGACCTGCGGCTGCGGCTCAGCGGGCCGCCCCGCAGCGTCGTCGTGGTCGGCGCCGGGTTCATCGGTCTCGAGGTGGCGGCCACCGCGCGTGGCCTCGGCCACGACGTGACCGTGGTCGAGGCCCAGCCGATTGCGCTGGCCCGCGCGCTGACGCCGCAGATGTCGGCCCAGGTCGTGGCCGAGCACCGCGCCCAGGGGGTGCGGGTGCTGCTCGGCCGCGAGGTATCCGCGTTCTACGGCGACGCGGAGGGCCGGGTCCAGGTCATGGAGCTGGGGGACGGTGAGCGGATCGCCGCCGATCTCGTCGTGGTCGGTGTCGGTGTCCTGCCCAACACCCGCCTCGCGCTCACCGCGGACCTGGTCGTCGGCGACGGCATCGTCGTGGACGAGCGGCTGCGGACCGAGGACCCGGACATCTACGCGGTCGGTGACTGCGCCCGCTTCCCCAGCCCGCACGCCGGCCGGTACCTCCGCCTCGAGTCCGTCCAGAACGCCACCGACCAGGCGCGCTGCGTGGCCGCCGCGATATGTGGCGAGCCGTACGCGTACACCGCCGTGCCCTGGTTCTGGTCGGAGCAGTACGCGATGCGGCTCCAGATGGCCGGTCTGACGGCCGCCCACGACGAGACCGTGACCGTCGGCGACCCGGACGGCGGGCGGTTCTCCGTCCTCTGTTTCCGCGCCGGCCGGCTGATCGGTGCCGAGTCCATGAACCGTCCGGCGGACCACGGCATCGTCCGCCGGCTGCTGACCACCGGCACGCATCTGGCACCGGAGACGGCCCGGGAGCCGGGCTTCGACCTCAAGAAGCTCCCCCGTACGCCTGCCGTGTCGACCGGCTCACCCGCAATGTCCGTCCCCGCCTGACAACCATTTCCTGCTTCCTGCGAGTACGGCGAAGGGGGCGTCCGTGGTGCGGACGCCCCCTTCGCCGTGCGCAAGGGATCAGCTCTCCGGGCCGAGCAGCACCGCGGAGTAGTTCTTGCGGGCGGCGGTGTCGTACTGGAGCGCCACGTGGCTCGTCGCCGACGTGATGTCCCGCCAGAAGCGCTGGAGTGCGTGGCCCTCGCCGAGGCCGCCGGTCCCGGCGGCGCCGACCAGCAGGGCCACGGCCTCGCGAAGCATCTCGGCGGCGAACGGGGCGTTCCGCTCGTTGCGCGCCATGTGCTCGGGGGTGAAGAGGCGCTGGTCGAGGACCTGGGCGTTCTCCATGACGAGGTGGCGTGCGGCGTCGATCCGGCCGGAGGCACGTACGACGGTCAGCTCGGCGGTGTGGTTGCGCCGGCGCCCGGTGATCGATCCCGTACAGGCGGCGAGCGCGCCGGTGGAGGCGCCGACGACGGGGGCGATGAAGGTGAGTCCGCCCACCGCCTGGAAGGGCACGTTGTGGGCGGGCAGGCCGGAGGCGCCGTTGCGGCCGGTGAGCATGTCGGCGCGGTCGAGGGTCAGATGCGCCGGTACGAACACGTCGTCGACCACGACGGTGTGGCTGCCGGTGGCCCGCATCCCCACGCTGTCCCAGGTCTCGCGCACCGTGTACGCGCCGCGCGGCAGCGTGAAGAAGCGCAGCTGCGGCGGGCCCTCACCGCCCGCGACCGCCGCGCAGACCATCACCCAGTCGGCGAAGTCGACGGCGCTGACATAGGCCCACTCGCCGGTGACCCGCCAGCCGCCGTCGGCCGGCCTGGCCCGCCCGGCGGGCATCAGACCGGTCGCCACGAACGTGTCGGGCCCCGCGCCCCACAGCTCCTGGTGCCCCTGCTCGGGCAGGTGCGAGGCGAGGCGGGCCGAGTACGCGGCGAGGGAGGCACACCACGCGGAGGCGGCGCAGCCCTCGCCGACGGAGATGACGGCCCGCGTCAGGTCTTCGAACGAACCCTCCGTGCCGCCGAATCGCGCGGCCACGAAATGCCGGGCGAACCCGGCCTCCCGTATCGCGTCGCTGACCTCGCGGGACAGGCTGCGGCCCGCGTCCGCGTCGGCCGCGTGGCGGGCCGCGAGCAGGCGGATCCGGTCGGCGGCGGGGACGAGCCCGGCTGCGGGAACGGCCGGGGCGGCGTCGGGAGCGGCGATCACGCCGACGTCGACGCTCACGATCCGGACCCGTTCGCGACGGCGCGGGCGAAGAGCTCGAGCGTCTCGCCGGGGCTCGGCCCGTCGAGCGCCTTGAAGATCCGCTCGGCGCCCGGACCGTGCTGGTCCAGCTTGACGTGGGCGAGCGCGACGCGGGTGTGTCCCGCGTCGACGGCCTCGAAGTCGACCTCGATCTGGCTGGCGCCTTCGTCGGTGGGGAGGGACTGCCAGTTGGGGTCGATCCGCCAGGTCATGACGACGCGGCGGCCCGGCTCCCACTCCAGCACGCGGCCCCAGGCGATCTCGGTGCCCTCCACGTCCCACTCGTAGTAGCGCCCGCCCACTTCGCCTTCGAAGGCGAGGCCGGCCCGCTCCTTGCGCACCAGGATGTGGCTCGGCGGCCACCAGTCCGCCGGGCGCTCGGTGAAGACCTTGAAGCACTCGCCGGGCGTCGCCGCCACGGTCACCGACTTCCTGACGTCGGGCAGGGTCTGCGGTTGCTCGGGCACGGGGCCTCCTCGCTCCGGCCAGGTATCCGCCCGGCCACGGCATCTAATGCGCCCAAGCTGACCGGCCCCGCTAGGCCCCGTGTCGAGTACGGCTCGAACAGCCGGACTCCAGCCCGGCTCCACCCCGGTGCGAGAAACCCGCAAGGCGGCGGGCCCACCGTCGAGCCGACGTGGACCGGATCGACACGAGCGATATCGACATGAGCGATGGGGAGAGCACGATGACAGACACGGGACGACGAGTGGCCTTCGTGACCGGTGCGACCAGCGGGATCGGCCTGGCCGTGACCGAGCTGCTGGCCCGGCAGGGTGTCGCTGTGTTCGGTGTGGCGCGTGACGCGGAGAACGTCGCCACCATGGTCAAGGAACAGCGCGAACAGGGTCACGAGGTGGCCGGCACGGTGTGCGACGTGACATCCCTGACGCAGATCCAGGAGGCCGTGCGGGCCGCCGTGGCCGAGTACGGCCGCATCGACATCCTCGTCAACAACGCGGGCCGTGGCGGTGGCGGCGTGACCGCCGAGCTGGCCGACTCGCTCTGGGACGACGTGATCGAGACCAACCTGAACGGCACCTTCCGTGTCACCCGGGAGGTACTCAGCACGGGTCTGATGCGCGAAGGGTCCTGGGGACGGATCATCAACATCGCCTCCACCGGCGGCAAGCAGGGCGTCGAGCTCGCCGCGCCCTACTCCGCCTCCAAGCACGGCGTGATCGGCTTCACCAAGGCCGTCGGCAAGGAACTCGCCGCGACCGGTATCACCGTGAACGCCGTCTGCCCCGGATACGTCGAGACGCCCATGGCCCAGCGCGTGCGGCAGGGCTACGCGGGCCACTACGGGGTCAGCGAGCAGGAGATCCAGGAGAAGTTCAACGCGAAGATCCCGCTCGGCCGTTACTCCACTCCCGAAGAGGTCGCCGGGCTCGTCGGCTACCTCGCGTCGGACCCGGCCGGGTCCATCACCGCCCAGGCCATGAACGTCTGCGGTGGGCTCGGCAACTACTGATGGTCCTGATCGACGAGCAGAAGAACGAGCAGAAAAGGAGTGTCTGACATGACTGCTGTGACCGCCGGCGCGCTGCTGGCCGAACCCGACGTGGCCGCTTTCCGGGCCGCGATGGCCCGATTCCCGACGGGCGTCACCCTGCTCACCCAGGGGAGCGGCGACGAGACCGTCGTGATGACGCTCAACACCCTGACCTCCGTCTCGCTCGACCCGCTGCTGATCCTCGTGTCCGTCAAGGCCTCCGGCCGGATGCGCCCGCGGATCTCGGGCTCGGGCAGCTTCGCCGTGAACGTGCTCGGCGAGGCGCAGCTGGATCTGGCGCTGGAGTTCTGCCGGCCCGACCGGCCGGAGGGCCGCGCCGCGATGCTGCGCCTCGGTGCCGAGGAGGGCGTCACCGGCAACGCCGTACTGCCCGCCTCGGAGACATACGTCGAGTGCGTGCTGGACGCGGAGTACACGGCCGGCGACCACACGCTGCTGATCGGCCGGGTCGTCGCCCTGTCCGGCGGGTCGTCCGAGCCGGATCCGCTCCTGTTCCACCGGGGCGAGTTCGGCCGGCTGTCGCCCGCCTCTTCCACCTCGTCCGCCTCGTCCGCCTCGTCCGCCGAGCAGCGGGAGGCGGCCGCGTGAGTGCGACAACTGCGTCCTCGGTGGCTGCGCCCGGCAGCCTGCGACAGGTCGCCGACGGGGTGTACGCCTTCGTCCAGCCGGAGGGCGGCTGGTGCCTGAACAACGCCGGCCTCGTCGCCGGCGGCGGCCAGGCGGTCCTGATCGACACGGCGGCGACCGAGTCCCGTACCCGCAGGCTGCGGGAGGAGGTGGAGCGCGTGGTGCCGGGTGGCCCGGACTACGTGGTCAACACCCACTTCCACGGCGACCACACGTTCGGCAACGGCCAGTTCACGCCGCGTGCCGCCGTCGTCGCGCACGCGGGCACCCGGTCCGACACGGAGGAGGCGGGCCTCGGTCTGCGCCACCTGTGGCCGGACGTCGAGTGGGGCGAGACCCCGCTGACCCTGCCCACACTCACCTTCCGGGACGAGCTCACCCTGCACGCGGAGGGCGGCCTGCGCACCGAGCTGCTCCACGTGGGGCCCGCCCACACCGCGAACGACGTGATCGCGTGGGTGCCGGAGCGCGGCGTGCTGTTCACCGGGGACGTGGTGTGGTCGGGGGTGACCCCGTACCTCCTGATGGGCTCCGTCACCGGGTCTCTGCGGGCCCTGGAGCGCATGCGCGCGCTCGGTGCCTCCGTGGTCGTCCCCGGGCACGGTCCGGTCGGCGGCCCCGAGCTCCTCGACGCCACGGAGGCCTACGTCCACTGGCTCCAGGACCTCGCGCGGGACGGCCTGCGGCGCGGCGTGGGCCCGCTCCAGGCGGCCCGGGACGCGGACCTCGGCTCGTTCGCCGGGCTCCTGGACTCCGAGCGCCTGGTCGGAAACCTGCACCGCGCGTACGCCGAACTCGAGGGCCTGGCACCTGGCGCCCGTATCGATGTCGCGGCGTCCTTCAAGGAGATGGTCGCCTTCCACGGCGCCCTGCCCTCCTGCCACGCCTGACCGCACAGCCCGGAACCTCCCGGACCGGAACCTCACAGCCGTTACCTCACAGCCGTTACCTCACAGGCCGGAGGCCGAGACCCCGCACCGACGAAACCGCCGCACTGAAAGGAGTCGTCGATGGAGACGATTCTGCTGGACCGCGAGACGCACGTGGCACCCCCGACGCACCTGGAGTTCCACGGGGTGCCGTGCCGGATACCTCTGCTGCTGGCCGGGGACCTCGACGACGACGGGAGCGAACCCCACATCTGCCGGAGCATCGACTGAGCCGCCGCCCAGAACGTGTCATCGGCCGGCACATGGCCGAGGGGCCCCCGTCGAGGGGCCCCTCGGCCATGTGCCGGATCTCCGTGTTCAGGCCGGTTCCGTGTACAGGCCGGTCAGGAGGCCGCGGGAGCCGCGGGGCTGTCGCGGTGGATGACGCGGGAGCGGGTCAGCAGCCCGCCGTCGCGGCGCACGAGCACGTCGTCGACGGTGAACGTCGGCTGGAAGGAGACCTTCCCTTCGCGGTCGGTCTGGGTGACCAGCGTGTAGTACGAGACCCGGATGGTGTCCGCGTCCTGGGGGTCTGCCTCTATGAGGAGGTGGCCGAACCAGTGGCGTACGGCGATGTCCTTGTAGCGCGGCAGGTTGGCGCGCATCCCGGCGATCATCTCCACCCGGCCGCTCTGACGCTGACCGCCCGCGTGGACGACCTCCCCGTCGTCCGTGAACGTGTCGGCGAAGCCCTCGATGTCCAGGGCGTCGACCCGACGCATCTGCTGGGCGTAGAACGTCTGCACCTCGGCGTACAGGTCACCCGTGACCTGCTGGCGGAGGGTCCCGACGGACTGAGACATGGCGAACTCCCTTCGCGGCGGCCCTTCCGGCCGCCCGTCGTCGGCATCAGCCTGCCGGGCGCGGCTGCAGCGTCACTGGAGAGGCGCTCGCGGTGACCGGCCGGCGCCCCTGGCCAGCACGGTGAGTGAAATGGCAGGATCGCCCGCATGCCCAAGGCCCTCCCCCGTATCAGCAGGCGCCGAGCCCTGGAGGGCTCGGCCGCCGCCCTCGTGGTCCTCGGGCTGCTCCTGTGGTGGCTGCTGCCGCTGGACGACGGGAGGCCGGGGGGCAGCGTGACCTTCAGTACGGGCCAGCGGACCGGGGTGTACGAGCGCTACGGCAACCTCCTCAAGACCGCGCTCGGCCACGACCTGCCGGACCTCGACGTGCGCCTGACGAACAGCGAGGGGTCCCAGGAGAACGTCGAGCGGGTCGCCACGGGGAAGGCCGACTTCACGATCGCGGCCGCCGACGCCGTGGAGAAGTACAAGCTTCAGGGCGGCGCCGGAGGGGACCGGCTGCGCGGCTGCGCCCGCCTGTACGACGACTACGTGCAGCTGGTCGTGCCCCGTTCGTCGTCGATCAGGTCGGTCCAGGACCTGCGCGGCCTCCGGGTCGCCGTGGGCGGCAGGCGCTCCGGAGTACGGCTCATCGCGGAGCGCGTGGTCGAGGCCGCCGGCCTCGACCTGGAGAAGGACATGAAGCCGGTCTCCACGGGGATCGACGGCATGCCCCAGGCGCTCAAGGGCGGCGACATCGACGCCTTCTTCTGGTCGGGCGGCCTGCCGACGACCCATGTGCGCAAGCTGTCGGAGACCTACCCCATCCGTCTCGTCGAGCTCGGCAACCTCGTCGACGCGCTGCACAAGCAGGGCGGCGCGTCCCGCTACTACCGGGCTGCCGTGATGCCCGCGGACGCCTATCCGGACGCGCAGCAGGGTGTCTCGGTGCCCACGCTGGCCGTGGCGAATCTGCTGGTCACCACAGACCGTGCGGACCCCCGCCTCACGGAGGCGGTGACGCGCACGGTGATAGACAGCCGCGACCACATCGGCGCGCAGGTGCACGCGGCGCAGCTCGTGGACCTGCGGACGGCGCTCTACACGGATCCGCTGGCGCTGCACGAGGGCGCCCGCCGCTACTACCGCTCGGTGAAGCCGTAGGGCCCTGACCCGCCGCCTCAGCCTTCCCGATGGGTCCGGGGCACGGCCACCGTCACGCGCAGCCCGTGCGGCTCGTGAGGGGCGTACGTGATGGAGCCGCCGCCCGCTGCGAGCAGCGCCCGCGAGATGGACAGGCCGAGGCCCGAGCCCTTGACGTTCTGGTGGCCGGCGCTGCGCCAGAACCGGTCGCCGATCCGCGCGAGTTCGTCCTCGCGCAGGCCCGGACCCCGGTCCGCGACCACGATCTCCGTGGACTCTCCGTTACGGGCGACGCTGACCTTCACCTCCTCGCCGGAGGGGGTGAACTTCAGGGCGTTGTCGATCACCGCGTCCAGGGCGCTCGACAGCGTCACGGGATCCGACCAGCCGGTGACCGCGGGGCAGTCCTCGATCAGGCGCACGCCCTTCTCGTCGGCGACCGGCCGCCAGGCGCCCACGCGTTCGGTCACCAGCTCGCCGATGTCCGTGAGCCGCAGGTCCGCCTCGGTGTGTTCGGCGAGGGCCAGGTCGAGGAGGTCGTCGAGGACCGAGGCGAGCCGCTTGCCCTCCGTGCGCACCGAGGCGATCTCCTCGTTCCCCTCGGGCAGTTCGAAGGCCAGGAGTTCGATGCGCAGGAGCAGGGCGGCGAGCGGATTGCGCAGCTGGTGCGAGGCGTCGGCGACGAAGGCGCGCTGCTGCTCCAGGACGTCCTCGACGTTGTCGGCCATCTCGTTGAACGACCGGGCCAGACGCTGGAGTTCCGGCGGTCCGCCGGCCGAGGCGACGCGGGACTTCAGGCGTCCGGTGGCGATGTCGTGGGTGGTCGCGTCGAGGACGCGCACGGGCCGCAGGACCCAGCCCGTCAAGCGCAGCGCGGCGCCGACGGCCAGGAGCATCGCGGCCGCCTCGCCCGCCGCGATGAGCAGCCATCCCTGGAGCGTCTTGGAGCGCATCTTGCCGGTGGGCGAGTCGGTGACGACGACCGCGACGACGTCGCCGTCGCTGATGACCGGTGACGCGACGACGAGCCGGCCACGCTGCCAGGGCCACACCTGCCGGGGGTCGTGGCTGCCGCGCGAGAACAGGGCCTCGTCGAAGGCCTCGCGCACGGCTCCGTCGCGGGGCAGCTGCCAGCCGTCCGGGGCACGCCCCATGGGGTCGTTGTTGCGGTGGAAGACGCCCGCGCGGATCCCGTACACCTCGTAGTAGCGGGTGAGTTCGTTCTGCAGGGTCTGCTGGCGCTCGTCCGTGACGCGTACGCGGGAACCCGTCGAGCGCTTGGTGACGAACTGGGCCAGCGCGGCAAAGCGTGCCGTGTCGTCGATGCGGTCGACGACGACCTTCTGCTGCTGGGCGGCCGCCACGCTCACGGCGAGCGGGAAGCCGAGCGCGAGCAGCACGCCCGCCATGAGGACGATGAGCAGCGGGAGGAGGCGAGCGCGCACCCGCGGCCTCTAGGCGGCCGGCGCGACGAGCCGGTACCCGACGCCGCGCACGGTCTCGATGAGGGCGGGCATGCGCAGCTTGGAGCGCAGGGACGCGACATGCACCTCCAGGGTGCGGCCCGTCCCCTCCCAACTGGTGCGCCAGACCTCGCTGATGATCTGTTCCCGGCGGAACACCACCCCGGGGCGCTGCGCGAGAAGCGCCAGGAGGTCGAACTCCTTGCGGGTCAGTTGGACAACCGAACCGTCCACGCTGACCTGGCGGGTGGGCAGTTCGATGTGCACGGACCCGAGCCGCAGACCGTCCTCGGCCGACGCGGAGGCCTCGTCCGGCACGCTGCGCCGGCTGACCGCATGGATGCGGGCGAGCAGCTCCCCGGTGTCGTACGGCTTCACCACGTAGTCGTCGGCGCCGAGGTTGAGGCCGTGGATGCGGGAACGTACGTCCGAGCGCGCGGTCACCATGATCACGGGTGTCGACGTGCGCTTGCGGATCTTGCCGCACACCTCGTAGCCGTCCTGGTCGGGCAGGCCGAGATCGAGGAGTACGACACCGAAGGCGTCCGCCTCGGGGACGAGTGTCCGGAGCGCCTCCTCGCCGCTGCGGGCGTGTTTCACGTCGAAGCCGTGCCGGGCGAGGACCGCCGACAGAGCGGCGGCGACATGGTCGTCGTCCTCGACGAGAAGCAGTCTCATCACGGCCCCCTTCGGTTCATCGGTCGTTCGGCCCCGGCACGCCGGCAGGCATTATCCGTGCACGCGCGTGCGGCTCACCAGGGCATCCACTCCGAAACATAAGGACGCCGTCAAGAGCGTTCCGGTTACCGACGCCTTCCGTTATCCAGCCGGTACGCGCGGGGGCACCCACTTCACGCATCGTGGCCGGTTGAA
The DNA here is from genome assembly GCF_053607285.1 of Streptomyces sp. NPDC055140. Taxonomy (NCBI): domain Bacteria; kingdom Bacillati; phylum Actinomycetota; class Actinomycetes; order Kitasatosporales; family Streptomycetaceae; genus Streptomyces; species Streptomyces sp. NPDC055140. The sequence continues at coordinate 48,117 of NZ_JBSGTG010000039.1, read as the reverse complement.
GCCGGATCGTTATGCTCAAGTTCCGCTCAGATGTAATGACGCTGGTTGTACGGCATTACTACTGTCCTCCCAACCGAGGAGGATGGAGCAAGACCCCGATGACCGATGTATCGGTGACCAAGGACGCCATTCCCGCGGCCGACGAGCTGGTCGTGCTGAACCAAGTCAACAAGCACTTCGGCGCGCTGCACGTGCTCCAGGACATCGACCTGACCATCGCGCGTGGTGAGGTCGTCGTCGTCATCGGACCCTCGGGCTCCGGCAAGTCGACGCTGTGCCGCACGATCAACCGCCTGGAGACCGTCGACACGGGTGCCATCACGATCGACGGCAAGCCGCTGCCCCAGGAGGGCAAGGAGCTGGCCCGCCTCCGCGCGGACGTGGGCATGGTCTTCCAGTCCTTCAACCTCTTCGCGCACAAGACCGTGCTCGAGAACGTGATGCTGGGGCAGATCAAGGTCCGCAAGGCGGACAAGAAGGCGGCCGAGGCCAAGGCACGCACCCTGCTCGACCGGGTGGGCGTCGGCACGCAGGCGGACAAGTACCCCGCGCAGCTCTCCGGCGGGCAGCAGCAACGCGTCGCGATCGCACGGGCGTTGGCGATGGACCCCAAGATCATGCTCTTCGACGAGCCGACGTCGGCCCTCGACCCGGAGATGATCAACGAGGTCCTCGAGGTCATGCAGCAGCTCGCCAGTGACGGCATGACGATGATCGTCGTCACCCACGAGATGGGCTTCGCGCGCTCGGCGGCCAACCGCGTGGTCTTCATGGCAGACGGACGAATCGTCGAAGAGGCCACCCCCGACCAGTTCTTCAGCAACCCGCGCAGCGACCGGGCCAAGGACTTCCTGTCGAAGATCCTGCACCACTGACGCCGACGCACGGGCGTCCGACTTTCCCACGGCCGAATTCTGCCGACACGAAGGATATTCACCATGAAGCTCCGCAAGTCCGCCGCCGCGGCGGCCACTGTCGCCGTGCTCGCCCTCGCCGCCACCGCGTGCGGCGGCGACTCCGGCAACGCCGGTGACAAGCCCGCCGGCGGCGCCGGCGGCAAGGACCAGCCGAAGCTGCCCACGTACACGGTCGCCTCGGGCGTGAAGCTGGACTCCGCGACGCTGAAGCGGGCGCAGAAGGCCGGAAAGATCGTCATCGGCGCCAAGAACGACCAGCCGTACCTCGGCTTCCAGGACACCGACGGCAAGCGCTCCGGCTTCGACATCGAGATCGCCAAGATGGTCGCCGCCGACCTCGGCTTCAAGCCGTCGCAGATCGAGTTCAAGACGATCGACTCGAACGTCCGTGAGACGACCATCTCCAAGGGCGAGGTCGACCTCTACGTAGGCACGTACACGATCAACGACGAGCGCAAGAAGCAGGTCGGTTTCGCCGGCCCGTACTTCATGGCCGGCGCCGACCTCCTCGTCCGCGGCGACGAGAAGGGCATCACGGGCCCGGACTCCGTCAAGGGCAAGACGGTCTGCTCCATCAAGGGCTCGACCCCGCTCCAGGAGATCAAGAAGGCCAAGTACGGCGCCAAGACCGTCGAGCTGTCCAAGTACTCCGAGTGCGTGCAGCAGCTGCTCAACAACGAGGTCGACGCCGTCACCACCGACGACGCGATCCTCAAGGGCTACGCCGCCCAGCGCCCGGGCAAGCTGAAGGTCGTCGGCAAGCCGTTCACCGAGGAGCCGTACGGCGTCGGCATGAACAAGGACGACAAGGCGCTGCGCGAGGCGGTCGCGAACGCCATCGAGGCGCACGAGAAGAACGGCGACTACAAGAAGGCGTACGACGCGACGCTCGGCCTGTCCAAGTCCGCGTACACCGCGCCGCCGGCGCTCGAGCGCTACTGACGCGCTGACGGTGCGGGCCCCGGCCCGCACCGTACGACCCCCCGGCAGTGACCGGCCCGCCACGGGCGCAACCGCACAGTGCGCCCGTAGCACGGCCCTCGCTGCCTGTCCGCCGCCGCCCACGAGGACATCCCCGTGAACGTATTGCTCGACCATCTCGCGGAATTCCGCGAGGGGTTCATAGGCACCGTCCTGCTGACCCTGGCCAGCGGGCTCCTCGCGATGGTCCTGGGTGTCATCATCGCCGGGTTCCGTGTCTCACCCGTGCCCCCGCTGCGCTTCTTCGGCACCGCCTGGGTCACGCTCTTCAGGAACACCCCGCTGACCCTGCTCTTCCTTGTGGCGTGGTTCGTCGTTCCGGTCATCTTCATGCCGGGCCTCAGCCCGTGGGCCAAGGCCCTCATGGCGCTGGGCTTCTACACCTCGGCGTTCGTGTGCGAGGCCGTCCGGTCCGGCATCAGCACGGTGCCGCTGGGACAGGCCGAGGCCGCCCGGTCCATCGGAATGACCTTCTTCCAGACGCTGCGCCTGATCATCCTTCCGCAGGCCACCCGCACCGTCCTGCCGCCGCTCAGCTCGATCTTCATCGCGCTGACGAAGAACTCGGCGATCGCGGGCGCGTTCAGTGTCACCGAGCTGTTCGGCGTGCAGAAGCTGCTCAGCGACCAGGGCTTCGCCATCGCCTGGATCTTCCTCTGGGTGGCTCTCGGCTACCTGGTCATCACCTTCACCATCAGCGGTCTCTTCCGGCTGCTCGAGCGGCGCATGGGGGTCGCACGATGAGTTCGAGCGTCCTGTACGACGCACCGGGTCCCAAGGCCCGGGTGCGCAACCGCATCTACACGGTCGCCGGCTCCCTGGCCGTGCTCGGCCTGATCGCGTTCACCCTCTATCGGATGAACGTCAAGGGGCAGCTGGAGCCCGAGGTCTGGAACATCTTCAACAACGCCGGTGTGCGGACCAGCATCCGCGACGGCGTGGTCACCACGCTGAAGGTGTTCGCCGTCGCCGGCGTGCTCTCCCTGGTGCTCGGCCTGCTCCTGGCCGTCGCGCGCCTGTCCGAGCACAAGACGGTCCGCTGGGCGGCCACGGGCTTCATCGAACTGTTCCGCGCGATCCCGCTGCTGATCACGATCTACGCCCTGTGGTTCCTGTTCCTGACCTACAAGAACGACCTCGGCGTCGTCGGCGACAACACCGCCTTCTGGGCGCTCGTCATCGGTCTGACCGTCTACAACGGCTGTGTGCAGGCCGAGGTGATCCGGGCGGGCGTCAACGCCGTGCCGCGCGGACAGGTGGAAGCCGCGTACGCACTGGGGCTGCGCAAGTCGCAGGTCATGACGATGCTGCTGCTGCCGCAGGCCGTGCGCTCCATGCTGCCGACGATGATCAGCCAGCTCGTGGTTACCCTCAAGGACACCTCGCTCGGCTACATCATCACGTACAGCGAGCTGCTGTTCGCGGCCCGCACGATGGCCAGCAACATCATCGTCAACGGCGAGAACCCCATCACCGCGGTGGTCATCGTCGTCGGCGCGATCTACGTGGCACTGTGTCTGGCCCTGGCCGGGCTCGCCACCTGGATCGAGCGGCGCGGCCGTCGCGCGAAGACGGGCATCGCGGTGACCGCCGCCACCGAGCCCTCCGTCGTGGACGGGACCGACTGAACCGCTCTGCGGAAGAACTGACGAGATGTGAGCAAACGGAGGCAGTGGCGTGATCGCCACTGCCTCCGTCACTTGACGCAAGCACCCGCAATGGGTTGCATACGTTCTGTGATCGCGCACCCCGCTCCAACTGCCCTTTCTTGTACGCCTCCCACAGCACTCCCCGGGGCAGGAGGAGCCGCGCCGTGGACCCGGTGATCGTCGTCGGCGCCGGGCCCGTCGGGCTCACGCTCTCCCTCGCTCTCGCCCGCCACGGCGTGCCCTCAGTAGTGCTCGACGAGGGCCCCGGCAAGGACGAACAGCGCCCCGCACGGACCGTGATCCTCCGCGAGGACACCGCCGCCCTCGTGGAGCGGCTCGCCCGGACGTCGTTCGACGCGACGGGCACGCGCTGGACCGGCTGGCGCTCTCTGCGACGCAAACAGGTGATGCGGGAGCTCACCTTCGGTGAGCAGATGCCCTCGCCCCTGCATCTGGCCCAGCACGAACTGACGGGCGCCCTGCGGGAGGCCGCCGTCGGCGAGCGGCTCATCAAGGTCGCCGTGAACAGCCGCCTCGACTCGATCGAGCAGGAGAGCGGCGCACTGACCGCGCACACCCGCGGCCCGAAGGGCACCTGGTGGCGCGGAAGCTTCCTGGTGGGCTGCGACGGCCCGCGCTCCACGGTCCGCAAGCTGCTCGACATCCGCTTCCCCGGCCGCACGTCCGTCGAGCGACACGCCGTCGCCGCGCTGCGCACGGAACTTCCCTGGCCCGGCGAGGCGTTGCTTCATCGGAGCCTTCCCTGGCGGACGTCGGGCCCGTCCGGCGGGGAGGTCATCGGCCGCCCCCTCGCCGACGGCGTCTGGCGCCTCGACTGGCTGCTGCCGCCCCGCAGCGAGCTGGTCACGCCCGACATCCTGGTGACCCGCATCCGGGAGACGCTGGCCGGCTGGTGCGCCGGCTCGACACCGCCGTACGAGCTGCTGGACACAGGAGTGCACACGGTTCACCATCGCCTGGCCCGGCGGTGGCGGGTCGGCCGGGTCTTCCTCGCCGGTGACGCGGCGCACCTGCTCGGCGCGCTCGGCACCCAGGGCCTCGACGAGGGCCTGAGGGACGCGGACAACCTCGCCTGGAAGCTGGCCCTCGCCTGGCACGACGGCCCGCACGAGGCGCTCCTCGACAGCTATCAGGCCGAGCGCCGCGCCGTCGTCGCGGGCCGGCTGCGCGCCGCCGACCAGGCGCTGCCGATACTGCGGGGCGGCAAGGGTCTACGCTCGTACGTCGCCGGATCCGCGCGCGGCCATGACGCGCTGCTCACGGACGGTCATCTGGGGCACGGGGCGCTGGGCGCTGCGGGGGCGTACGCCGAATCGCCTCTCGCGCCGGAGCCCTCCGAAGCGGAGGTCGACGTGGGTACGGCTCCGGGCGCCCCCGTCCGGGACGTGCGGGTCACTGCCCCCGACGGGTCCTTCGTCCGACTGCGGGACCGGCTCGGCCTCGGGCACCTGCTCGTCGTCCTGATCGCGCCCGGCACGGGTGTGTGGGAGCGGCGGCACTGGGTCTCGGCCGGGGTAATGCCACGGCTCGCGGCCTCCGTCACGGCCCTGCCGCACGAGGCGGAGCTGCTGGTCGCGGAGAGTTACCCGGGCGCCCCGGCACACTCCGTGCTGCTTGTGCGCCCGGACGGCCACCTGGTCACGGCGCTGAGCGGGGTGCATCCCGCTCAGCTGTACGCGGCCGCGCAAGCCGCGCTCGGGGGGCCTGTGGAGGACGGCGCGAAGGCCGGGAGCGCCGCCGGAACAAGTTGACCGACCCCCTCCGCCATGGTGTACTCCGGAGCGTGACCGACACCGATGTGCGCCTGTGGCGGAGGGTCCATATGGACCTCGTCCGCTATGCGGGCTGCGTGTGTCGCCCGTCCTGCTGAATTCGCCTCTCCCCTCTGCGCGCCCCCTTTTCCCGGGTTCACCGACTCTTCCGGGCCTTCTCGCGCGCTTTCCGCGAACCTTCAGGACGGTATCCGTGTCTGCCTCAGTCTCCCCTTCCCTGGTGACCTCCGCGCCCACGCGGCGTGACCTCCTCGACTTCGTACGCCGTACCGCCGAGGACCACGAACTCATCGCCTCGCTCCCGCTGGACCCCGAGGGCCGCACATGGGTGCGGCTCGAAGGGCCCGGCGGCAGCGAGGCCTGGCTCATCGGCTGGCCGCCCGGCACCGGCACCGGCTGGCACGACCACGCCGAATCCGTCGGCGCCTTCCTCACGGCGTCGGGCGAGCTCAAGGAGAACTCACTCGCGGCCCGGCTGCCCGCCGACGGCTGGAAGACGCTTGAGCTGTCCGACGGAGTCGACCGCGAACGGATGTTGACCGCGGGCAAGTCCAGGGCCTTCGGGCAGCACCATGTGCACGAGGTTCTCAACGAGTCCACGAGCGAGCACGCGATCTCCGTGCACGCCTACTACCCGCCGCTCCCGCAGATCCGCCGCTACAGCCGCACAGGCTCGGTGCTGCGGCTCGAGACGGTGGAGCGGCCGGAGGACTGGCAGTGAGCGGAGGGAGCAGGGTGGGTGACGTGACTGCCGGGGTGAGTGACGTGAGCGGCTCGCGGAGTGAACGGCCCGAGGGCATCGACGAGCTGCTCGACCGGGTGCGCCTCGGACTGGACCGGGTCGAGGCCGATGAGGCGTACACGGCCGCCACGGCGGGCGACGCGCTCCTCGTCGACATCCGCTACGCGGCGCTGCGCGAGCGGGACGGGCTGATCCCCGGTGCACTCGTGGTGGAGCGCAACGAACTGGAGTGGCGGCTCGATCCGCAGGGCAGCCATCGCGCGGCCGAGGCCACGAGCCACGATCTGCGCGTCGTGGTCGTCTGCAACGAGGGCTACGCGTCGAGCCTCGCCGCCGTCTCCCTGCGGCAGTTGGGGCTGCACCGGGCCACGGATCTGGTCGGCGGATTCCAGGCGTGGAGGGCGGCGGGGCTGCCGGTGGCCGAGTGACGGTCGTGTGCGGCTGTAGGAGTACGTGATGGCGGGCGCCCCTGATGTAAGGGGCGCCCACCATTGCGTACCGCCCCTTACTCCTTGGCTGTTGCCGCCTCTACCGGTCGGGGCTTCAGGGCGGCGCGGCCGGGCAGCGCGGTCGCGCTGAGCGCGAGGAGTCCGGCGGCGGCGACCACGGCCACGTAGACGAGGGGTGTGACGGCGGGGGCGGCGATGCCGGTCATGCCGACGCTGAACGCCGTCAGGACGGCCAGTGCGATACCGCTGCCCAGGGTCGTGCCGATGAACAGCACGGCGAGGGCCTCGGTGCGCAGCATCCTCAGGACTTGACGGCGGGTGGCGCCGGCGAGGCGGAGCATCGCGAACTCCCGGATGCGTTCGGAGACCGACATCGCGAGGGTGTTGACGACGGCGATCGCGGTGAACGCGAGGATCAGGCCCATGGCGAGGAGGTTGACCTCGGCGTTGTCCTGCTGACGTTCGGCCTGCAGGTCGTCGGCCGCCTCGGGGGCGAGAACGCGCAGACCGGGGAACTCCCGGACGGTGCTCGCGAGTTGCTCCTGCGTACGGTTGGTCCTGACGAGTACGGAGGAGGCGAGGGGATTGTCGACGTGCCGGGCCACCAGGTCATGGGCCAGGGTCAGATCGCCGAAGCCGAGACCTTTCGCGTAGACGGCCGCCACGGTGAGGGTGGCCGGTGTGCCGTCCCCGAGTGTCAGCTTCATCCTGCTGCCGGGCTTCAAGTGGAGCTGATCGGCGGCGAGTTCACTGACGGCGACGCCGTCCCGCCGGAAGTCCTTCAGTGATCCCGCGGTGACGTCCGGATCCCACGTACGCGTGAGGCCTTCGCGGGTGACGCCCTGAGCCGGGTACTTGTCGAGTCCTACGCGCACGGTGGTGCGGACGACCTCGGTCGCGACGGTGCCCGTGGCTGTACGGAGCTTGCGTGCGGCAGCGGCGGGGACGCCGGGACCCTGGGCCGCGACGATCCAGTCGGCCCGGATGCCTTCGCGCGCCTGGGCTCGTGCCGCGTTACCCAGGGTCGGCTGGGTGAAGAGGACTGTGCAGGTCATTCCGATGAGGAGGGCGAGCGGGGTGACGGCGGCGGCCATGCGGGCGGCATTGCCGCGGAGGTTGGCGGTGGCCAGCTTGCCGCCGGGCCCGGCGAGGCGCAGCGGTCCGGCCAGGAGGGCCGCTGCGCCCTTCACGAGGAGCGGGCCGAGCAGTGCGACGGAGGAGGCGAGGACGACAACGGCCAGCAAGGTCACGGGAGTTGATGCCGGTTCCGTGCGCAGCACGCTGAGTGCGGCGACGAGGACAGCGCCGCCCGCGAGAAGCGCGATCCCGGCTGCGACGCGACCCCAGGCGGGCCGGACGCGCTCGACCCTGGCCTCCGTGAGTGCTTCGGCCGGGCGGATACGGGCGATGCGCCGGGCGGAGATCCGGGCGGCGGCCCAGGCGCCGAGGAGCGTGGCGCCGACGGCCGCGAACAACGGGAAGACGCTGACGGTCCGTTCGAGGGTCGGCGGCACCGCTCCGAGTTCGACGAAGCGGTGATACAGCCATCCTCCGAGCGGAAGCCCGGCGAGGGAGCCGAGGACGCCCGCCGCGGCGCCGACGATGAGCGCCTCACGGCCCAGGAGCTTGCGGATCTGCCCGGGCGTGGCCGCGATGGCGCGCAACAGGGCGAGTTCGCGGTGGCGTTGCTGAACCGAGAGCGCGAAGGTGCCGACGACGACGAGGACCGCGACGAGGAGGGAGGTGCCGCCCATCGCGCCACCCATGCTGACGAGCTTGATGCGGGCACCCGCCGCGTCGAGGAACTCGACGGGGCCTCGGGCGTCGCCGGTGGTGACCTGGGCGGTCGTGCCGTCGAGCGCCTTGGCGACGGCACGCGCCAGCTCTGCCGGCTTCTGGCCGGGGGCGGGGATGACGCCGAGGGCGGTGACCTGGCCGGGGTGGGCGGCGAGGCGGCGGGCCTCCGAGGTGGTGAAGAACAGGGAGGTCTGGTGGGTCACTGACGCATGCCCGGCGGGCGCGGCGATCCCGGTGACGCGGTAGGTGCGCGGAGCTTGGGTGGACTGGACGGTGAGGCTGGCTCCGGGCGTCAGGTGGGCGCGGTCCGCCAGATCCCGGTCCACGACGAGGTCTTGGGGCTTGGCGGGTGGGGTCCCGGCCGTCAGGGCGTAGGGGGTCAGCGCGGCGGAGTCCCAGGCGTGCCCGTACGCGGGCCTGTCGGGGGCGGCGGCTCCCGGCGCCAGGGGCTGCGCCAGGAAGGTGAGTTCGGGGACGACCCGCTCGACGCCCGGGAGGTCGCGGAGCCGTCCCGCGGTGTCCTGGGGCAGCCAGGCCCGCTCGGCGATGGGTTTGGCCTTGTGCTTGACCTTGGTCTTGCCCTTCTTGTGCTTGACCGTGGTCTTGTGGACGTTCTGGTCGGCGGAGACGACTACGGGGGCGGCCGCGTACCGCTCGGTGCGGATGGTGCCGCGCAGGCCGGTCTCCAGAAGGGTGCCGCAGGCCGTGATGAGAGCGGCCGCGCACATGAGGGCGAGGAAGGCACCGAGGAACCCCCCTTTACGGTCCCGGACGGTGTGCAGTGCGTAGCGCAGCATCATGGTGTGTCCGTCTCTGTGGTGGTGCGGGGGGCCGGGATTTCCTCGGCCGAGGCCTGGCTTCCGTCGACCGGAGCCTGGAGCGCCTGGAGCGCCGGAGCCTGGTGCGCCGGAGCCTGGTGCGTCGGGGCGTCGTCGGCGCGGGCGTCGTCGGCGCGGGTGTCATCAGCGCGGGTGTCATCAGCGCGTGGGCCATCGACGCGTAGGCCATCGGCGCGTGTGCCATCAGCGCGGGCCGGCGCCGGGAAGGCGAGCAGGCGGGTCAGGACGGTGCGTGCGCCGTCCGGGGTCTCGCTGTCGGTGCGCTTGTAACGGTTGAGGAGGGCGATGAACTCCTCGAAGAACGCCCGGAGTTCAGGCAGCGTGAGCCGGATCGTTCCGCGCGAGTAGGGGAAGGCGTCGGCCCACTCCCCCAGGTCCTGCCCCTGCCGCTGGAGCCGCTCGAAGAGTTCGAGGTCGGCGGCGTACGAGAGGTGATTCAACTCGTCCATGACGAGCCGGGTTTCGGGGTTCTGGCGGCTGCGGGGCGGGAAGCGGCGGTCGCCCGGGACGGCTCGCCACCAGCGCTCACGCCCACCCACGCTCCGGCCCTGGGCCAAGCTCTCCTCGGTGAATCCGTAGCGGGCCAGCTCACGCAGGTGGTAGCTGGTGGCGCCGGTGTTGAGCCCGAGGTCGCGGGCCAGCATCGCGGAGGTCGCGGGGCCGTGGAGGGTGAGGTGCTGGAGGATCTGCTGGCGGCGGGGCTGAGCCAGCGCCTTCAGAGCGCTGAGATCGCTCAGCTCCTGGCCGCCGACGGGAGTGGCGGAGCCGGGTTCCGGTGTCATGCGTACACACTCGCCTGTGCACACATCCCTGTGCACTGCGGTGACCAGGCGTCATGAACCGGGGGTTAACCCCACCTGGGTGAGGCCGAGTTCGGCGTCGGACCCCCGTACCGACGCCGCCCTCTCCCTCACCAGGCAGAGCTCAGAAGCCCCTCACCCGGCGGAGATCAGAAACCCACGCACCCGGCGGAGCTCGAAAGCTCCTCACCAGGCGGACGCGGCCGCGATCGCCGCGTCGGCTCGAATACCTTTCACCCGGCCGAGCTCGAAACCCCTCACCAGGGGAAGCTCAGAAATCCCCCGACCAGGCGGAACTCAGAAATCCCCCAGCCCGAGGTCCTCGGTCTCCTCGCCCTCTTCCTCCAGGGCCTGGCGGACCACCCTGAGCGCCATGCCCTCCGGGTATCCCTTGCGGGCGAGCATGCCCGCGAGGCGGCGCAGGCGCTTGTCGCGGTCGAGGCCGCGTGTGGAGCGGAGCTTGCGGGCCACGAGCTCGCGGGCGGTCTCCTCCTCCTGCTCGGAGTCGAGCTGCCCGACGGCCTCGTCGATCACCGCCGAGTCCACCCCCTTGGTCCGCAGCTCCCGGGCGAGCGCCCGCCGGGCCAGCCCCCGGCCGTGATGGCGCGACTCCACCCAGGCGTCCGCGAAGGCGCCGTCGTTGATCAGACCGACCTCCTCGAAGCGGGACAGCACTTCCTCCGCCACCTCATCGGGGATGTCCCGCTTCGCCAGCGCGTCGGCGAGCTGCTTGCGCGTGCGCGGTTGCCCGGTGAGCAGGCGCAGGCAGATGCCGCGCGCCCGCTCCGCCGGGTCCGCGGGCGGCTCCCCCTTCTCGGCCCTCGACGAGGACGGGGAGCCGCTGTCCTGTTGCCCTCCGGCCGCTTCGCCGAAGCCGCCGCGCCGCCGACGGCCACGGCTGCGCCCGCCACCACGGGTACCGCCACCGCCACGTGCCCCGTCGCCGTCACTCGATCCGTCGCCGTCACACGGCACCCCGTGCCCGTCCGGGTCACCCGGGCCCCCGTCGCCCAGGTCCGTCGGGGAGGCGGGGTGGGCGTGATCGGCCCAGTCGGTTCGTCGCGTCACGGACTAGCTCTTGGCCGCCGCGGCCTTGGACTTGGTGGCCTTGCCCGCGGGTGCGGGCACCGTCTTGGCCGCATCCTCGGCGGGGGTGGCACCCGCCGCGTCGGCACCGGGCTCGGCCGTGGGCGCCTCCGGCTTCACACCGACGCCCAGCTTCTCCTTGATCTTCTTCTCGATCTCGTTGGCCAGGTCGGGGTTGTCCTTCAGGAAGTTGCGCGCGTTCTCCTTGCCCTGGCCGAGCTGGTCGCCCTCGTACGTGTACCAGGCGCCGGCCTTGCGCACGAAGCCGTTCTCCACGCCCATGTCGATCAGGCCGCCCTCGCGGCTGATGCCATGGCCGTAGAGGATGTCGAACTCGGCCTGCTTGAAGGGCGGCGCGACCTTGTTCTTGACGACCTTGACGCGCGTGCGGTTACCGACCGCGTCGGTGCCGTCCTTCAGCGTCTCGATGCGGCGGATGTCGAGTCGCACCGAGGCGTAGAACTTCAGCGCACGGCCACCGGTCGTCGTCTCCGGGGAGCCGAACATCACGCCGATCTTCTCGCGCAGCTGGTTGATGAAGATCGCGGTGGTCTTCGACTGGTTGAGCGCGCTGGTGATCTTCCGGAGCGCCTGGCTCATCAGGCGGGCCTGCAGACCCACGTGCGAGTCGCCCATCTCGCCCTCGATCTCCGCGCGCGGCACCAGGGCGGCGACGGAGTCGATGACGATCAGGTCGAGCGCGCCGGAGCGGACCAGCATGTCGACGATCTCGAGCGCCTGCTCACCGTTGTCCGGCTGGGACAGGATGAGGTTGTCGATGTCGACGCCGAGCTTCTTCGCGTACTCGGGGTCCAGCGCGTGCTCGGCGTCGATGAAGGCCACCGAGCCGCCGGCCTTCTGGGCGTTCGCCACGGCGTGCAGCGTCAGGGTCGTCTTACCGGAGGACTCCGGGCCGTACACCTCCACCACACGGCCCCGCGGCAGGCCGCCGACGCCGAGGGCCACGTCGAGCGCGGTCGACCCGGTGGGGATGACCTCGATGGGCTCATTCGGCCGCTCGCCCATGCGCATCACTGCGCCCTTGCCGAATTGCCGTTCAATCTGTGCGAGCGCGGCGTCGAGCGCCTTCTCGCGGTCAGTTCCTGCCATGGGTTCCACCCGATTTGCTTGAGTCGATCGCTTCACGTCAAAGACGCTAACGCCTGCCACTGACAATCGGCCTCGACGCCCGTCCGCCTGTGGATAACTCGAGGCTCACAGCCCTGCCACTCTCACCGAAATCCCCGAAAACACTGGGGAGAGAGCCGCCGGACACTCCATAAGAATGGATGTTCGATTTTGGTGTCAAGCGCACCACGCGCACCAGGCGCCCTGTGATGCGGGGCTCGTAGACTCCAGGGCTCCCCGAGGCGGCTCCGGGGCACTCCGAGGCCTGGAGGTCCGTAGATGCCCTTGCTTCTGCGCCTCAGGACCGCGGTGCTGTCCGTCCTTGTCATCCTCTCTCTGGCAGGGTGCGGACGGGATACGAGCGACTCCGGGAAGGCCTCGCCCAGGCCCGCTTCGCCCACGCCGGCTCAGCACCGACCTTCCGCTGGGCACCCTGGGGACGGACCCGGCCTTCGCGAGCCTTCTTGAGCCCCGCCCGACAGCCCTCCGAAGCCCGGGCCATCACCGGCAGCCCCGCGGATCCCGGCCTGCTGCCCGGCGGCTACTCCCCCCGGCGTACGAGCGGTGCCTTCGGCCGGGGGACGACGGCACGGTCCCCGATCGCGAGGCTTGTGCCATGGAGAACGCGCAGAACCGCCGCCCGGTCCGGCGCCCCGGCGTCGTCGCCACGCTCGCCTCCCTGGCGCTGCTCGCGCTGTCGATCGTCGGCCAGATCACGGCCGGCGCCGACCACCCCGCCGTGCCGCCCGGCATCGTCATCCCGGTGGTGGTCGCCGCGCTGTTGGCCTGGCGGCCGAACCGCTGGACCGCCGGGCTCGCCCTGGCCGTCGGCGCGTTCATCGGCGTCGGCGCCGTCGTCACCCCCAACACCGGCGACCACCTCTCCTCGGGCGACTCACTCCTCATCGCGTCCGCTCCGGCCGAGCTCCTCGCCCTTGCCGGCATGGTCGTGGCCGGTGCCGTGTCCGTGCTCCGGTTCGACCGCCCAAAGGAGGTGCGCGTCTGATGTCCTCGCCCACCACAGCCACCCCCCTGCCGGGCCCGGCACGCCCCGCCCTGACCGGCGCGGTGCGCGACCTGTGGCGCGCCGCCCGCCCCTCCGAGCGCCTCTGCTACGCCACCGGCGCAGTTCTGACCCTCTCCGGCCTCGCCCACCTGCTGGTCTTCGCGGTCGACGGAGGGCCGTGGGACGGACCTGTCTCGTGGCGCAAACCGGTCACGTTCGGCGTCTCCTTCGGCCTGACGCTGATCGCGCTCACCTGGGTCACGTCGTATCTGCGGATCGGCGCCCGCACCAGGAACGTCCTGCTCGTCGTGTTCGCCGCCGACTGTGTCCTGGAGGTCGGCGGGATCACCCTCCAGGCATGGCGGCGGGTGCCGTCGCATCTCAACATGGAGTCCGGCTTCGACACCGCCGTGTCCATGTCCCTCGCGGTGGGCGGCGGGATCCTGGTCGTGCTGCTCTCCGTGTTCGCGGTCGCCTCGTTCCGGCGCCGCCCGTCGGGGCCCACGGGGATGCCGCTCGCACTGCGGTCCGGGTTCGCGATTCTGCTCGTCGCGCTGGCGTCCGGCGCCGCGATGATCGCGCGCGGGGTGATCCTCACGAAGACCGGCCACCAGGAGGCGGCCTACCACTCGACCGCGCCCCTCAAGCCGCTGCACGGCGTCAGCCTGCACGCCGTACTCGTCCTGCCCGCGCTGGCCTGGCTGATGTCCCGTACGGCATGGAACGAGAGGACCAGGAACGGCGTGATGCGCGGTGCGGTCGCCTGCTACGCGGCCGCCGTCGCCGCCGCCGGGATCTGGGCGGCGATCACTTACTGAGCGCGCTCGGTCGGTAGCCGTCTACCGGGAGTCGTCCCGCGTATCGTCCCCATCCGCCTCGGGGCCCTGCTCCACTTCGGCCCGCGGATCGTCCGGCCTGCGCAGGGCGGCCCGCATGCGCGCGAGGAGGGACGCACCGGATCTGGTGCGGTGACCGTGCACCCGGGGGTCGTCCGTGACGTCGTAGCGCTTCACGTACGCCCCGAGGAAGGCCTGCAGCGTCGCCACCGCGGGGATGGCGATCAGCGCGCCGACCGCGCCGAGGAGCGCCGTGCCCGCGATGACGGAGCCGAAGGCGACCGCCGGGTGGATGTCCACGGTCTTCGCGGTCAGCTTGGGCTGGAGCACATAGTTCTCGAACTGCTGGTAGACGACCACGAAGATCAGCACCCACAGCGCGTACCAGGGGTCGACCGTGAAGGCGATCAGCATCGGCAGGGCGCCCGCCAGATACGTGCCGATGGTCGGGATGAACTGGGACACCAGGCCGACCCAGACGGCGAGCACGGGCGCGTAGGGCACGCCCAGGGCCACGAGCAGGATGTAGTGCGCGATCCCGGAGATCAGTGCCATCAGGCCGCGCGAGTAGAGATAACCGCCGGTCTTGTCGACCGCGATCTCCCAGGCGCGCAGCACCTCCGCCTGCTTGGCGGGCGGCAGCACCGAGCACAGCGCGCGCCGGAGCCGGGGGCCGTCGGCGGCGAAGTAGAAGGAGAACAGCAGTATCGTCAGCAGCCGGAACAGGCCTCCGAGGACCTGCCCCGACACGTCAAGGACGCCGCTCGCGCTGTTCTGCACGTACTTCTGGAGCCAGTCGGAGTGGAGCAGGCTGTCCTGGACGGCGACCCTGTTCAGCTCCGTGTGGAACGTCTGGTTGATCCAGTTGATCACCGAGTCGAGGTAGTCGGGAAAGTCCTCGACCATGCTGACGATCTGGCCCGCGAGCATCGAGCCGAGCAGGACCACGAAGCCCGCGCCGGCGATCATGACGCCCAGGAAGACGATCCCGGTGGCCATCCCCCGGCGTATGCCGCGCCCGGCCATCCAACTGACGGCAGGCTCCACGGCGAGCGCCAGGAAGAACGCGATCAATACGTTGATCAACAGCCCGGTGAGCTGGTGGAACGCCCAACTGCCCAGCTGGAAACAGGCGAGGAGGGCCAAGGCGAGCACCATGGCGCGCGGCAGCCAGCCCGGCATCCGCGCACGCGCACTCGCGGCCCCGCCCCCAGGGGGCGTCCGGCCGGGCGGAGAGGCGTCGGATATCGCCTGCAAGGTCTCGTCTGTGGGTGCCACGGAGCCAGTCTCGCCCACGCCACCGACAGCCGGTCACCGCCCCCGCTCGTTCGAGCAGGTCAGCGGTTCTCCGACGGAACATTCATCGTGCCGCACACCGCACGCCACACGTCCTTCGCCTCCCAGCCGGCGTCGAGCGCCTCGTGCACGGTGCGCCCACCGAGTTCCGTCATCACATGATCACGCGCGAATGTGTCGGCGTAGCCAGGACCGAAGTGATCCGCCATCCGCTGCCAGAAGACCGTCAACCGCATGACACCAGTATCCCGCCCCTGAGAGTGCAGCCCGGCACGGAAGGCTCACCGAGAACGCTTTCCGTCCTACGGTCGGTGCATGGCCGAAAACGGAGCATCCCCACTCCCTCAGACCAGCTCGGCGCCCTCCCCGCTCTCCCGTGCCGAGCACTTCGTCTGGCTGACCGCGCGCGTGCTGGAACAGCGACGCTTCGCCTACCACTTCCTCGGCGCGGGCCGGGCGGGCGCAGACGCCGTCGAGACCGCCCTCTCCGCCTACCGCAACGAGGACGAGGGCTACGGCCACGCCCTCGAACCCGATCTCCGCGGCCCGGTGAGCCAGCCCCTGCACATCGGGCAGGCGCTCCGTGTCCTCGACTCGATCGGCCGCTGCAGCGGCCAGCGGGTGGAGCGCGTGTGCCGCTACCTGACGTCCGTGTCGACCGCCGAGGGTGCTCTCCCGGCGATCCAGCCCAGCCAGCGTGGCTACCCGTGCGCGCCCTTCGTGCCGGTGGTGGACGACCCGCCGAGCGAGCTGCTCGCCACGGGCCCCGTGGTTGGCCTGCTGCACCGCAACCAGGTGTGGCACGCGTGGCTGTTCCGGGCGACCGACTTCTGCTGGGCCGCGGTCGAGTCCCTGAAGAAGTCCCATCCCTACGAGATCGAGGCGGCCGTGGCCTTCCTGGACGGCGCCCCCGACCGCTCGCGCGCTGAGGCGGCCGCCGACCGGCTCGGCCGGCTCGTGCGCGAGCAGCGGCTAGCGCTGCTCGATCCCGGGCGGCCGGAGGCGTACCCCGTAGCGCCCGGGTACGCGCCGGGTGAGCACCACCTTCCGCACGACTACGCGAAGACTCCGGAGTCGCTGGCGCGCGCGTGGTTCACGGATGAGGAGATGGCGCACTCGCTGGACTTCCTCGCGGGCGAGCAGCAGGACGACGGCGGGTGGCCGATCCGCTGGCGCCAGTGGGCTCCGGTGGTCGCGCTGGAGGCGCGCCCCGTGGTGACGGTCGAGGCGCTGCGCACGCTGCGGGCATACGGGCGGCCCATCGCCTGACGCCTTCGTGGGCGGCGCCTCAGGAGGCGTCCACCGCGTCCCTCAGTAGAAGCGCGGCGATGGCGAGTGCCGTCCCGCGCGGAGCCGACAGGTCGATGCCCGTCTGCTCGCCGATGCGTGCGAGCCGGTTGTCGACCGTGTTGGGATGCAGGCCGAGCGCGGCGGCTGTCGCCCTGCGGTCCTGTTGGTGGGCGAGATGGGTGCGCAGGGTCTCCAGGAGTTCGGGCCGGCCGGCCACGGGGTCCAGGAGGGCCGCTATGCGGTGGCTCGTCTCGCTGGGACGGGACAGGTGGTACTCCAGGAGCACGTCGTCCAGGCGGTGCAGCCCGGCCGGGATGCCGCACGCGCGCGTGATGCGCAGGATCTCGGTGGCGGTGCGGGCCGCCGCGGTCACCTCCTCAGGGCCGGCCGCCTGCACCGCGGCCACCCGGACCTCGAACCCGCCGGCCTTGGCGAGACGGCCGGCCAGATCGTCGGGGGCCGGGCAGTCCTTGGGCACGATGACCCGACCGCCGTCGGCCTCCAGGAGCGCGAGCACCTCCACTCCGAAGGTGTGGTCCAGGGCGCTCTGCAGCCGACGCAGCCTGCGCCGCACGGCGACCGGCCCCTCGGCGGGATCCCCGTCGAGGCCGAGGGCCAGTACGAGAGCGGGCCCTTCGAGGCGGAGCTGGTCCAGGAGGACGTGCCCGGGCGGGACCATCCCGTCGAGCAGGCCGCGTACAAGGGAGCGGACCTGGGCCCGCTGCTCGGCCTCCAGGGCGGACCGCTCGTCGAGATACGTCTCGGCCACGGCGCCCACGATGCCCGGGTGCGACTGCAGCAGTACGTCGACGAGCTCGACCAGCGCGCCTTCCTCTCCGGGGCCCGCGACGTCGCGCAAGGCCTGCCACAGGACGTACAGACCATGCGCGTAGGTGCGCAGGAGGAGGTGCAGCGGCATGCCCTCCTCGGCCCGCTGAGCGGCGCGCTCGCGGAACAGCCGGTTACTGCCGGGCTGTGCCAGGTCCGGCTCGCTGACACGTCGCAAGAAGAGCCGTACGCCGTGCCGGGCGGTCGCGGCGACCTCCAAGTCCTTCACATCATCCGGGAGTTCGGCGTATCCGGGCAGTTCCTCGAACGCCTCGCGAGCCATGCGGCGGGCAAGTTCGTTGACTCTCGGTTCGCAGCGCGCGGCCAGGGAGCGGGCTTCGGGCGACAGGGCCACTGTTCCTCCATTCCCCCATGGACATGGACGGGCACTGCGTTTGTGACGCGTCACATTACCCACGGGCGGGACGTGTGACGCGAGGCGGTGTTCGATCTCACATCGGGGGCCGAAACTCGTGGCCGTGGCGATCGACCGCACTGCACACGAGGAGCCGAGGACATGACCGGACACAAAGAGCAGGACCACGCCCAGCACTCCGCGTACGGCTCGTACGGCGACTACATCGATCGGGTCTGGCAGGGCACCGAGACGCTGCTGCCTCACCTGACGGGCACGTACTCCGGGAGTGAACTGGTGCGTCTGCGTGACCGCGTGGGCTTCTTCCCGGCGTTCGCCAACGTGGCCGCCTTCGACACTGGCGACGGCGTGGTCCTCGTCGACTCGGGCGACTTCCGTACGGCGGCCCAACTGCACGAGGCTGTTTCCGGGTTCGGCGCGGGACCGGTGCGCTCCGTGGTGTACACGCACGGTCACGTGGACCACGTCTTCGGAGTGGGCCCCTTCGACCAGGAGGCCGACAACAGCGGCGGCCCGCGTCCCGAGGTGATCGCCCACGAGGCCGTCCCCGCGCGGTTCGACCGCTACATCAGTACGGCGGGTTACAACTCCTGGATCAATCGCCGGCAGTTCGGAGTGCCCTCCCTGGAGTGGCCCACCACGTACCGCTATCCGGACGTCGTCTACAGGGACCGGCTGACCGTGCGGCGCGGGGAGCTGACGTTCGAGCTCGTGCACGCGCGCGGGGAGACCGACGACCACACCTACGTATGGATCCCCGAACTCAGGACGCTGTGCACGGGCGACCTGTTCATCTGGAACACGCCTAACGCGGGCAACCCCCAGAAGGTGCAGCGCTATCCGGAGGACTGGGCGCGCGCCCTGCGCGCGATGCAGGAGCTCGGCGCCGAACTCCTGCTGCCTGGACACGGCGTTCCCGTCGTCGGCTCCCGCCGCGTGCACCAGGCTCTCGACGACACCGCGCGCCTCCTGGAGTCGCTGTGCGAGCAGACCAGGGAGCTGATGAACGCGGGCCACCGCCTCGACGCGGTCATCCACGGGGTGCAGGTCCCCGAGGAGCTGCTGGCGAAGCCGTACCTCCACCCGGCCTACGACGAGCCGGAGTTCGTCGTACGCAACCTGTGGCGCCTGTGGGGCGGCTGGTACGACCAGAACCCCGCGCACCTCAAGCCCGCCCCGGAGGCGGACGTCGCGGCAGAGTTGGCACGCGCGGCGGGCGGGGCGTCCGCACTGGCGCTCCGCGCCTCCGAGCTGCTCGCCGCCGGGGAGCTGCGCCTCGCCTCGCATCTGGCGGAGACCGCGGCCCTAGCCGCGCCCGCCGACCAGGAGGTGGCACGCGTGCGTGCCGATGTGTTCGCACGGCGCGCCCTCCAGGAGACGTCGACCATGGCGCGAGGTGTCTTCCGCTGGGCCGCGGCCGAATCGGCGGCCGTCGCCGCCGGCACGGACGTGCAGACGGAGTTGACGCGCTCCCCGGAGGGACGCAGGCGGGCCGAAGGGGCGATCAGCGTCGGTGTGGTCGACGACGAAGACGGCTGCTGCTGATGATCCGGGCGTGGCGCACCACGTGGCTGCTGCTTGCCTTCATGCTCGTGAACTTCGCGGACAAGGCCGTGCTCGGGCTCGCGGGCCCGGAGATCCGGGCGGACTTCGGCATCACGCGGCAGGAGTTCGGCACGGCGCAGTCGGCGTTCTTCGCACTGTTCTCGCTGGCCGCGCTCGGCGTCTCGGCCCTCACACGGCGCGTGCGGACGACGACCCTCCTGCTGGTGCTCGCGCTGCTGTGGTCGGCGGCGCAACTGCCGATGCTGTGGGGAGCGGCGGGGTTCGGCACGCTCCTGGCCACGCGCGTGCTCCTCGGTGCGGCGGAGGGGCCCGCCTCCCCCGTCGCCATGCACCACGTCCACGGCTGGTTCCCGCAGCGTGAGCGGGCCCTGCCCACAGCGGTCCTGCTGGTCGGCGCGGCGGCCGGAGTGGCCGTCGCCTCGCCGGTGCTCACCTGGGTGATCACGCACTGGGGCTGGCGCTGGTCGTTCGGTGTCGTCGGTCTGGCGGGTCTTCTGTGGGCCGTCTGCTGGCGGCTGTGGGGCGCGGACGGGCCGCTGGCCCCGCCGCTCACCAGGAAGCCGTCCGAGGCCGCGGAGCGGACGTCCACGACAGACACAGTGCCGTTGCGCGCCATCCTGCTCTCCGGCACGTTCCTGACCGCCGCGTTCGGCTCGTTCGCCGCCTACTGGTCGATGAGCACCATGCTGACGTGGGCACCCGACTACCTGGAGAGCGTCGTCGGCTGGGACCTTCACCAGGCAGGCACGATGGTCGGCCTGGGTGCCCTCGCCAACGGGGCGGTCATCCTCGGCCACGGTCTGATCGCCCAGCGCTCCGCCCGCAGGAGCACACCCCGGCGCCTGCCCCCAGGGTCCGGTGCGGGTCTTCTCGTCACCGTCGCGGGCTGCGCCACCGCCGTGTACGGCACGACGGACTCCCTGGCGGTCAAGGTGCCCATGATGCTCGGCCCCATGGCGCTCGCCATGGTGATGCTGACCGTGGCATCCACGGCCTGTGCCCGCATCGCTCCTCCGGCCCAACGCGGTGTCGTCCTCGGCACCTTGACCTTCGTCTACGCGCTGGGCGGCATCCTGTCGCCCCTCGTGCTCGGCGGCATGGTGGACCACGCCCGGACGGTGTCGGCCGGCTACGAAGAGGGCTGGCTCCTCACCGCCGGGCTGCTGGTGACAGCGGGGGGCCTGGCGGCGCTCTTCTGCCGCCCGGAGACAACGGCCCGGCGACTCGGCCTACCGGAACCCGAGGCGGGGTCGGTGCCGCAGGTGCCGGTGGCGCACTGAGTGCGGGTGGCAGGTGTGCACGGGGTCCACGCGCGCGTGGGGGCTCATCCCGTGACGGCACGCAGCCCGGCCGTGACCACGACGGCTGCCGCGACGACGACCAGGAACGGCGCGCGCAGGATCAGCGCGACCGCCGCCGCGGCCAGCCCGGCCGCCTTTGCGTCGAGAACGAGCGTGGTGCCGTCGGCGAAGGTCTGCTGGGCCGTGAGCGCGGCCAGCAGGGCCACGGGGAGCAGCGCCGCCAGTCGTCGGACCAGTGGCCGTTCCAGGACACCGGCGGGCACGAGAAGGCCGATGAGCTTGACGGCGTAGCAGCCGACTGCGGTCACCGCGACCGCGATCCAGATGTTCATCGGCCCTCTCCCTGTCGGCCGTCGGCCTTCCGCGGGTCCTCTTGTGGGTTCTGTCCGGTCGCTCTCCGTGCCGCCCGGCGCCCCTCTGCGTAGAGCACGGCCGGCGCGGCAAACGCGGCCACCAGGACAGGGACACCGGCCGGCAGAACAGGCAGCAGCCCGAGACCGAGGATGACGGCGATACCGGCCACGGCCCGTTCCGTGGATGTACGCAGCATCGGCGCGAGCAGCGCCAGGAAGACCGCGGGTCCGGCCGCGTCGAGCCCCCAGGCGTCGGTGTCCCCGATGGCCTCCGCGCCGAGCGCCCCGAGCAGGGTCGTGAGGTTCCACAGCACGTACAGGGTCAGTCCCGTGACGGTGAAGCCGATACGGGCGCTGCGGCGCGTGGGCTGGGCGAGCGAGACGGCGGTGGTCTCGTCGATGACCCAGTGCGCGGCGAAGGGGCGCACCACACGCGGGAGGGCGAGCAGCTGGGACAGGCGCAGCCCGTAGAACGAGTTGCGCACGCCGAGGAAGAAGGCGCCCGCAGCGGCGGTGAGCGGGTTGCCGCCGGCCGCGATCGCGCCCACGAGGGCGAACTGCGAGGCCCCGGTGAACACGAGCAGGCTGAGCGCGCAGGTCTGGAGCACGGTGAGGCCGCTGCCGGCCGAGGTCACACCGAAGGCGAACCCGGAGAGTCCGACGGCGACGCCGACCCCGAGCGCGTCCCGGACGACGGCGGAATCGGCCTTCTCAGGCCTTCCGTCGCCGGGCCGCCCTGCTTGCCCGTCCCGTGCTGATCCGGCGCGTATCGCCGCGGATGTTGTCTGTTCTGCCACGCCTGTGACGGTACGAGGGAGCGCGCGGCCGGGTCTTGTACGTTCTTGCGCTCCCGCTGGTAGGCGCCGGGCGGTACGCCGACGATCCGCGTGAAGTGCCGGTTCAGGTGCGGCTGGTCAGTGAAGCCGACCGTCACGGCGGCGTCGGCAGGTGCCGTCCCGCCGTCCAGGAGGCGGCGGGCGGCCCGCACGCGCGCGTCGGTGAGCCAGGTGTGCGGCGGCATCCCGTACGCGTCCCTGAAGGCACGCAGCAGGGCGAACGGGCTGGTGCCGAGTTCCGTGGCGAGGGCCTCCAGCGACGGCGGCTGTGCCATCCGCTCGGCGAGCACGGCACGCGCGCGTGCCGCGATCGTGGCGCCGGCGGACCGCATGGGGCGCGCGGTCATGGGCTGCCCGTGATCGCGCAGCAGCCGGGCGACCACGATGCGCAGCAAGCTGTCGGCGGCAAGCGCGTTGCCCTCCTCCGCCGCGCGGTGCACCTCGCGGATGAGGTGGGCCGCGTGCGGGTCACCGACGATCGGTTCGGCGAACGCCGCCGTCCCGCGAACCGACGTGGTCTCGCCGGCGATCTCCGCTATGACATCGGCCGACGGATAGAGCGTGTGGTACGCCCAGCCGTCAGGCTCCCCGGCCCGCGCGGTGTGCGCCACCTCGGGGTTGATCATGACGACGGTGCCGGGTCCCGCGTGCACCGTGCCGGTCGGCAGTCCCACGTCCTCGATGCCGCTGGTGACCGCGCCGAAGACGTACCCGTCGTGGCTGTGGCGGGGGAAGGTGTGGCGGACGTAGCGCGCCCGCAGCAGGTCGAGGCCCGGCAGCTGTTCGTAGCGCCAGTGCCTGGCCCATTCCTTCGTTCCCGACCCCGCCATGTGTTCCATTCTGCGCCACGAACGGGCCGCATCGCCCGGCGCCGGGGTCCGGGCGCGGAGCGTTTGCGCAGGTCCGGGCCATTGTCAGTGGGGAGGTGCACGATGGGTGCATGGTCAGGTCCGCACGCAGCCCGCTCGACGGTTTCTCCCCCGCGACCCGCAGTTGGTTCACGGGGGCGTTCTCCGCGCCCACGTCCGCGCAGGCCGGGGCATGGCAGGCCATCGGCGAGGGCTCGGACGTGCTGGTCGTCGCGCCGACGGGTTCCGGCAAGACCCTGGCCGCGTTCCTGGCCGCCCTGGACCAGCTGGCGTCGGCGCCGCCACCGGCCGACCCGAAGAAGCGCTGCCGCGTCCTGTACATCTCGCCCCTCAAAGCCCTCGCGGTCGACGTGGAGCGCAATCTGCGCAGCCCGCTCACCGGCATCCGGCAGGAGTCGGCGCGCCTGGGACTGCCCGAGCCCGAGGTGAAGGTCGGCATCCGCTCCGGGGACACTCCCCCGGCCGAGCGCCGCGCCCTGTCGACCCGGCCGCCGGACATTCTGATCACGACGCCCGAATCGCTGTTCCTGATGCTCACGTCCGCCGCGCGTGACGCGCTCACGGGCATCGAGACGGTGATTCTCGACGAGGTGCACGCGGTCGCGGGCACCAAGCGCGGCGCCCATCTCGCACTGTCCCTGGAGCGGCTCGACGAGCTGCTGCCCCGGCCCGCCCGCCGGATCGGCCTGTCCGCGACGGTCCGTCCTGTCGACGAGGTGGCGCGTTATCTGTCGCCGCAGCGCAAGGTGGAGATCGTCCAGCCGCGCTCGGGCAAGGAGTTCGACCTCTCGGTGGTCGTCCCCGTGGAGGACCTGGGCGAGCTCGGCGGCTCGCCCGTCGCCGACTCCGACCAGGCCGCGGAGCGGCCGTCCATCTGGCCGCATGTCGAGGAGCGCATCGCCGACCTGGTCCAGTCGCACCGCTCGACGATCGTCTTCGCCAACTCCCGCCGGCTGGCCGAGCGCCTGTGCAACCGGCTGAACGAGATCGCGTACGAGCGGGCGACGGGCGAAACCCTCCCCGAGGACCACGCACCGGCCGAGCTGATGGGCGGCTCGGGCGCGGCGAACGGAGCGCCGGTGGTCATCGCCCGCGCCCACCACGGATCGGTCTCCAAGGAGCAGCGCGCCCTCGTCGAGGAGGACCTGAAGGCGGGCCGGCTGCCCGCCGTGGTCGCCACGTCCAGCCTCGAGCTGGGCATCGACATGGGCGCGGTGGACCTCGTCGTCCAGGTGGAGTCCCCGCCCTCCGTGGCGTCCGGCCTCCAGCGCGTGGGCCGTGCGGGACACCAGGTGGGCGCGGTCTCCACAGGCGTCGTCTTCCCGAAGTACCGGGGCGACCTCGTCCAGGCGGCCGTGGTCACCGAGCGGATGCGCACAGGCTCCATCGAGTCGCTCCGCATCCCCGCCAACCCCCTGGACGTGCTGGCCCAGCAGCTCGTCGCGATCACGGCGCTCGACTCCTGGCAGGTGGACGACCTGCTCGCGCTCGTCCGCCGCGCGGCGCCCTTCGCGTCGCTGCCGGAGTCCGCGTTCACCGGCGTCCTCGACATGCTCGCCGGGCGCTATCCCTCCGACGCTTTCGCCGAGCTGCGTCCACGCGTGGTGTGGGACCGCATCGCCGGCACGATCACCGGACGCCCCGGTGCCCAGCGCCTGGCCGTCACCTCCGGGGGCACGATCCCGGACCGCGGCCTCTTCGGGGTGTTCCTCGCCGGATCCGACCCCAAGAAGGGCGGCGGCCGGGTAGGCGAGCTCGACGAGGAGATGGTCTACGAGTCCCGGGTGGGCGACGTGTTCACCCTCGGTACGAGTTCCTGGCGCATCGAGGACATCACGCGCGACCGCGTACTGGTCTCCCCCGCGCCCGGCGTCCCGGGCCGACTCCCGTTCTGGAAGGGCGACCAGCTCGGCCGGCCACTCGAACTGGGACGCGCGGTGGGCGCGTTCCTGCGCGAGGTCGGCTCCCTGTCCCCGGAGGACGCCCGGCTCCGGCTGCTCACGGCGGGCCTCGACGCATGGGCCGCAGACAATGTGCTGGCCTATCTGTCCGAGCAGCGCGAGGCCTGCGGCCACATCCCGGACGACCGCACCATCGTGGTCGAGCGGTTCCGTGACGAGCTGGGTGACTGGCGGGTCGTCGTGCACTCCCCCTTCGGCGCGCAGGTGCACGCTCCCTGGGCGCTCGCTCTCGGGGCCAGGCTGGGCGAGAAGTACGGCATGGACGCCCAGGTCATGCACGCCGACGACGGCATCGTGCTACGCCTTCCCGACGCCGATCTCATGAGCCTCGACCTCCTGGACCAGGAGCCCTCCAAGGCCGGTTCGGAGTACGACGCCGACCAGGCCCCCCTAGGGGCCGCCGACGTCGCCTTCGACAAGGGCGACGTCAGCCAGATCGTCACCGACCAGGTCGGCGGCTCGGCCCTGTTCGCCGCCCGCTTCCGCGAGTGCGCGGCCCGCGCCCTGCTGCTGCCCCGGCGCAACCCCGGCAAGCGCACCCCCCTGTGGCAGCAGCGCCAGCGCGCCTCCCAGCTCCTCCAGGTGGCCAGCGAGTTCGGCTCGTTCCCGATCGTCCTCGAAGCCGTACGGGAGTGCCTCCAGGACGTCTTCGACGTGCCCGGCCTCGCCGAGCTGATGGGTGACATCGAGTCCCGCAAGGTCCGCCTCGTCGAGGTGACCACCCCGGAGGCCTCCCCGTTCGCCCGCTCCCTCCTGTTCGGCTACGTCGCCCAGTTCCTGTACGAGGGCGACTCGCCGCTCGCCGAGCGGCGTGCTGCGGCTCTGTCGCTGGACTCGCGGCTGCTCGCCGAACTGCTCGGCCAGGCCGAGCTGCGCGAGCTCCTCGACGCTGACGTGCTCGCCGAACTGGAGCAGGAACTCCAGTGGCGCACGGACGACCGCCGCATCAAGGATGTCGAGGGCGTCGCTGACCTGTTGCGCGTCCTCGGGCCGCTCACGGACGCCGAGTTGGCGGAGCGGGGCGCCGATCCGGGGTGGGCCTCGGAGCTGGCGTCCGCCCGCCGAGCCATCCGGGTCCGTATCGCGGGAGCCGACCACTGGGCGGCGATCGAGGACGCGGGCCGGCTGCGGGACGCGCTCGGCACAGCGCTGCCAGTCGGCGTACCCGAGGCCTTCACGGAGCCCGTCAAGGATCCCCTGGGCGACCTTCTGGCCCGGTACGCGCGCACGCACGGCCCGTTCACCTCCGCCGCGGCCGCCACCCGCTTCGGTCTCGGCGCGGCCGTCACGGACGGCGCCCTGCAACGCCTGGCGGCGAACGGGCGGGTAGTGCAAGGCGAGTTCCATCCGGCAGGCATCGGCCAGGAGTGGTGCGACGCGACGGTGCTCCGCCGTCTGCGCCGGCGTTCGCTCGCGGCCCTGCGGCACGAGCTTGAGCCGGTCCCGCCCGCCGCCCTCGCCCAATTCCTGCCCCAGTGGCAGCACTTGGGCGGGCACGGGCTGCGCGGTGTGGACGGTCTGGTGCGTGCCGTCGAGCAGTTGCAGGGCGCGTCCGTACCGGCGTCCGCCCTGGAGAAACTTGTCCTGCCGTCCCGGGTCTCGGGCTACGCGCCCGCGATGCTCGACGAACTCACGGCGTCGGGCGAGGTCGTGTGGGCGGGCGCGGGTTCCCTGCCCGGCAAGGACGGCTGGGTCTCCCTGTACCTGGCCGACACGGCACCCCTCCTGCTCCTCGCGCCGCACCCCCTGGAGCTCACCGCTCTCCACCAGTCCGTCCTGGACACACTCTCCGGTGGTTACGGTCTGTTCTTCCGCCAGATCGCCGACCAGGTCCGTGCGACGACGCACCCCGATGCCACCGATCCCCAACTGGCGGACACGCTCTGGGATCTGGCCTGGTCCGGGCGACTCACGAACGACACGCTGGCCCCGATGCGCTCGCTCCTGGGGTCGGGCCGCACCGCGGGATCCACGGCTCATCGCGCCCGCCGCGCGATCCCGCGCGGGCGCTACGGAGGCCTCACCACCGCCGCGCGGACCGCCTCCCGATCGGGCCCGCCGACCGTCGCGGGCCGCTGGTCGCTGCTGCCCACAGTCGACCCCGACCCGACGGTGCGCGCCCACGCCCTGGCCCGTACGCTCCTCGACCGGCACGGCGTGGTGACCCGGGGCGCCGTCGCCGCGGAGGGCGTGGAGGGCGGCTTCTCCGCGGTGTACCGCATCCTGTCCGCCTTCGAGGAGAGCGGCCAGGCCCGGCGGGGGTACGTCGTCGAAGGCCTCGGCGCCGCGCAGTTCGCGATGGACGGCGCGGTGGACCGCCTGCGCGCGGCCGCGAACGCCCGCGACCGTGGCGACGCCCCGCCCGACCCCTACGCAGGACCGCCGGGCCCGCTCGCGAACCCCACGACCGACCCGTCGCCGGCCTGGGACCCCTCACGGTCCACGGCCACCGAACCACACGCCGTCCCGGACTTCCCCCCGGACTTTCCCCCGGGCGCCGTCCCGGACTTCGCGGAACACGACGCCTGGCCCGCACCCGGCCACCCCGGCTCCGGCCCCGGTCGCGCCCCACGCCGCCGCAGAGCCGCTTCCAGAGCCGTCGTCCTCGCCGCCGCCGACCCGGCGAACGCCTATGGGGCGGCCCTGCCCTGGCCCGACTCCCCCACCGGCGCCGGACACAAGCCGGGCCGCAAGGCGGGCTCCCTGGTCGTACTCGTCGACGGCGAGCTGACCCTGTACATGGAGCGCGGCGGCAAGACCCTGCTCGCCTGGCCCGCATCCGAAGGTGACGCCGGCGCGCTCACCGCCGCCGACATGGCCGAGGACTCCCGGCTGCCCGCCGCAGCGGAGGCACTGGCCGACGCCGCCAAGGCGGGCTCCCTCGGCACGATCACCGTGGAGCGGATCAACGGCTCAGCCGCTCTGACCTCCCCGTTCTCGTCCCTCCTGGAAACCGCCGGCTTCCACGCGACCCCGCGAGGCCTACGCCTGCGCGCGTAGCCCCGACCCGTCACCGAACACGCCCACCCCAGCCCCCACCACCTCGCCCCGAGCCCGCACCGACCCACCCCCACCCACCCCTCCCGCCATGCCGGCCCACGCCGCCCCCCACCTCAGCGACCCGTGCCACCCTTGACCCATGCCCGAAGGAGACACCGTCCTGCAGACCGCGCAGCGTCTGCACACCGCCCTCGCGGGCCAGGTGCTCATCCGCTCCGACCTGCGCGTCCCCCGCTTCGCCACGGCCGACCTGACCGGCCGCACCGTCCTCGACGTCACCCCGCGCGGCAAGCACCTCCTCACCCGCATCGAGGGCGGCCTCACCCTGCACTCGCACCTCCGCATGGACGGCTCCTGGAAGGTGTACGCACCGGGCGAGCGGTGGACAGGTGGCCCCGGCCACCAGATCCGCGCGGTCCTCGGCAACGCCACCCGCACCGCAGTGGGCTACCGCCTCCCCGTCCTCGAACTCCTGCGCACGGCCGACGAGAACAAGGTGGTCGGCCACCTAGGCCCCGACCTGCTCGGCCCGGACTGGGACGCCGGCACAGCCCTCCGCAACCTCCTCCGCGATCCGGCCCGCCCCCTCGGCGAGGCGCTCCTCGACCAGCGCAATCTCGCGGGCATCGGCAACGTCTACAAGTCCGAGCTGTGCTTCCTCCTCCAGGTCACCCCATGGCTGCCTGTCGGCGACCTCCCCGACGAAACCGCCGCCCGCCTCCCCGAGCTCGCCAAGAAGCTCCTCGAAGCCAATCGCGACCGCCCCGCGCGCGTCACCACCGGCAGCGGCCGCCCCGGCCAGCGGCTCTACGTCTACGGCCGGGCGCCTCGCCCCTGCCTGCGCTGCCGCACCCCGATCCGCGTGGCAGACCAGGGCGACGGCTCCCGCGAACGCCCCACCTACTGGTGCCCCTCCTGCCAACACGGCCCGGCCCCGCGGCCGTACGCCAAGCAGCCCCCGCCCACCGGATGACACGGCCTCATCAGATAGCCCGTACACGCTAATTGACGACCCGTCAGAAATGCTCGTACGGTCCCCTCATGCCCGTCACCGCGTACGACCTCACCGGACGCACCGCATTCGTCACCGGCGCCGCGAGCGGCATCGGACGCGCCTCCGCCCTGCTCCTGGCCGACGCCGGAGCCACTGTGCACTGCGCCGACCGCGACGCGCAGGGCCTGCACGAGACGGCGACGCTGATCAAGACAAGGGGAGGCACGGCCCGCACGCACCCCCTCGACGTCGCGGACCGCACCCAGCTCGCAGAGGCGGTGGCGGCGGCCGTCGACGCGACGGGCCGCCTCGACGTCATGGCCGCGATCGCCGGGATCATGCACAGCAGTCCCGTCCTGGAGACCCGCGACGAGGACCTCGACCGCGTCCTCGGCATCAATTTCAAGGGCGTGCTGTACGCCTGCCAGGAGGCCGCCCGCGCCATGATCGCGACGGGCACACGCGGCAGCATCGTCACGATGGCGTCGGGGGCCGTGGACACCGGCGGCCCCGGACTGCTCTGCTACGGCGTCTCGAAGGCCGCCGTCGTCCAGCTGACGAAGACCCTGGCGACCGAGGTCGGCCCGCAGGGCATCCGCGTCAACGCGGTCGCGCCCGGCTGGATCCGTACGCCCATGACCGGCCGGCACGACGCGTCGGAGCAGTCGCACACCGAGGCCCTGATGGTCCGGATGTCCCCGCTGGGCCGCGTGGGCGAGGCGGACGACATCGCGCACGCCGTCCTGCATCTGGCATCGGACGCGTCATCGTTCACGACGGGCCAGATCCTCCGCCCGAACGGCGGCGTCGCCATGCCCTGGTAAGCCACCTGCCCGCGCCCCCGGCCCTCGCGGACCGCATCTCCCCCGCAGAATTCCCGCCCCGCCTCGCGCCCTCCACAGACGCTCCACCGGACCCCACCACTCCCACAGACGCTCCAGAGGGCCGGATCGGCCCCGCAGAAGTCCCACCCGGCCGCACGGATCCCACCGCCCCCACCGCCCGTGACTTGGGCACAGTGTGCACCGGCAGCAGGCTCAGCCCCCACCCACCGGCCGCCACGGCCCCCTCGAAGGCACCCGCGTCCGGCGAGAAGGCCAGACGCAGCAGGCCCCACCACCACAGTGCCCCGAAGGCCACAGCCGGTATCCAGCGCGCGGTCCGCCACACCCCGGCCGGTATTCCGCGCACGGTCCGCCACGCCACGGCCGCCACCTCCTGCCCGATGCCGGATCGGATCGAACCCGAACGCCGGCGCCACCCGGCGGCAGGACGCCCCGGAGGCGTCCCCGCACACCGAAGGCGCTCCCGCGCACGTCGAAATCCCCTTCACCATGGCACGAATGCCCTGATGCGGGCATGTCGAGCCCCGCCCGGCGCTTCCCCCGGCCTCCAGGCGCCCCGCCCCGCCCTCCAGCCGCCCCGGCCCACGCGCCACTCGACATGCGAGAGCCGCGTCATGCGAGAGCCTCGACATGCAAAAGCCCCGGCCGATCTCCCGGCCGGGGCTTTCACACACTTATGAGTGACACCTGCACGAGGCGTCACGCCGCGTGGGATCACGCAGCGACGACGTCCACCGCTTCCGCAGGCGCCTTGATGGTCACCCGTTCCGGTGGGACACCGGCCACGGAGACAGAATTGAGCCGCGGGCGAACCGGTGCGGGCACCGGATCAGTAGCCGCTGCCGACTCGGCCAGCTCGGCGAGAGCGAGCTCGTCGCTCACCTCGCGCATGAGCTCGGACATCCGTACGTCAAGCGCGTCGCAAATAGCGGACAGCAGCTCGGAGGATGCCTCCTTCTGCCCCCGCTCCACCTCGGAGAGATAGCCGAGCGAGACTCGGGCGGACGAGGAGACTTCGCGCAGAGTACGGCCCTGGCGCTGGCGCTGCCGACGCAGCACGTCACCCAGCAGGCGACGGAGCAGAATCATCGGTGGCTCCCTCCTCGGACCGTGTAGCCGCATCCTTCACGCCCCACCGTACCGCCTTGCGCTGCGGCCGTGCGGGGAGCGATGTCGTGTTCACTCAGGGCTGTAAACATCAAAACCCCCCGTTCTGTTCCGTATCCTGTGCCCGCTCATTCTCTGCGCGTTCGCTCAAGACCTGCTCAAGGAGCAGCTCAAGCACACTCCGTACACTCTTCATACGGATTTCCGAACGGTCGCCGTTCAACCGCAACGCGGCCACTTTCCGGCTACGAGCGAAACTGCCGGCCTGAGCCCCGGACCGCTCAACCCCGGCGCCGGCTCCCGCTTCAGCCCCTCCGGAACCCGCCTCGAACGCCGTGGAATCGCCCGGACCGGCGACAGCCACGAAGACCGTCCCCACCGGCTGCCCGTCCTGCTCGTCGGGCCCGGCGACGCCTGTGGTCGCGATCCCCCAGTCCGCGCCGAGGACCCTGCGCACCCCGGTCGCCATCTGCACGGCGACCTCGGGATCCACCGCCCCGCGCTCGGCCAGGAGAGTGCCGTCGACGCCCAGGACGTCCCGTTTCAGCTCGGTCGCGTACGAGGTCACAGATCCGCGGAAGACGCGCGAGGCGCCCGGCACCGAGGTGATGTCCGCCGCCACGAGGCCGCCGGTGAGCGACTCGGCGACCGCGAGGGTCTCGCCGCGCTCGGCGAGCAGCCGGAGCACCGCGGCGGCGGTGGAGAGGCCGTCCGCCCCGCCACCGCCGACCGCTCCGGACGTCACTGCTCCGCCGCCGCCTCACGTTCGTCGCGGGCGGCACGCTCGGCCGCCATGCCCTGCCGGCGCAGCACCACGGCCTGCTTCACGTAGTCGAGGCCGGTGAGCACGGTCAGCGCGACCGCCACCGCCATCACCCAGAACCGGAAGGTGGCCAGTGGCCCGGTCAGCGCCAGGACGTACATCCCGACCGCCGTGCCCTGGGCGAGGGTCTTCATCTTGCCGCCGCGGCTGGCCGGGATCACCCCGTACCGGATGACCCAGAAGCGCAGCAGGGTGATCCCGAGCTCACGCCCGAGGATCACTCCCGTCACCCACCAGGGCAGGTCGCCGAGGCTCGAGAGACAGATGAG
The DNA here is from genome assembly GCF_053607285.1 of Streptomyces sp. NPDC055140. Taxonomy (NCBI): domain Bacteria; kingdom Bacillati; phylum Actinomycetota; class Actinomycetes; order Kitasatosporales; family Streptomycetaceae; genus Streptomyces; species Streptomyces sp. NPDC055140. The sequence goes on along the minus strand of NZ_JBSGTG010000039.1, from coordinate 16,380 downwards.
CGCCGCCCCCATGATCGCCTTGTCGGCGATGGGGTCGGCGATCTTCCCGAAGTCCGTGACCAGGTTGTACGTGCGCGCCAGATGTCCGTCGAAGACGTCCGTGATCATGGCGACGGCGAAGGCCGCCCAGGCCCAGGCGCGCCAGACGGGGTCGTAGCCGCCGTCGGCGAGCATGAGCGCCACGAAGCCCGGCACGAGGGCGAGCCGGAGCATGGTCAGGATGTTCGCGATGTTCCACAGGCTGGCCTGGTTGACGGCCGCAGCGCCCAACTTGCCGCCGGGCGCCGGCCTACCGGAACCGCCCGTAGCGGATGCCGGGACTCCGGTCATCTGCCCGCCTCCTCAGAACACTCGAGCGGCTCGGCGACCAGGTCAACGCCCTGGGTGCCGATCACCTTTGCCTCGACGATACGACCCACGCTCAGGCCCTCGCTGCTGGTGAGCAGCACCTGTCCGTCAGTCTCGGGAGCCTGGTGCTCTGCGCGCCCGACGGCACCGTCCTCGTCGTCGATGGACTCGACGAGCACGTGGACCGCCTCGCCGACGCGCTCGTCCGCGCGCTGCGAGACCAGCTCCTCGGCGAGCCGCGACACGCGCGCGAGTCGCTCGGCGACGACGTCCTCGTCGAGCTTGTGCTCGTACGTCGCCGCTTCCGTGCCCTCCTCGTCGGAGTAGCCGAAGACGCCGATCGCGTCGAGGCGGGCGCCGGTGAGGAAGCGCTCCAGCTCGGCCAGGTCGGCCTCGCTCTCGCCGGGGAAGCCCACGATGAAGTTGGACCGGACACCGGCCTGCGGCGCCCTGTCTCGGATCGTGGAGAGCAGCTCGAGGAAGCGGTCGGTGTCACCGAAGCGCCGCATGGAGCGCAGCACGGCGGGGGCCGAGTGCTGGAACGAGAGATCGAAGTAAGGAACGACCTTGTCGGTGCCCGTGAGGACGTCGATGAGGCCGGGGCGCATCTCGGCTGGCTGCAGATAGCTGACGCGCACCCGCTCGATCCCGTCGACGGCGGCCAGCTCGGGCAGCAGCGTCTCGAGGAGTCGGATGTCGCCGAGGTCCTTGCCGTACGAGGTGTTGTTCTCGGAGACGAGCATGACCTCCTTGACGCCCTGCTCGGCGAGCCAGCGCGTCTCGCCGAGGACGTCGCTGGGCCGGCGCGAGATGAAGGCGCCGCGGAAGGACGGGATGGCGCAGAAAGAGCAGCGGCGGTCGCAGCCGGACGCCAGCTTCACCGAGGCGACGGGGTTCGTCCCGAGGCGGCGGCGCAGCGGGGCGCGGGGGCCGGACGCGGGCGCGAGACCGTCGGGCAGGTCCACGGGGGCGTGTCCGGGGAGCGCCACCTCGGCGCCCGCGTCCTGCCGCTCGGCAGGGCTGATCGGCAGCAGCTTGCGCCGGTCGCGCGGGGTGTGCGAGGCGTGGATGCCGCCGTTGAGGATGGTCTGGAGCCGGTCGGAGATGTCGGCGTAGTCGTCGAAGCCGAGCACGCCGTCGGCCTCGGGGAGGGCTTCCGCCAGGTCCTTGCCGTACCGCTCGGCCATGCAGCCGACGGCCACGACGGCCTGGGTTCTGCCATGGCCCTTGAGGTCATTGGCTTCGAGAAGGGCGTCGACGGAGTCCTTCTTGGCGGCTTCGACGAAGCCACAGGTGTTGACGACAGCGACGTCTGCGGCCTCGGCGTCCTCGACGAGCTCCCAGCCGTCCGCCTCCAAGCGGCCTGCGAGCTCCTCCGAGTCCACCTCGTTACGGGCGCAGCCAAGAGTGACAAGGGCGACGGTACGGCGTTCGGGCATGGGCTCAAGACTACTTCGTCCCACCGACAGCACCGCCCGCGAGGGTTACCCGGAGATCATCGCCGGGCAACCTCCCGCTCATCCGACCTCGGGATCACCCTTGGTGTAGGTGAGACGCTCGACCTGTCCGGGCTCGAACTCGTTGTCCACCTGCTTGCCGTTCACGTACAGCTGGATGGCACCGGCGTCGCCGAGGACGAGGTCGACCTTCTGGTTGTCCTGGAAGGTCTTCGACTCGCCCTGTTCGAGCAGGCCGTCGAACATGATCCGTCCGTTGTGGTCCTTCGCGGAGATCCAGCTGCGCCCGTCCGCCGCGTTGATCTTGACGGTGACCTTGTCGCGGGGCGCGGCCGCGATCGCGCTGTCGGTCGGGTCGGGCTTGGGATCGGTGGGCTTGTTGGCCTTGGGGGTCTGCGTGGGCTTGGGCTTGCCTGAGGCCGGTGTCGCACCGTCGGCCGCCTGCTGCTTGGCACCGTCGTCGCTCCCGCCGAACGCGGTGAACCCGACGAAGCCGATCACCGCGACGATCGCGGCGACCATGGCCGCCGTCCAGTTCGGCCGGCGCGGCTCGGACCTGATCCGCTCGGCCTCGAACAGCGGAGCGGCCGGAGTCGGCGCGGGCCGCCCACCGTGCTCGTCGGCGAACTGGGCGAGAAGCGGCTCGGGATCGACACCCACGGCGCGCGCCAGGGTCCGGACGTGACCGCGGGCGTAGACATCGCCGCCGCACCGCGAGAAGTCGTCCTCCTCGATCGCGTGCACGATCGGGATGCGCACCCGGGTGGACGTACTGACTTCGTCGACGGTCATCCCGGCGTCTTCGCGCGCCTGACGGAGGACGCGTCCGATCGAGGGGCGGTCGACCGAGGGCGTGGGCGCCTGCTCGACGGCCGGCGGGGTCGTCGCGCGAGCGTCATCCGAAGGACGGTCGTCTTCAGGGGAGTTGCCGATGGACACGGGGGCGCCTTTCGAGCGTGTAACCACCTGCTGGAGGTTCAGTCTAGGGGGGGTACGAAAGGGTGGGGCAACCGGGCGGTCAGACCTTTACGCCATCGGAATGGCCGGACACGACGGCCGGTCACCCCGATGCTGGGACATATACCTGACCCCTCCCTCAACTTGACGTACGCGGAGGGGAAACGGTTGCCTCACGCTCCCTTACGAGTGAGCGTCGATCGCGAGTGTGAGCCGTCCGTTCGTCCTGCGGGGCGCGCGCTGTCCCTGCGACGCGCGCCTCAGGGTTGAGCCTCCCCGCGTATCACGGCGAGCACTCCATCCAGTTCGTCAGGCTTCACAAGAACGTCACGTGCCTTCGAACCCTCGCTCGGTCCCACGATGTTCCGCGACTCCATGAGGTCCATGAGCCGCCCGGCCTTCGCGAAGCCGACGCGCAGCTTGCGCTGGAGCATCGACGTGGAGCCGAACTGCGTGGAAACGACCAGCTCAGCGGCCTGGCACAGCAGGTCGAGGTCGTCGCCGATGTCCTCGTCGATCTCCTTCTTCTGCTTGGTCCCGACGGTGACGTCGTCCCTGAAGACGGGCGCCATCTGGTCCTTGCAGTGCTGGACGACCGCGTGGATCTCGTCCTCGGTGACGAAGGCGCCCTGCATACGGGTGGGTTTGTTCTGGCCCATCGGCAGGTACAGCCCGTCGCCCTTGCCGATCAGCTTCTCGGCGCCGGGCTGGTCGAGGATGACGCGGCTGTCGGCGAGCGAGGAGGTGGCGAAGGCGAGCCGGGAGGGGACGTTGGCCTTGATGAGGCCGGTGACGACGTCGACCGACGGGCGCTGGGTGGCGAGCACCAGGTGGATGCCGGCCGCGCGCGCGAGCTGTGTGATGCGCACGATCGAGTCCTCGACGTCCCGCGGCGCGACCATCATCAGGTCCGCGAGCTCGTCGACGATGACCAGCAGATACGGGTACGTCTTCAGCTCGCGCTCGCTGCCCTCGGGCGTCTTGAGCTTGCCGTCGCGGATCGCCTGGTTGAAGTCGTCGATGTGCCGGTATCCGAACGCCGCGAGGTCGTCGTAGCGCAGGTCCATCTCGCGCACGACCCACTGCAGCGCCTCGGCGGCCCGCTTGGGGTTGGTGATGATCGGCGTGATCAGGTGCGGGATGCCCTCGTACGCGGTGAGCTCGACGCGCTTGGGGTCCACGAGGACCATGCGCACGTCCTCGGGGGTCGCCCGGCACATGATCGAGGTGATCAGACAGTTGATGCAGGACGACTTTCCGGAGCCGGTGGCTCCGGCGACGAGGATGTGCGGCATCTTGGCCATGTTGGCCATGACGTAACCGCCCTCGACGTCCTTGCCGAGCGCGACGAGCATCGGGTGGTCGTCCTCGGCCGCGTCGGCGAGGCGCAGGACGTCGCCCACGTTGACCATTTCGCGGTCGGTGTTCGGGATCTCGATGCCCACGGCGGACTTGCCGGGGATGGGCGAGATGATCCGGACGTCCGGGGACGCGACGGCGTAGGCGATGTTCTTGGCCAGCGCCGTGATCTTCTCGACCTTCACGGCGGGGCCGAGCTCGATCTCGTAGCGGGTGACCGTCGGGCCGCGCGTGAAGCCGGTGACGTGGGCGTCGACCTTGAACTCGGAGAAGACGTTCGACAGCGAGTCGACGACGGCGTCGTTGGCCGCGCTGCGTGACTTGCCGGGGCCGCCGCGCTCCAGGAGGTCGAGCGACGGCAGCGAGTAGGTGATGTCGCCGGACAGCTGGAGCTGCTCGGCGCGCGGCGGGAGGTCGCGCGGGCCGTCGGGGGCGGACTTCGTCAGGTCGGGCACGCCGGCCTTGGCCGCCGGGGCTGCGGGCTCAGGTGCCGGCTCCTTGGTCTCCTTCGCCGGGGTCTTCGCCCGCGCGGTAGGTACCGGCGCCGTGCGCTCGGGGGCGCTCTCCCGCTCCGTACCGACCCTCTGCGTCAGATCGGCGACCAGCGGCGACGGGGGCATGCCGTGCAGCACGGCCCCGTCGAGCGCGGCAGCGGCCGCTGCGGCCACGTCGACCGCGTCCATGGGCCGGGTCACGACGGGCTGCACAGGGGTGCGCCGGGGCCTGCGCCGCTTGGAGAGCGCCTCCTGCTCCGCCTGGTCGGGGTCGTACGTCTCGGGGTCCGCCGGACGCCGCCTGGAGCGCGCGGGCAGGGACTCGCGCCACTGTTCGTCGTAGCGCTCGTCGTCCGCCGCACCGAGCGCGTCGTCCTCGGGGTCCGGATGGACGACGCCGAGCTGCACACCGAGCAGCCGCAGTCGCTGCGGAATCGCGTTCACGGGCGTCGCGGTGACCACCAGCAGCCCGAAGACGGTGAGCAGGACGAGGAGCGGTACCGCGAGCACCTCGCCCATGGTGAAGCTCAACGGGGTGGAGGCGCCCCAGCCGATGAGCCCCCCGGCGTCCCTTATGGCCTGCATGCCGTCGGTGCGGGCGGGCGAGCCGCAGGCGATGTGGACCTGGCCGAGTACGCCGATGACGAGCGCGGACAGGCCGATCACGATGCGCCCGTTGGCCTCGGGCTTCTCGGGGTGCCGGATGAGGCGTACGGCGATGCCGCCGAGCAGCAGCGGTACGAGCAGGTCGAGGCGGCCGAACGCGCCCGTGACGAGCATTTCGACGAGGTCGCCGACGGGGCCGCGCAGATTCGACCAGGTGCCCGCCGCGACGATCAGTGCCAGACCGAGGAGGAGGAGCGCGAGGCCGTCCTTGCGGTGCGCCGGGTCGAGCCCCTTGGCGCCACGGCCTATGCCGCGGAACATCGCGCCCACGCTGTGCGCGACGCCCAGCCAGAGCGCGCGTGCAAGCCGGTACACGCCCCCGGTGGGGCTGGGCGCCGGCTTGGGCGCGGGCTTCTTCGCCGCGGCTTTCCTCGGGGGCGCCTTCTTGGCCGCGGGCTTCTTCGCGGCCGTCTTCTTGGCAGGGGCCTTCTTCGCCGGAGCCTTGGTCGGCGCGGCCGCCTTCTTCGCGGGCGTCTTCTTGGCTGCGGGACGTGAGGCCATGAGTGCGAGGTTACCGGTGGAGACCACTGCGGACACGTGTGCCTACTGCTTCACCCGTCCGTGTCGCGGATCGGTGTGCCCGGAAGTGACGCTTCCTCAAATGGTGGGCTGCTGCTCAGTTCTGCGAAGGAAGTGACGGTGCGCCGCTTCCCGTACCGGGCTCCAGGGCGTCAAGAGCGCGGCGCAGCCCGGTGAGTTTGCGTTCGAGATGCGCGGCCGTGGCGACCGCGGCAGCGTCCGCCGACTCGTCGTCGAGCTGCTTCGAGAGCGCCTCGGCCTGCTCCTCAACGGCCGCGAGCCGCGCGGAGAGTTCGGCCAGCAGCCCGGCCGGCTCCTTGGAGTCGCCGACGTCGGACTTCCCGCCGCCCTCGAGCTGGAGCCGCAGCAGGGCCGCCTGCTCCCGCAGTTGGCAGTTCTTCATGTACAGCTCGACGAAGACCGAGACCTTCGCGCGCAGGACCCACGGGTCGAACGGCTTCGAGATGTAGTCCACCGCACCGGCCGCGTACCCACGGAACGTGTGGTGCGGGCCGTGGTTGATGGCCGTGAGGAAGATGATCGGGATGTCGCGTGTCCGCTCCCGACGCTTGATGTGCGCCGCGGTTTCGAAACCGTCCATTCCCGGCATCTGGACATCCAGCAGAATGACCGCGAAATCGTCCGTGAGCAGCGCTTTGAGTGCTTCCTCCCCGGACGATGCCCGCACCAGTGTCTGATCGAGCGCGGAGAGGATGGCCTCCAGCGCCAGCAGATTCTCCGGCCGGTCATCGACCAGGAGGATCTTGGCCTTCTGCACCATGGCCCGCCCTCCTCGCCCCGGCATGGGGCCGCCCCTGTCCGCAGGACTTGGGGCGGCTCCGGAAGCCGCCCCAGAGGGCGACTCCCTTGCGCCGCCCGTCCTTGTGCCGGTCATGGTAGCCGCACCCCGCCCGTCGCCACACCCTGTCACCGCGATGTCACTGTGCACGTAGCACAAACGCAGTGGGAGACCAGAAGGTTCCCCGAATACCGCAGTTCTACACGGCTTCGGCCACACTCGGTCAACAACTGCTCAGCGACGCACACCTACCCGGTCACTCCCCGCGCATCCACTGCTCCATCACCGTAAGCAGATGATCCGGATCGACCGGCTTCGTGACGTAGTCGGAGGCCCCGGACTCGATGGCCTTCTCCCTGTCACCCTTCATCGCCTTCGCCGTGAGCGCGATGATCGGCAGCCCGGCGAACTGCGGCATCCTGCGGATCGCCGTCGTCGTCGCGTAGCCGTCCATCTCCGGCATCATGATGTCCATCAGGACGACCGTCACGTCGTCGTGCTGTTCGAGGACCTCGATCCCCTCCCGGCCGTTCTCGGCGTACAGCACGGACAGGCCGTGCTGCTCCAGGACGCTGGTGAGCGCGAAGACGTTACGGATGTCGTCGTCGACGATGAGCACCTTCTCGCCACCGAAGACGAACGTGCGTCGCTCCTGCGGCGCCCCTTCCTGACCGGTGCCCGCCCACTGCTCCTGGGCGCGCTCCTGCGCAGGCGCCGCAGGCCCCTGCTGCCCGGGCTGTCCCGGCAGCGCCGGCCGCCGTTCGGGCGCGGCCACCTGCCTGCGGCGCCGCCTGAAGAGCGCGGCGGGACCGTGCTGGGTGTCCTGGTACGACCTGACCTCCGGCGGCATCGACGCCTCGGGGGGCATGACCTCCATCGGCACGGCGTGCATCCCCGGCTCGATGGTGGGCGCGAGCTGCGGGTAGCCCTGCGGCGGCAGTTCGCTCGCGTGCAGCGGCATGTACAGCGTGAACGTGGAGCCACGCCCGGCCTCGCTCTGTGCGTGGATCTCACCGCCGAGCAGCCGCGCGATCTCACGGCTGATGGACAGGCCGAGACCCGTACCGCCGTACTTGCGGCTCGTCGTCCCGTCAGCCTGCTTGAACGCCTCGAAGATCACCCGCATCTTGCTGGCCGCGATACCGATGCCGGTGTCGGTCACGGAGAAGGCGATCAGGTCGCCGTCCGCCTCCCGCAGGGAGCCCGCCTCCAGGAGCTGCTCACGGATGGCGTCGGGCACGTCCGCGCCCGCCGGCCTGATGACCAGTTCGACGGCTCCGGAGTCGGTGAACTTGACCGCGTTGGACAGCAGGTTGCGCAGCACCTGGAGCAGGCGCTGTTCGTCCGTGTGGAGCGTCGCGGGCAGTTCGGGCGAGACCCGTACGGAGAAATCGAGGCCCTTCTCTGCGGTCAGCGGGCGGAAAGTGGCCTCTACGTAGTCGACGAGCTGCACCAGAGCGATGCGGGTCGGCGACACGTCCATCTTGCCCGCCTCGACCTTCGACAGGTCGAGGATGTCGTTGATCAGCTGGAGCAGGTCGGAACCGGCGCCATGGATCGTCTCGGCGAACTCGACCTGCTTCGGGGTCAGGTTCGAGTCCGCGTTGTCGGCGAGCAACTTGGCCAGAATCAGCAGGGAGTTGAGCGGCGTACGCAGCTCATGCGACATGTTCGCCAGGAACTCGGACTTGTACCGCATGGAGACCGCGAGCTGCTCTGCGCGCTCCTCCAGGACCTGCCTGGCCTCTTCGATCTCGGTGTTCTTGACCTCGATGTCGCGGTTCTGCTGGGCGAGCAGCTCGGCCTTCTCCTCCAGCTCCGCGTTGGACGCCTGGAGCGCCTTCTGCCGGTTCTCCAACTCCGCGGACCGCTCGCGCAGTTGCTCGGTGAGCTCCTGCGACTGCTTGAGCAGCACCTCCGTCTTCGTGTTGACGGAGATGGTGTTCACGCTCGTCGCGATCATCTCGGCGATCTGGTTCAGGAAGTCCTTCTGGATCTGCGTGAACGGCTGGAACGTCGCCAGCTCGATCACACCGAGGACCGTCCCCTCGAAGAGCACCGGCAGCACGATGACGTGTGCGGGCGGCGCCTCCCCGAGCCCGGAAGCGATCTTCAGATAGCCCTGCGGCACGTTCTCCACGAGGATCGCGCGCCTCTCCTGGGCCGCGGTCCCGATGAGCGTCTCACCGGGCCGGAACGAGGTCGGCATGGACCCCATCGAGTAGCCGTAACTGCCGAGCATGCGCAGCTCGTACGCGTCCTCGGGCGCGGAACCGGCCTCGGCCTCGTCCGTCGGCAGCGCCAGGAAGAACGCGCCGTGCTGGGCGGAGACGACCGGCGTCAGCTCGCTCATGATCAGCGAGGCCACGTCCTCCAGGTCGCGGCGGCCCTGCATGAGGCCGGAGATACGGGCGAGGTTGCCCTTCAGCCAGTCCTGCTCCTCGTTGGCGATCGTGGTGTCGCGCAGGTTGGAGATCATCTTGTTGATGTTGTCCTGGAGGACCTGGATCTCGCCCGCCGCGTCGACGTCGATCTTGAGGTTCAGGTCGCCGCGGGTCACCGCCGTGGCGACGGCCGCGATGGCGCGCACCTGACGGGTCAGGTTCCCGGCCATCTCGTTCACGGACTCGGTCAGGTCGCGCCAGGTGCCGTCGACGTCGCGCACGCGGGCCTGGCCGCCGAGCTGGCCCTCCGTACCCACCTCACGAGCGACCCGGGTCACCTGGTCGGCGAACGAGGACAGCTGGTCGACCATGGTGTTGATGGTCGTCTTGAGTTCGAGGATCTCGCCCCGGGCGTCGATGTCGATCTTCTTGGTCAGGTCGCCCTTGGCGATGGCGGTCGTGACCATCGCGATGTTGCGGACCTGTCCGGTCAGGTTCGACGCCATGCCGTTCACGGACTCGGTGAGGTCCTTCCACGTACCGGAGACTCCCGGTACGCGGGCCTGCCCGCCGAGGATGCCGTCGGTGCCCACCTCACGGGCCACGCGGGTCACCTGGTCGGCGAACGAACTCAGCGTCGTCACCATGGTGTTGACCGTGTCGGCGAGCTGCGCGACCTCGCCGCGCGCCTCGACCGTGACCTTCTTGGTGAGGTCGCCGCTGGCGACGGCCGCCGCGACCTGCGAGATGTTGCGCACCTGGCTGGTCAGGTTGTTGGCCATCAGGTTGACGTTGTCGCTGAGGTCCTTCCAGATGCCCGTGACGCCCCGCACGCGCGCCTGGCCGCCCAGCTGGCCCTCGGTACCCACCTCGCGGGCCACACGGGTCACCTGCTCGGCGAACGACGACAGCTGATCCACCATCGTGTTGACGGTCGTGACGAGTTCGAGGATCTCGCCCTTCGCGTCGACGGTGATCTTCTTGGACAGGTCGCCGCGGGCGACGGCCGTGGTGACCTCGGCGATGTTGCGCACCTGAAGGGTCAGGTTGTTGGCCATGCCGTTCACGGACTGCGTGAGGTCCTTCCAGGTGCCGGAGACACCCTGGACCTCGGCCTGCCCGCCGAGGATGCCCTCCGTACCCACCTCACGGGAGACCCGCGTGACCTGCTCGGCGAAGTTCGAGAGCTGGTCCACCATCGTGTTGAGGGTGTTCTTCAGCTCCAGGATCTCGCCGCGCGCGTCCACGTCGATCTTCTGCGACAGGTCACCGCGCGCCACCGCCGTGGCGACCTGCGCGATGTTGCGCACCTGGGCGGTGAGGTTGCCGGCCATGCCGTTCACCGAGTCGGTCAGGTCACGCCACACGCCGGCGACGCCGGGCACCTGCGCCTGACCGCCGAGCCGGCCTTCCGTACCCACCTCGCGGGCCACCCGCGTCACCTGGTCGGCGAAAGCGGAGAGCTGGTCGACCATCGTGTTGATGGTGTTCTTCAGTTCCAGGATCTCGCCGCGCGCGTCCACGTCGATCTTCTGCGACAGGTCACCCCGCGCCACCGCCGTGGTCACCTGCGCGATCTGGCGCACCTGCGAAGTCAGGTTCCCCGCCATGAAGTTGACGGAGTCGGTGAGTTCCTTCCAGGTGCCGGACACGCCGTCGACCCGCGCCTGACCGCCGAGCCGGCCCTCGGTGCCCACGTCGCGCGCCATGCGCGTCACCTGGTCGGCGAACGAGGACAGCTGGTCCACCATCGTGTTCACGGTGTTCTTCAGCTGGAGCATCTCGCCGGACACGTCCACGGTGACCTTCTGCGACAGGTCGCCGTTGGCCACCGCCGTCGTCACCTGCGCGATGTTGCGGACCTGGCCCGTCAGGTTGCGGAAGGCCGTGTTGACGGAGTCTGTCAGGTCCTTCCACGTACCGGCAGCTCCCTGCACATGCGCCTGGCCGCCCAGCTCACCCTCGACACCGATCTCCCGCGCCACGCGCGTGACTTCGGAGCCGAACGCGGACAGCTGGTCCACCATCGTGTTGACGGTGTTCTTGAGCTCGAGCATCTCGCCGGCGACATCGACGGTCACCTTCTGCGAGAGGTCGCCGTTCGCCACCGCCGTCGTGACGGTCGCGATGTCGCGCACCTGCGTGGTCAGGTTCCGGAAGACCGTGTTCACCGAATCGGTGAGGTCCTTCCACGTCCCCGCCGCACCCGGCACATTCGCCTGCCCGCCGAGCTGCCCTTCCGCGCCGACCTCGTTGGCCACGCGCGTGACCTCGTCGGCGAACGTGCGAAGCGTCTCGGTCATCTGGTTGATCGTCTCGGCGAGTTGGGCGACCTCACCGCGTGCCGACACCGTCACCTTCTGCGACAGATCACCGTTGGCGACCGCCGTCGTGACCTGCGCGATCCCGCGCACCTGGGCCGTCAGGTTGCCGGCCATAAGATTTACGGAATCGGTGAGGTCCTTCCACACACCCGCCACACCCGGCACCTGCGCCTGGCCGCCGAGCTCGCCCTCCGTGCCCACCTCGCGGGCCACCCGGGTCACCTCGGAGGAGAAGGACGACAACTGGTCCACCATCGTGTTGACGGTGTTCTTCAGCTCGAGCATCTCGCCCGCGACGTGAACCGTGACCTTCCGGGACAGATCACCCTTCGCCACCGCGGTCGTCACGAGAGCAATGTCACGCACCTGAGCCGTCAACCGGTACGCCATGGTGTTGACCGAATCCGTGAGGTCCTTCCACGAACCGGACATACCGCGCACCCGGGCCTGACCGCCCAGCTTGCCCTCCGTGCCCACCTCGCTGGCCACCCGCGTGACCTCGTCGGTGAACGTCGACAGCTGGTCCACCAGGTTGTTGACGGTGCGCCCTACCTTGAGGAACTCGCCCCGCAGCGGATGACCGTTGCCGTCCGGCACCTGTGAACGCAGCTCCATGCGCGGCGACAGATCGCCCTCCGCCACCGCCGTGAGCACCCGTCCGACCTCGGAGACCGGGCGCACGAGGTCGTCGACCAGGGCGTTCGACGCGTTGATCGCCGCGGCCCAGGAGCCCTCGCAGGCACCCGCCTCAAGCCGCTCGGTGAGCTTTCCCTCACGCCCGACCATCCGCCGCACCCGCGACAGCTCACCGGTGAGGTGCAGATTCCGGTCCGCGACCTCGTTGAAGACCGCCGCGATCTCGGCCATGAGGCCGTCGCCCGACACCGTGAGGCGCTTGCGGAAGTTACCGTCCCGCATCGCCACAAGACCGGCGAGCAGTCTGTTCAGGGCAGCGGTGTCCACCGCTGTGGTCCCATTGCGCGGTTTACGCTGTTTCGCCAGGGGCTGTCCGCCCTTTGCGCGCGTATTCGTGCCTCGCGACGCTGCGCCAGACTCCACTGTGCCCCTCCCGCAAGGGTTGGCCGTACTGCTCGGATTGCTCGGGTTCTCTTCGGAAGCCTGCCCAGTGTTTCACCATGGCTGAACCAGGCCATAACAGTTCGGCAGCTTCGCACACCCTCCGGACGGAAACACTGGCGACCGGCATCCGCATGGACGGCGAAGGTAAGTAACCTTGCATGCGGCTGTCCACCCACCCCGGTCCGCCCGGCCAGGGCGGTGGCACGAGGACGACGGGCATCGGAGGGGGCGGCCGCGCCATGAGTTCGGGAGACATGGGCGTCGAGACTCGTACGACTGATACAGGGAGTTCTGTGATCACCGCGCGCGCGGCTGCCACCTTCGACCCCGTCGGGCGGTCCGTCGCGACCGCCCGCGCCTTTGTGCGCGACACCCTCCAGGGGTGGGGCTTCCCCGACATCATCGACGACGCGGTCGTCCTCACCAGTGAACTCGTGACGAACGCCGTCGTGCACGCCGGCACCTCCGCCGAGGTCCTGTGCCTGCGCACCGACGACGGCGTACGCGTCGAGGTCTCCGACCGCTATCCGGAGCGCGAGATCCCGCTCCAGCAGTCCGCGATCAACATGGGCAACCCCGACCGCGAGGGCGGCCGCGGCCTCCAGCTCTGCGCGGCCCTCGCCACCCGCTGGGGCGTCGACTACACGCCGACGCACAAACTCGTCTGGTTCCAACTCGCCCTTCCCCAGCGCTCGGTGGGCACCCGCACCGCGGGCCCCGCCCTCCCCACGGACCTCCTCCCGCTGGCCGACAGCAGAGTGCGGGTCGCCGTCGTCCAGATCGACCGCACCGGAGCCGTCGCCGCCTGGAGCGAGGACGCGGAGCACCTCTTCGGATACGTCGCCGATCAGGTCATCGGTAAACCCCTCACCGACTTCGCGGCCTGGCCGCACACCCCCGGCACGAGCACGGGAATCGCCGACGCTCTGCAGTTCTCGCGCTGGGAGGGCAGCTACGGCATCCGCGGCTCCAACGGCCGCGTGACGCCCGTCTACGCCTCCCACCTCCGTGTCCGCGACGCCGGCGGCGATCCCTCCACCGTCTGCCTCCTGGTACGCGACCACGAGCGCGCCGTCCTCCAGACCCCGCTGCGCGGCCAGACCACCTCGGAGAGCGGCACGCTGTCCGATGGCAACGCGTCCGACCCGTTCCAGGTCTTCATCGGCTCACCCGCCCCGGACGACCTCGACGGCCTGCTCCAGCGCACGGTCGAACGCGCCCGCGACATGCTCGACGGCGACTCCGCCTTCCTGCTCCTCGCGACCGATGACGAGACCGAGCTGGAGGTCCGCGCCTCCACGGGCCTTCCGTCGGCCCGCCAGCGCTTCGCCCGCGTCCCCGTGGAGGTGGGCCCCGGCCGCTACGGCTCAGCTCGTATGCCGGCCGTCCACGAGGACCTCACAGTCGTCCCCGGCGCCGTCCCGCTCCTCAACGGCACGGGCATGCGCTCGGTCGTCACGGTCCCGCTCAAGGTCGAGGGCCGCCTCACCGGCTCCCTCGGCGTCGCGGCCGAGGCACCCGACCGCTACTCGAACGAGGAGGCCCTGCGCCTCCAGTTCGCCGCCGACCGCATCGCCCTGGCCGTCGAGTCGGCCCGCCTCGGCGAGCTCGAAAAGCTCCGCCGCGGCTCCCTCAGCTTCCTCGTCGAGGCATCCGACCTCCTCGCCGGCACCCTCGACCGCGACCAGACCCTGGCGCTCATGGCCCAGATGACGGTCCCGACGCTCGCCACCTGGTGCGCCGTCTACACGATCGCCGACCAGTCCTCGGAGCCATACCTCTCGTACGTCCTGCACGAGGACGAGGAGCGCATCGACGGCCTCAAGGCGCTCCTCTCCAAGATCGCCCCGCCCGACCCGGTCCCCACCCCCGGAGCCCGCGTCTGGGCGGCACCCGCCGAAGCGGCCCACCAGGCGGCTCTACGGACGTCCAAGCGCAGCCTCGACCTCGGCGCACCGGCGAGCGTCAGCTCGGGCATCGGCACGACCCTCGCCACGGCCGCCGCGGTCGGCGGCGAGACGGTCGTCCTCCCCCTGGTCGCCCGCAACCGCGTCATCGGCATGCTCACGCTCGGCAAGCCGTCCGACGAGCACTTCCGCCAGGAAATCCTGGAACTGGCCGAGGACTTGAGCCGCCGTGCCGCGCTCGCCCTGGACAACGCGCGCCTCTACTCGGAGCGCGTGGCCATCAGTCAGTCCCTCCAGCGAAGCCTGCTCCCACCGGAGCTCCCGCACATCCCGGGCGTCGAGGTCGAGGTCATCTACCGCGCGGCCGGCGAGGGAAACGAGGTGGGCGGCGACTTCTACGACCTCTTCCCCATCCGCGACGGCGCCTACGGCTTCGCCATCGGCGATGTCTGCGGTACGGGCCCGGAGGCCGCGGCGGTCACCGGTCTGGCCCGGCACGCCCTGCGCCTCCTGGCCCGCGAGGGCTTCGGCGGCCCCGCGGTCCTGGAGCGCCTGAACGCCGCGATCCTCGACGAGGGCGCCCGAAGCCGCTTCCTCACGCTCCTCTACGGCGAGTTGTGGCCGCAGGAGGACGGCTCGGCGGTCCTGAAGATGGTCTGCGCCGGCCACCCGCTCCCCCTGCGCCTGCGCCAGGACGGCACAGTCGAGCCGTACGCGGAGCCGCAGCCGCTCCTCGGCGTCATGGAGGACCTGGAGCTCTACGAGCAGACGATGACGCTCGACCCGGGCGATGTCCTCCTCTGTGTCACGGACGGCATCACCGAACGCCGCGAAGGCACCCGCATGCTGGGCGACGACGGCCTGGCGGACGTCCTGACGACCTGTACGGGTCTGACGGCCGGCGCGGTAGCGGCCCGCATCATGCGCGCGGTCGAGCGTTTCGCGTCTGATGCCCCTTCGGACGACATGGCCATCCTGACCATGCGCGTCCCGGAACTCCAGAAGGACTGAGAGCCCCAACGCAAAAGGCCCCCGCCCGTAAGGGCGGAGGCCTTTATGTCTGAGCCCCCAAGCGGAATCGAACCGCTGACCTTCTCCTTACCATGGAGACGCTCTACCGACTGAGCTATAGGGGCCTGTTGCTTTCCCGGAGTTTCCCCCGCAGCAACGGAATTAAGCATACCCGAACTTCAGCTCGGTTCGAACCTTCCCGCCTGCGCGTCAGAAAGCGGGCTGCAGCAGCCCACCGAGCGCATTGCACGCGGAGACGACCTTGTGGAGCTCGCGCCGCGACAGCGTGGCACTGACGGGCAGCGCCAGCGTCTCGTCGGCGGCCCGCTCCGTCTCCGGCAGCGCGACGTCACGCCGGAACTGCGGCAGTCGGTGCACGGGCGTCTTCACCGGCACGCGGCAGTCAATTCCCCTGGCCCGTATGGCATGTGCGAAGGCGTCCCGGTCGGGCCGCCCGTTGCCGGGCACCCGTACGACGTACTGCTGGTAGGTGTGCCGCTCGCTCTCGGCGGGCGTCCGTACGCCATTGAGCCGCGCGTTCAGATAGCCGGCGTGCGCCCGCCGCCTGGCGAGCCCGTCGTGCGGCTGCTCCGACTCGCCCTGCTCCAGGACGAGCAGCCCGCGCCACCCACCGATCTCCCGGAGCCGCGCCACATCGGCCGGCTGCCCGAAGCGGTGTACGGCGATGATCGCCGCGGTGTGCGCACTGACGCCGGCCTCGACCGAGGCGGGGGCGAGGCAGTACGTGTCCGGGTCTATGTCCGCGAACACCGGCCTGGCACCGGCCAGTTCGACGGCCTCCGCGACCTCGACGTTTCCGTAGGCGGGCACGATGACCTCGTCACCGGTTCCGATACCGGCGGCCCTCAGCATTGCAACTGTCCCCATGGCACGGGATGTTGGCCGCGCAACGTGAACGACAAGTGACACAAAACAAAAAAGAGCTGGTCCCTGAACCGAAGTTCAGGGACCAGCTCTATAAAAATAGTTCGGCGGCGTCCTACTCTCCCACAGGGTCCCCCCTGCAGTACCATCGGCGCTGTGAGGCTTAGCTTCCGGGTTCGGAATGTAACCG
>NZ_JBSGTG010000038.1:0-63316 GCF_053607285.1 Streptomyces sp. NPDC055140 | reverse complement strand
CAGACCGCAATGCTTCCCGCAACATCGGCGCTCGTGCGTGGAAGTTGTGGCGAAGCGGGGCGGAGTCACACGCCCCTGCACCCGTCTAGGGTGCTTGACGGAGGAGACCACCCAGCAGCCAGTTGGGCTCTACCTCCAAGCCTGGCCCTTCAGGGCCGGGTAGTTGACGAGGCCATTGGATCAATCAAACTCCCCGATCGGCCGTCTCCCCTCGTGCGTGATGGCGCCATGACCAGGGACGCAGCGGGCGACGCCGTCGTTGAAGCGGATTGGCGGAAAGTGCGTGACGACGGACGTGTGCAGTCACGAGATCGGACTCCCTCCCCGCCTCAAGGCGGAGATTCCCTCCGAAGAGAGGGATGGGGCTCGAGCGCCTGCCGGCGGGCTGCGGTCCCGCCTTCGTGGGCACTCCCGAAGAACTCGCTGCCCATGAGGGCTTCTGAGGCCGGGGCTTGCCCGATCTCACCGTGCAGGCCGCGCGGTGGAATCCCAGCCCTCAGCCGCCGCACTGAGCGTCGTCGCGCCCCGGCGGGAATCTCAACCGATGGCGACGACGGGGCGCCCCGCGCTGAGGCAGCGCTCGAGGCGTCGTAGAAACCCGTCGAAGGGCTCGTCGTCGGGCCAGGTGTCATAGGCGGTGATGGCGGCGGCCAGTGCGAGGTTCACCTGCAGGGTCGCGCTGAGGTCGGCGCCGGGGTCGGTGCGGGATGCCACCCACTTCCTCAGTTCGGTGAAGAACGCCTCGCCGAAGTTCTGGCCCGACTGGGCGAGGGCGGGTGACTGAGCCTTGAGGCGGCGCTGCAGCGGCATGCGGTCCCGCAGGCTCTCGACGAACCCGGTCAGGATCACGGTCAGCGAATCCCACAGCGGCTCGTCCGCGGGCCGGTCGTCCATGAGGGCCTGCCAGGCACCCCGCTCCTCGGGGTCCTGATCGAAGACCACGGCCTCCTTGCCGGCGAAGTAGTTGAAGAACGTGGCACGCGAGACGTTCGCCGCGGCCACGATCTGCTCGACGGTCGTGGCCTCGTAGCCCTGTTCTTCGAACAGTCGCAGTGCGGCGGTTCGGATGGCGCGCCAGGTCGCCAGTTTCTTGCGCTCCCGCAGGCTCATGGATCCTCTTTCTCTCCCGGGTTCCATTCTACGGTCGCTCGTGGACGAATATATGTTTGGATACATCTAATCTTTCGAGCTGCATCCTGTGCACTGAGTCGCCGCGACGGCACTGAGGGGCGCAGGCGAGTGCGACAGCGGGTGTGTGCCCCTTCTTTGCCGGTGTCAGTGTGGTCGCGCCTACCGACTCCCGCGCAGGCGACGGCGGCGATGGGCCGGGGTCCGGTCGTCCTGGGCGTGTTCGGCGAGGCTGACGGTCGCGGCGCACATGAACACCGTGGCGAACCCCGTCCAGGCCCGTGCCGGGTGAGAGGTCCGGCGAAGTGCTGCGACGCCTGACCGAGGAGCACGACGATGACCAGGTCGTGGAAGAGCACCAACAGGCTGCCCCCCCGCTCGGCGCCGGAGACTGCTCGCCATGGGGCGCGGCGGCTGCCACAACTGAAGGCTCAGCCGGGCCCGTTGCTCACGTTGTGAGGGCAGGGCGGACAGCGTGGCCGCTAGCGGACGAATGCCTCGGAGACGGCCCACAGGCGAGCCGCGTTGTCCAGGTCGAGGGCGTACGGTGCGACGCCGGCGACGGCGCCGGCCCGCTCATACACCGGCTCGGCCTCGGCGCAGTCCTCGAAGTAGCGGCCGGTGATGCCCTCCGCCGTCGGTGAGGCGGCCAGCAGGACCGAGGTCGCGGCGCCCTGTTCCACGGTCTTGCCGGGCGGCAGGGCGAGTTCGCCCGAGGCGATGAAGTCGGCCACCTGCTGCATGTCCATGTGACGGGCGAGGGAGGTGTCGGCGATGTTGCCTGGCATCAGTGCGTTGGCGGTGATGCCGTCGTCGGCCCAGCGTTCGGCGGCGCCGACGGCGAACAGGGCGTTGGCGGTCTTCGACTGCCCGTAGGAGGTCCACGGGTCGTAGGGGCGGAAGCGGTAGTCAAGGTCGTCGAAGACGACCGGGGAGAAGAGGTGGCCGATGGAGCTCACCGAGACGACCCGGGCGCCGTCCGCCGCCGCGAGCGCCGGGCGCAGACCGACGGCGAGGGCGAAGTGCCCCAGGTGGTTGACGGCGAACTGCAGCTCACGGCCGTCCGGCATGCGGACGAGCTGCGGCGGGGCCATCACGCCCGCGTTGTTGACCAGGATGTGCAGCGGTCCCTGCCAGGCGGCCACGAACTCCGTGACCGTCGACCGGTCGGCCAGGTCGAGCCGCCCCACGCTCAGCTTCCCTGCGCCGTGCCGAAGTTCCGGTTCCAGGCGCGCCACCACTTTGGCGCCTGCGTCGGTGTCGCGCACGGCGAGGGTGACGTCGGCACCCGCCGAGGCGAGCGCCCGGACGGTCTCCACCCCGATTCCGGAACTGGCTCCGGTCACCACGGCCCGGCGGCCGTGCAGGTCGACGCCGTCGAGGACCTCGGCGGCAGTGGTGCTCGCTCCGAACGTGCGGGGTGTCTGAGGTACGGACATGGGCTGAAGCTCCTGATGGGAAGGTGTCTGACGGAAGGAGTGTCGAGAGAACCGGGGCCGCTGTATCGGCGAGGCGGTACGTGACCCGGTACGGCACGTGTGCCGTATGGCCGGTCAGCCCTGCGCCGTGCGGGAGACGTGCTCCCAGTCGGCCCAGGTCTGCAGGCGCTGGGCGTAGAGGGGCTCGATGACCTCGATGGGCTCGGTGCCGAACAGCACCCGCAGGGGCGGGTTCTCGGCGTCGACGATCTGCAGCAATGCGGCCCCGGCGTCGGAAGGCTCGGCGTAGCGGGCGTCGCCGAAGCGGGCGCCGATGGCCACGCGGACCTGGTCGTAGGCGGGGTTCGGGTCTGCGTGTACGCCGGAGGAGCCGCCCCAGTCGGTGCTGAAGCCGCCCGGCTCCACGATGGTGACCTTGATCCCCTGGCCGGCGACCTCCTGCGACAAAGACTCGCTGAAGCCCTCGAGCGCCCACTTGGAGGCGTGGTAGGCACCCAGCGAGGGGAACGCGGCGACGCCGCCGACGGACGAGATCTGCACGATGTGGCCGCTGGCCTGGGCGCGCAGGATCGGCAGTACGGCCTGGGTGACCCAGAACGCGCCGAAGAGGTTGGTCTCCATCTGGTCGCGCAGCTGCTGCTCGGTGATCTCCTCGACCATGCCGAACAGGCCGTAGCCGGCGTTGTTGACGACCACGTCGAGGCGGCCGAACTTCTCGTGCGCGGCGGACACCGCGGCGGCGACGGCCGCCTTGTCGGTGACGTCAAGGGGCAGGGGCAGAACCGCGTCGTCGCCGTACTTGGTGACCAGATCGTCCAAGGCGGTGGCGTTCCTGGCGGTCGCGGCGACCTTGTCGCCGCGCTCCAGCGCGGACTCGGCGAACGAGCGGCCGAGGCCGCGGGACGTGCCGGTGATGAACCAGACCTTGCTCATGGTGTCTCCCTCGGTATGGGCTTCCGGAACGGACCTCCGCGGCCGCTTTCACTGTAACGCAAAACTTAGACGCGTCCAAAAATGAATCCGTCCATGATTTGACGTGTCGGCCGGGATCTGGTGGCGAGAGACTCGGGTGACCTGGTGTGTCATCGGGTCCGGCGCGCTGCGGCCCGGGCAGGAAAACGTCGTGACGGTGGTGATCAGGTCGAAGCGAAGGGTGCCGCCGATCGCGGCCGTCGTAGGCACCAGGTGCGGCAGCCTCGTGGAGCTCCCCCGCGACGGACGGTCAGGCCTGGGGTGCGGTGTGCGCGGGGAGTCCGGCTTGGCCTGGAGGACGTCGTCGCGGTGGCCGGCGCACGACGTCACCTTGTTCCCCGTGGTCAACGCGTAGGTGGCCGTTGCATCTCCCCGGCCGCGGTCATGTTGCCGTTGAAGCCTTCCTCGCGGCGTCGAACGGCGTCCGGTCGAAGATGATCCGCAGGTGGGTGATCGAGCCGTCCCGGACAGTCAGGCACTCGGCGGCCGGTGCGCTGGCGACCGGCTCGGTGCTGGTGTCGTACATCAGCAGCGCGGTCGTCTCGTCACCGAAGGAGGCGATCAGAGTCGAGCCGGTGAGGATCTGTACGAAGGGGCCCATAAAGCTCCGGAATGCTTCGGCGCCCTCCAGGTGCCCGGCCGGTGCCTGGCAGACGATGTCCTCGGCGATGTAGGTCATGGCCTGCTCGAAGTCGCCTCCGGTCCAGGCCCGGTGATAGGCGAGCGCGGTCTGGAGGGCCGGGCTGGGCGTCTGGGGCATCAGCGGGCATTCCTTCCATGTCAGCCGGCGGTCGTCACCGTGTGGCGAGGCCGGTCGCGAACTCCCGTGCTTCCGTCAGGTAGGCCAGGCACAGCTCGGCATCGGCCGGGGTGAGGCGGACCCACTGCCGCATCGGCCGCCCCGGGCGGGGCGCGCACGGCCGACCGGCGCCGACCTCGATCAGCTCGGCGACCCGTGCGGCGGGCAGCTTGACCACGAGGTCGTCGCCGGTGGCGAAGGGCGTAGAACGAGCCGGAGGTCTTGAGTCCGGGTGACTGCAGCATGCGGCCTCGCTCGTCGCCGGGGTGCTCCTCGAGCAGCATCCGGCCGGCATCTTCGAAGACGGCCGCGTCCATGCCTCTCCTGCCCGGCTTTTTCAGAGATCCGCCGGGCCGGACGAAGTGGTCCGCGGCGGACGTCCGCGTCCAAGCCTGCCCTGCGGGTCATGGGCCCGCCACCGGGCGCCGCGCACCGAAGAACACACCGGAGCCGGGGCCCGTCAACCCCGCCGTTTCGGTCGCAGCAGTTGTTCCCGTAGTGCCGTGAGCTGGTGGGAGGAGTCCACCGCGCGGGACTCGTCGAGGGTGGCGAGTGCGAGGAGGAGTGCGTCGGCGACGAGGAGGCCGGTCAGTGACTCCGCCGTGATGCCGGTCGGGGTGTGCGGTGCCGTCAGGACCGCCTCGACCCGGTCCTCGTAGACCTCGCCCAGTTCGTCCGTCACCAGGACGACCTTGGCGCCGACCGCGCGGGCTCGCTCCATCATCACGGTGAGTTCGACGAGTTGGCGGCCGGGCTGGAAGATGACCACCGCGTCGCCCTGCCCGAGGGCGAGTAGCTGGTCGGCGAGGGCGAAGCCGGTCTCGGAGACGAACCGGGCCCGGCGGCCGATGCGGCCGAGTGCCAGGGCCAGATGGCGGGCGCCCGGTTCCGAGGCGGCGATTCCGTAGCAGAACACTTCGTGCGCTTCGGCGAGTGCGGTCACCGCGCGCTTGAGTGCGTCCGGTTCGGTGAGGCGCTGGGTGTGGTCGATGCGCTCGCGGGCCTCGTCGAAGACGTCGGTCCAGATGGAGGCGAGGTCCCGGCCCACGTGCGCGATGCGCTGCTTGAGGCGGACCTCGGGGGCGACGGCGGAGGTGAAGTCGTTGGCAAGTTCGCGCTTGAGGGCGGGCAGACCCGCGTAGCCGAGGCGCTGGAGTGCCCGGACGACGGTTGCGTTACTGGTGGAGCTCGCCGTACCCAGCTCCTGCGCGCTGGCGAAGAGCAGCTGCTCGACGGGCGCGCCGGCCAGGTACTGCGCCACGGCACGCTCGGAGGTGGACAGTTCCTCCCATTGGTCGCGAATCGCTGCGCGGAGCCGCGTCGCACCGGCCCCGTCCTCTGTAATTTCCATTACAACCATTGACTTCCGTGTGGTTGGCGTTACTGTCCTGGGCAGAACGTTCCAAGTGGAGCTCTTTCTGAAATCGACGTTACAGGATCCTCCGGTCCTCCGCCGTCGTTCGGGAGTGCTCCGTCGCGAGGAGAAGAATGACACCCCGTCCCACGGAAACCGCCCCCACCCGGGTTCTTCCGGTCATCGAGATCTCCGGCAGCCCGCTCGACCGGGGCCGGCAGTACGGCGAGGCCGTGCGGCCCCAACTGCACGCCGCCCTCGCCTACTACGAGGAGGCCTTCGGCCAGTCCGCCGGACTGACCTGGGACCGCGTCACCGCCCGCGCCGCCCGCTGGCTGGAACCCGTACGCGACTACGCACCCCACCTCGACGACGAGATGCGGGGCATCGCGGACGGCGCGGGAGTCGGCCTGCTCGACGTCCTGGCCCTGAACGCACGGGGCGAGGTCATCTACGACAAGTCCTTCGCGCAGATGGAGGCCGGCGGCAGGACACCCGAGGAGGAGCCCGCCGAGGGCTGCACCTCCTTCGCCGCCTACGGCGAGGCCAGCGGCGACGGGCACGTCTACGCCGGACAGAACTGGGACTGGCGTGCCGGGGTCGCGGACACCGTCGTCATGATCCGGATCGTTCAGCCCCCCAAACCCACCCTGGTCATGCAGGTCGAGGCCGGCCAGATCGGCCGCCAGGGCGCCAACTCCGCCGGGATCGCCTTCAACGCCAACGGCCTCGGCGGCCGCTTCGACGACGCGATCGGCCTGCCCCAGACCGTCGTGCGCCGCAGCGTCCTCGACCAGAGCAACATCACCGACGCCCTCGACGTGCTCTGCCGCACCCGTGCCCACATCGCCAGCAACGCCCTGCTGACCTGCCGCGAGGGCTTCGCCATCGATCTGGAGACCACCCCGGCGGGACACGGCTGGATGTATCCGACCGACGGCCTGCTGGTGCACGGCAACCACTACCAGGCAGGCGTCCCCGCCCAGTTGGCCGCCGCCGGCTACCGGCCCATGTCGTCCGACTCCCTGGTCCGCGTGCCGCGCGCCGAGCAGGGGCTCAGGGCGTTGCGCGGCTCGACGGGGCCAGACGAATCCCGCAAGATCATCCGCCACGCCATGTCGGATCACCTCGGTCTCCCCGAGTCCCTGTGCACCCACCCGGACTCCCGGCAGCCGGCCGTCAAGCACTGGACGACGCTCGTCTCCTCCCTGGCCGACCTGACCACCGGCGACTACCACGTGACCGCCGGAACCCCCTGCGACCGCGAGTACCAGCACCTCCCCTGGAACCTCTACGACGGCCCGTACGGCCAGAACTGACAGGAATTCAGCGATGACCCACACCAGTTCCAGAAGAAGGGCGGCCGTGGCCGCAGGCCTCGTCGTCGCGACGATCGCCGCGGCCGCGGGCTGTAGCGGAGCCACCCGGAACACCGCGGGCGGCTCAGCGACCGCCGATGCCGCCAAGCTCACCCTCACCCCCACGACCACCGCCGCCAAGGGTGAACTGGCCAACGCCGACTGGCTCCTGGAGGACGAGCCGGACTCGCTCGACCTGGACACCCAGGGCTCCAGCGCGGGCCGCGTCGTCCTCACCAACGTCTGCGAACGCCTCTACCAACTGCAGCCCGACATGTCGACGAAGCCCCTCCTCGCCGAGAAGGCCGAGACGCCGGACGACAAGACCCTCGTCCTGACCCTGCGCTCCGGCGTCACCTTCCACGACGGCACCCCGATGACCGCCGACGACGTGCTGTGGAGCCTGAAGCGGCACGCCGACCCCGACATGGAACAGGGCGACGAGTTCGGCAACATCGCCGCGATGAAGGAGACCGGCGCCCGGCAGGTCACGATCACCTTCAAGGCGCCGGACGCCATGTTCTTCAAGGCACTCGCGGGCGACGCGGGCATCGTGTGGAACAAGGAGCAGGTCGAGAAGGCCGGCAAGGACTTCGGCACACCCGGACAGCCCGACGCCTGCACCGGGCCGTACGAGCTGAGCAGTTGGAAGTCCGGTGACTCCATCACCATCCGCCGCTACGACTCCTACTGGGGCAGGAAGCCGCTGACGAAGCAGGTCACCTTCCGGTGGGCCGCCGACAGCGCCCTCGTCAACGCCCTGACTACCGGCGCGGCCGACGGCGCGTACGCCGAATCGCCCAACACCGCAGCGGCTCTTCAGGGCAAGAAGGGCATCGAGCAGCACTACGGTCCCTCCACCGCGTCGCTCGTCCTCATCCCCACCGAGCGCGGCGGACTGAAGGACGCCAAGGTCCGCCGGGCGCTGTCCCTCGCGCTCGACCGCAAGGGCATCGCCGCGTCCGGCTACGGCGGCATGGTCCAGCCCTGGGGCACCCCGGTCGGCTCGGGCGCCTGGGGCTACGAGAAGCCCGTCCTCGAAGCCGCCCAGAAGGCCGTCGACTACGCCCCCGCCAGCCCCTCGGCCGACGATCTCGCCACGGCCAAGCAACTGGTGAAGGAGTCCGGGGCCGATGCCGCCACCCCGATCGTGATCGGGACGGACGCCAGCCAGGGCCGCACCGTCATCGCCAACGCGGTGCGAGCGGCCCTCCAGCGGATCGGCCTCAAGGGGCAGATCAAGACGGTCCCGACCTCGCAGTTCGAGCAGTTCTACAGCGACCCGCAGGCCCGCGCCGACATCGACGTCCTGGCCGGCGACTGGTACATCTCCAAGGCCGACCCGATGGGCTTCTACGACAATGCCCTGTCCGACTCCTCGAACAACTGGGTCGGCTTCAAGGACGCGGCGTACGACACCGAGGTGAAGAAGGCACTCGCCACCCTCGACGACGCCGAGCGGGCCAAGCTCGCGGTCGACGTCCAGAAGAAGTTCACCGACGCCGCCGTGTGGATCTCCGTCGCCCAGGTCCCCTCCGTCCTCGTCCTCAACGCGAAGCTCACCGGACCGCCCGCCTCCATGGCGTACCTCTACTACCCGTGGGCCGCCGAACTCGGCGCGAAGAAGGGCTGACCACCGATGCCTGCCCGGATCTCCCGGCGCCTCGCCGGACTGCTCGCCACCCTCGTCGCCGCCTCCTTCGTCATCTTCGCCGCCGTGTACGCGGCACCCGGCGACCCCGCCGTCTTCCTGGCCGGCGGCCGCGACAAACTCACCCCCGAAAAGCTCGACCTGGTGCGCGCGCAATACCACCTCGACGAGCCGCTCGTCGTGCAGTACGGGCGCTGGCTCGGCGACTGTCTCCACTTCGACCTCGGCCGCTCCTTCAAGTACGGCGACCAGGTCGCCGACCTGGTCGCCGCCCGCTTCCCGACGACACTCGCCCTCGTCGCCTACGCGACCGTGCTCTTCGTCGTCCTCGGCGTCGGCGCGGGAATCCTCGCCGCCGTGCGCCGCGGCACCTGGATCGACTCGGCGGTCGTCGGCGGCACGACTCTCGCCGCGTCGGTGCCCTCGTTCGTCTCGGCCATCGCGCTGGTCGCCCTGTTCGGCGTGCAGCTGGGCTGGTTCCCGGTGTCCGGCAGCGGCGAGGGCTTCGCCGGCGGCCTGCACCATCTGACCCTGCCCGCCCTCTCGCTCGCGCTGGGTGCGCTCGCCCTGATCAGCCGCGTCACCCGGCAGTCGATGGTCGACGCGGGTGCCGCCGATCACGTGGAGGCCGCCCGCGCGTCCGGCATCCCCGAACGTGAGATCGTGCTCCGGCACATCCTGCGCAACGCGCTCGGCCCGATCGTCACCATGTGCGGCCTGGTCATGGCGGGCATGCTCGCCGGCACCGTCGTCGTCGAGACCGCGTTCGGGATCAGCGGCGTCGGATCACTGCTCGTCGGCGCGATCAACACCCACGACTTCCCGGTCGCACAGGCCGTACTCCTCCTCATGGTCACCGGCTACATCGTGGTCACCACCCTCGTCGACCTGGTCCACCCGCTGCTCGACCCGCGGGTGAAGGAGGCCGCCGCATGAGCGCCCAGACCCTCGCACCCATCGGCCTGAAACCCGTAAGGGAACGGCACCCCTTCGGCGTCGTCGTCGCGGGCGGCGTGATGACCCTCGTCGTACTCGCCGCAGTCCTCGCACCTCTGCTCGCCCCGTATGCCCCCGACACGATCGACCTCTCGGCGTCCCTCGTCGGCACGAGCGGCGACCACCTCCTCGGGACCGACTCCTCCGGGCAGGATCTGCTCTCCCGAGTCCTGTACGGAGCCCGCACCAGCCTCATCGCCCCGATCCTGCTGCTGGCGATCGCCGCAATTCTCGGCGTCACCCTGGGCACGCTCGCCGCCTGGCGCGGCGGCTGGGTGGACACCCTCGTCTCCCGCCTCACCGACGTCATGTACGCGTTCCCCGGGCTCCTGTTCACCGTCCTGATCATCGCCGTCTTCGGTTCCGGCATGACGACGTCCGTGCTGGCGCTCGGACTCGCGTACACGCCGACCGTCGCCAAGTACACCCGCTCGGTGGCCCTCGCCGAGCGCCGCAAGCCGTACATCGACGCCTACCGGGTCCTGGGCATGGGCGGCGCACGGATCTGCGCCCGCTTCCTCGTCCCCAACCTCGGCCGGTCCGTCGTCGGCTATCTCGTGGTTCTCTTCGGCGAGGCCCTGATGTCCCTGGCCACGCTCTCCTACCTGGGCTTCGGTGCCCAGCCGCCCAGCTCCGACTGGGGACTGATGGTCCAGGAGGGGCAGGCCGCCGTCGTCCAGGGCGCGCTCCTGCCCGCGCTGGTACCGGGGTTCGCCATCGCCCTCGTCGTGGTGTCCTTCAACGTCGTCGGGGTCTGGGCCGCCGACCGACTCGGCAGCAGGAAGTAGCCATGCTCCTCGACATCGACAACCTCACCCTCCAACTGCCCGGCACCGCCCGGCCCGTCCTCAACGGCGTCTCCCTCCAGGTGGCGAGCGGCGAAGTGGTCGGCCTGGTGGGCGAGTCCGGCTCGGGCAAGTCCACCACCGCCAAGGCGGCCCTGCGCACGCTGCCCGACGGAACAGCCATATCCGGATCCGTCCACGTCGACGGCACGGACGTCCTCGCCCTGACCGGCGACGACCTGCGCCGCCACCGCTCCCGTACGGTCGCCATGGTTCACCAGGACCCGCGCTCCGCCCTCAACCCGGTCCGCCGCGTCGGCGACTTCCTCGTCGAACGGCTGACGGCAACCGGCCTCGACAAGAAGACGGCCCGCACCCGGGCCGTCGAACTCCTTGACACCGTCGGCCTCCCCGACCCCGAACGCCGGGCCCGCCAGCGCCCGCACGAACTGTCCGGAGGCATGCTCCAGCGCGTCGTCATCGCCGGCGCCCTCGCCACGGACCCGCGTCTCCTCCTCGCCGACGAGGCGACCAGCGCCCTGGACGTCACCACCCAGGCGGAAATCCTCTCGCTCCTGCGCACCTTGCGCGCCGACCGGAGCCTGGGCCTCCTGTTCATCACGCACGACCTCCACCTCGCCGCCGCGTACTGCGATCGCGTCTACGTCATGTACGCGGGCCGGGTTGTCGAGCAACAGCCGGCCATCCAGCTCTTCGACCGGCCACGCCACCCCTATACGAGGGGACTGCTCGCCTGCTCGCCGACGCTGGGGGAGGGGCGGCGCGACCTGCGCCCGATCCCCGGGCGCCCGCCGTCCCTCGCGGACACGTTCGGCGGCTGTGAGTTCGCGGACCGCTGTGCCGACGCGGATCCGGCGTGCTCGACCTGGTCGCCCGAGCCGTCGCCCCTGTCGGGCGGGGGCAGCGCTACCTGCCGACGACTGCCCGAACTCACCGGCCCGGGCCCGACTCCACTGAAGAGGAGCGTTCGATGACCGCCGAAGTACCGCAGGACGCCCCGCTGCTGGCGGTGGAAGGACTGCGCAAGACATACGGTCTGCCCGGCGGAGGGCGTCTCACCGCGGCCGACAGCGTCACCTTCACCGTCCCGGCGGGCGGCTCACTCGGCATCGTCGGCGAGTCCGGATCCGGCAAGACGACCGTCGCGCGCATGCTCGTGGGCCTCGTACGGCCCGACGCGGGCACCGTCTCCGTGGCGGGGCGGACCCGCGCACCACGCACCCCGCGCGGCAGCCGGGCGCGCCTCGCGCGGGCCCGCGAGATCCAGATGGTCTTCCAGGACCCGTACGTGTCCCTGGACCCCCGGCTCACGTCCCGCCAGTGCCTGACCACGGCCCTGCGCCTGCACGGCCGGGACGAGTTCCTCGCCGATGGACTCCTGGAACAAGTAGGCCTCGGCGCCCGTGAGTCGGGGGCCCGGCCGCACGGCCTGTCCGGCGGCCAGCGCCAGCGGCTCGCCATCGCGCGGGCGCTGGCTGTCGACCCCAAGGTGCTGGTCCTCGACGAGGCGGTGGCCGCGCTCGACGTGTCGATCCAGGCGCAGATCCTGCACCTGCTCGAAGAGATCCGCCGCGACACCGGGGTCGCTCTCGTCTTCGTCAGCCACGACCTGGCGGTCGTCCAGCACATCACGGACGAGGTCGTGGTGATGCGCCGAGGCACCGTGGTCGAACAGGGCCCGACGGCCGATGTCCTGGCCGGCCCGCAGGACCCGTACACGCGGCTGCTGCTCGCCTCGGTGCCGCGCGCGGGATGGGATCCGGCGGACGCGGTCAGGGCTCGGGCGGCCACGGTGTGAACGTTCTGATCGGCTGAGCCCGTCGGGTGCGCCGGTGGGCGGCACCCTGCCGACGGCCCGATGGCCGAACCGTCGGCAGGGCGCTCTGCGGAAACAACCAGGTCAGGACAGTGGCTCCACCCACACATCCCGGAATCGCACCTTGTTCCCGTGGTCCTGGAGCCGGATGGCCCCCGCCGCCGCGGACTCCGAGTCGCCCGCGCCCGTCGGGCCGTCGACCGCCACGTTGTCGTGGACCTTCTTGCCGTTCCACACCACAGTGACCCTGGCGTCGGACGTCTTCTTGCCGTCCGCGTCGAAGCGGGCCGCGCGGAACGTGATGTCGTACGTCTGCCAAGTCTCCGGCGCAGTAGACGCGTTGAGGTCGGCGGCCTTCTTCTGGTAGATCGCCCCCGCCTCGTTGTTCGCGAGCTTCTCCACGCCGAACGAGTCGAGGATCTGCACCTCGTACCGCTCCTGGAGATAGACCCCGCTGTTGCCCCGGTTCTGTCCGGTCACGTCGTCCGGCAGCTTGGGCACCCGGAATTCGACATGCAGCTTGAAGTCCCGGAAGTGCTGCTTCGTGCGCAGGTCGCCGCAGCAGACCTCCATGGACTTCTCGGCGGTGTGCGGCCATTCCGCGCTGCGGCCGTCGGAGTGCTGCCAGGCGGTGGAGATGCTCCCGCCGGAGAACAGGTCGATCCGGGCGCCGGGCCGGCGCACGTCGAGCGCGTCGAGATTCACATGTCCGGTGTCACCGGCCCCGACGGCGTACGTGATCGTGTTGCGGCCCTTGCGCAGTTCGAGCCGCTCGGTCTTGGTGGACCAGCGGTTCCACTCGCCCGTGGACGGCAGGCTCGTCTGCTTCGGTTCACCGCCGTTGACGGTGACGCCGATCGTCTTGGTGCCCGGTGCGGGGTGCGGGCCGTTCGCGTAGCGCAGGCCGACGTCGTACATGCCCTTCTTGTCGGCCACGACGTCGAAGCTCGCCTTCGCCCCCTGCTCACCGAAGCCGTCGACGAAGCCCCCGCCGGTGTAGCCGGCGTGCTCGGTGTCGATGCCGGCACTGCCGGAGAGCTTCGCGGACTCGGCGTCGTAGGTGGTGACCGGCTCCTTGGGGCCAGGCTTGGCGTTGAGCGTGTACCAAGCCTCGGTTGACCACAGCTGCTCGCCCTCGGACGACGAGAACGGGCGGGGCGAGCGCACGTGCACCACGCGGTCCGGCTTCAGGCCCGGGATGGTGAGCCGGACCTTGCGGCGGTCGTCGGATAGCTTCGCCGACGTGACCGGCAGCGACTCCTCGTCGACCTTCGGTCCGCCGTACGCGGGTGTCGGCACATAGCGCCACTGCTCGACGGAGTAGGCGCCCTTGGTCAGCTTGGTCGCGGTCTCCCCGGACAGGGGTTTGGTGTAGGTGAGTTCGAAGCCGTCGCGGGTGGCGCGCATCGTCTTGATGTCGAAGGCGGTCTTCCCCGTCGGCGTCAGCTTCTGCAGTCCGAAGCGGAGCTTGCCCTCCTGGCCCCAGTTGCCGTCGGCGCCGAGTCCGCCGGTGTAGATCGCGCCGTCGGGCCCGGTGCTGATCCGGGTGATGCCGGACTCGAGGCCCTGAGTGTGCCGGAACACCGCACCTTGGTACTCGCCGTCGACCTTCTCCAGGTCGGCCCGCTGGAGTCCGCCGTAGGTCACGTCACCGAAGACCATCTGCCCGGCGAACGGCCCCTTCTTCAACTGCATCGGTGTACTGGGTGAGTTGGCGATCTCGTTCTGCGGCAGCCAGAGCGCCGGCTTGGTGACGGGCTGGTCGTCGAAGGGACCGTCCGGGTTCATGTAGTGGTTGAAGAACCGGTCCTGCTTGATGTGCACGAGTTTGGACGCGGGCAGCCAGCCACCCTGGTTGTCCGCAACGAACAGATCGTCGCCCGGGCCGCGCCCGATCCCGTTCGGGGTGCGCAGACCGCCGGCGAGGTAACTGACCTTGCCGGTCGCCTTGTTGACCTTGATGGTCGTACCGCGGTTCGGCGCGGGCTGCGGATCGGTGCTCGCTCCGCCGTAATTGATCGCGACCGAAAGATTCAGATAGAAGTCGCCCTTGTCGTAGAGCAGCCCGAAGGCGAACTCGTGGAAGTTCCCGCCGTACGGCCACTCGGCGATCTTCCGCTTCTCGTCGACGACGTCGTCGCCGTCGGTGTCGTCGAGCTCGGTCAGCTGATGCTTCTCGGAGACGTACAGCTTCCCGTCCACATACTTGATCCCCATCGGCTCCTTGAGCCCGTCGGCGATCTTCTTGTACGTGACCTTGTCCGGCCCGGTGTCCCCGGTGACGTGGTCGAGGAGGTAGACCTCGCCCTTCGTCTCGGTGCTGCCGCCCCATGTGGTGATCGCAAGGCGGTCGTCGGGCAGCCAGTCCATCGCCGAGACCTGCGGCTCGAAGCCCTTGGGCCGCAGATCGGTCAGCTTGTAACCCGGGTTGACCTCGGTCAGCGGCAGCCCGTCACCGGGGGTGTCGTACGTCCCCTCGCACTCCTTGCGGCCGGGCGCCGTCACTCGCACGACACCGGCGTCCGTGCTCAGCACGGAGTTCGGCACGGTGGTGAACTCACTTGCTCCCGGCGGCTTCCACTGCAGGGTGACCTGCTGGCCGCCGCCCGCGTCGAAGTGGTCGATGCGCAGCGACTGATAGCCGGCGTTGAGCGTGATCTCGCCGTCCTTGGGCTCGGCTCCGTGCAGCCCGTCGTGATCGATGACCTGCTGGTCGCCGAGGAAGAGCCGCGAACCGTCGTCACTGATCAGCCGGAAGCCGTAGGCGCCGGCTTCCGGCACGTTCAGATTGCCGATGATCTGCGAGACGAAGTTGTTCTCGAACCCGAAGCCGTCGGTGGACGTCCAGTCGGCGGTGGGGATCAGCTTGTCGACGTTCGGGGTCTGCGCGGGCTTGAGATCGCACAGCTTGCTCAGTGGTGACTGTATGTCGAAGACGCGCAGGGTCACCCCCGGTTCCTGCGGTGGCAGATCCGCGAACGGCCGTGGATTGTCATCGGCCGCGGTGGGCGCCGGGGCGACCAGACCGGCACCGAGGAGAGCGGTGAGCAGCAGCCCGGTGGCTCTTCGGGCGCCGCGACGTCTGGGGCGGGACATGTGTGCGGGGCGTGGCGTCACTCTTCCTCCTGCGTGGTTCCGCTGTGGGTAACGCAGACTTCCGTGGCCGAGCGACGCTCAGCGTAGGGATGGGGTCGCGGAGCGTCCACACTTTGTCCACAGAAAAGAAGAACCGAAGGGGAGTTGGCCGAGGCCGTGCCATGGCATGACCGGGAACCATGCATGCCGGAGCTGCGCACAGCAGATCGCAAGCTGGGAGGTTGACCTCTGGGGGACCAGGCTGACGGGGGGCTCCGCAGGACGCCGCCCCCAACGCGGCGGAGTTCCTGCTTGCCCGCCTGACGAGGGGATCGCGACACGACCCCGCATGGGGTTCGCCGCTGAGCGGTAGCGAGAGGGTGCGGCTGAGCCTCGGGCACAGGTGCGATGATCTTGGCGTCGCTGGTGTGATCACGGCGTCGGAGCTCCTGGACCCCCCGTTCACCGGGCTGAGCCCGCGCCAGTTCAGCAAGCTGGCGACCGTACCGCAACGCGAGAAGGCTTGTCATTTCCGATGGACGGCAAAGGCACGTGCAATGGAAATGACAAAGGCAAGGAGAGTTCTCTCCTTGCCACTCTCAACTTATAGCGCGTTGGGGGGCTTGCCGCAAGACCCGGGTCTTGGCGCAGAATCGTCGGCCGACGCCACAACCTGCGGAAATGGGGGCACGACGTGCGTGTGCTGGTGTCGACGTACGGGGGCGCGGTGACGGCTGACCGGTGGTGGCACCGGCAGCGCGGTTGCGGGTGCCCGGCACGGAGGTGCGGGGGTGCGTGCTGCCCGACTGGTTGGAGCGGCCGGTCGGCTCGTCTGAGGGAACGCAAGCAGGGATGAGGACGTGCGCGACAAGAGGTTCGACAGAGTGGGAGGTGCCGGTGATTCGACCGGCCACCGCAGTGCAACGCAGCACGGCTGCCTCGGAGGTAACGCAGTGATTGAGCAGTACGTGTTGGATCTTCAAGACGTTGACGGGACTCAGGTCGCGGTCGTCGGCGGCAAGGGCGCGCACCTGGGCGGGCTGTCGCGGATCGACGGCATCCGCGTGCCGGGTGGCTTCTGCGTGACGACGGACGCCTTCCGGCGGATCACGGCGGAAGCACCGTCGATCGACGATCAGCTCGACCAGTTGTCGCGCCTGAACCCCGACGACCGGGAGGCGATCCGCACGCTCAGCGCGCAGATTCGCCGCACCATCGAAGAGATCGCCATCCCGGGCAACCTCGCCGCGGAGATCACCCGCGCGCTCGCCCGGCTCGGCGAGCAGGTCGCCTACGCCGTCCGATCCAGCGCTACGGCAGAGGACCTGCCGACGGCCTCCTTCGCCGGCCAGCAGGACACCTACCTGAACGTCGTGGGGCCGACGGCGATCCTCCAGCACATCAGCCGCTGCTGGGCCTCGCTGTTCACCGAGCGGGCCGTGAC
The DNA here is from genome assembly GCF_053607285.1 of Streptomyces sp. NPDC055140. Taxonomy (NCBI): domain Bacteria; kingdom Bacillati; phylum Actinomycetota; class Actinomycetes; order Kitasatosporales; family Streptomycetaceae; genus Streptomyces; species Streptomyces sp. NPDC055140. The sequence continues at coordinate 46,478 of NZ_JBSGTG010000038.1, read as the reverse complement.
CTACCGCCAGCGCAACGGCATCGACCACCGTACGGTCCACATGGCCGTGGTCGTGCAGCGGATGGTCCTGCCGCATGCGTCAGGCATCCTGTTCACGGCCGACCCCGTCACGGGCAACCGGAAGGTCGCCACCGTGGACGCCGGCTTCGGACTCGGCGAGGCCCTGGTCTCCGGCCTGGTGAACCCGGACGTCTTCAAGGTGCGGGACGGCGAAGTCGTCGACAAGGCGATCGTCGCCAAACAGCGTGCCGTTCACGCCCTGCCGACCGGCGGGACGCAGGAAGTGGCGATCGACTCGCAGCGGCAGGAGCAGCCGGCGCTGACGGATGCGCAGGCCGTGCGGCTCGTACAGCTCGGACGGCTGATCGAAGCGCACTTCGGCCGCCCGCAGGACATCGAATGGTGCCTGGTCGATGACGGCTTCCAGATCGTGCAGAGCCGGCCGATCACGACGCTGTTCCCCATCCCCGAGACCGACGACCAGGAGAATCACGTCTACGTCTCCGTCGGTCATGGGCAGATGATGACCGACCCCATGAAACCCCTGGGGTTCTCCATGTGGCAGCTGACGGCGATGGTGCCGATGCACGAGGCCGGCGGGAGGCTGTTCGTCGACGTCACCCGGCGCCTGGCCTCGCCCGCGAGCCGCGCCGGCCTCCTGGAGGCCATGGGGAAGGGCGATCCGCTGATCAGGCACGCTCTGGAAACCGTCCTCGACCGCGACGGTTTCGTCCCGACACTCCCGGACGCGGGCCCCGGCGGGCCGCCCGCCGGCGGCGCGCCCGCCCCGATCGACACCGATCCGGCCGTCGTCACCGAGCTCATCGAGCGCAGCCGGGAGTCCATCGCCGCCCTGGAGCGCGACATCCGGACGAAGACCGGACCGGCACTGTTCGACTTCCTGCTGGAGGCCTTCGAGGAGCACAAGCGAGTGCTCAGTGATCCGCTGAGCATTCAGGCGATCATGGCGGGAATGCAGGCCACGTGGTGGCTCAACGACAAGCTGCAGGAGTGGCTCGGCGAGAAGAACGTGGCTGACACGCTGACGCTGTCCGCCCCCGACAACATCACGTCGGAGATGGGACTGGCACTGCTCGACGTCGCGGACGTGATCCGCCCCCAGCCGGAGGTGGTGGCGTTCCTGCAGGACGTCCACGGCGATGACTTCCTGGACGAGCTGGCGAAGCTCGCGGGCGGGACCGAAGCGCGCGACGCGATCGAGGCCTACCTCGACCGGTACGGCATGCGCTGCGTCGGCGAGATCGACATCACGAGGCCACGCTGGCGCGAGCGCCCCAGCACGCTGGTGCCCGTGATCCTCGACAACGTCAGGAACTTCGAGCCGGGCGCCGCCGAGCGGCGCTTCGAGCAAGGGCGGCAGAAGGCCCAGAAGAAGGAACAGGACGTGCTGTCACGCTTGCGGGCCCTGCCGGACGGGGACCGGAAAGCCGACGAGGTCAAGGGGATGATCGACCGGGTCAGAACCTTCATCGGGTACCGGGAGTACCCCAAGTACGGCATCATCAGCCGCTACTTCGTCTACAAGCAGGCCCTGCTCGCGGAGGCCGAGCGTCTGGTGCAGGCCGACGTGCTTCCTGAGCAGGAGGACGTCTTCTACCTCACCTTCCAGGAACTCCACGACATCGTGCGCTCGCACCAGGTGGACGACCAGCTCATCCAGCAGCGCAAGGAGGCGTTCCGGTCGTACCACGCGCTCACACCGCCCCGGGTGCTCACCTCGGACGGTGAGGCCCTCACCGGGGCGTACCGGCGCGACGACGCGCCGGCCGGCGCCCTGATCGGCGTACCGGTTTCCGCCGGGACCATCGAGGGGCGGGCCCGCGTCATCCTCGACATGGCGGAGGCCGATCTCGAAGCGGGCGACATCCTGGTCACGGCCTTCACGGACCCCAGCTGGTCGCCGCTGTTCGTCGGGATCGCGGGCCTGGTGACGGAGGTGGGCGGCCTGATGACCCACGGCGCGGTGATCGCCCGGGAGTACGGCTTGCCGACCGTCGTGGGCGTGGAGCAGGCCACCCGGCTGATCCGGGACGGGCAGCGGATCCGCGTGCACGGAACCGACGGGTACGTCGAGATCCTGTCTTGACGGGCGGTCACCTACCGGACAGCGCCCCTGGTGAAAGCCCGAGATTGAGCCGCGACAGAGCCTCGGCCGGGCTTCAGGTGGTCGAGGAGGTCAGCCGCCCCTCTTGAGGCGTACGACGACGGGGGCGCCGAAGGGGTCGCCGGACTGGTTGACCTGGACGTGTCCGGCGCCGAGCCATGCGTCGGTGCCGGGCACCCGGTGGATTTCCTCGAGCCACAGGGACTGGTTCGATCCTTTGCGGGCGCCGGTGGACAGGGGAAGGCGGTGGCGCATGATCTTCACGCATGTGCCGGCGTCGGTGAGGTACCAATTGCCGTCGAGGAACAGGCCCTTGTCGTCCTGACCGACCGGCGTGCGCAGAGCGCAACCGCCCGGCGCGGGCTCCTGCTCGACCCACTGGGAGCCGTCCCAGCGCAGCCGGAGGAACTGGTCCGCGGGTTCGTTGTCGACCTCGCCGTGGTTGAAGGTGTTGATGCCGTACGCGCGGATCTCACCGCTGTCGAGGGCGAAGACCTGGTTGAGGTCGGCGCCGGGTTCCGGCGGGACGGGGGCCTTGAAGCGGGCCTGTGGCGTGTCCACCGCTTTCCAGGACGTACCGTCCCAGTGCATCGAGGCGGGCTGGCTGTAGCCCTCGCCGGTGCCCAGTTCGGTGCCTGGCCCCGTTGAGCGGCTGCCGACCGCCCAGACATCGGCCGGTCCAACGATCGCCAGATCGGAGGTTCCGTAGGGCAGACGGGTCGTGGTCCAGCGGGTGCCGTTCCAGTGCTGCGCGGCCTGCTTGGCGGCGTCGAGGGTCCAGATGTCGTCCGGGCCTGTGGCCTCGAAGTCACCGGCAGCGCCCGGCGGAGGGTTCGGCACCGGCGACCAGCGGGTGCCGTTCCACTGTGCCCAGCGGTTCACGGCGGAGGCGTCTTCAGCGGTCTGCGGCCGCAGCCACAATGTCTTCTCACCGACCTCTTCGAGGGCGGGCGGGTAGAGGCTGGTGCCGAGGGCTTCGGGCAGGGGCTCGCGCTTCCACCGCGTACCGTCGAAGTGCAGGAGGTGGGCATTTGACGCACCGTTGTTCTCGGTCGCCACCGCCCAGACGTCGTCCTTGGCCAGGGCCGCGACATCGGTGAGCTTTCCGCTGAAGTCCGCGATGTGCTCGAACTCCCAGGTGAGGAAGTCAACAGAGGTCTTCGGCGGGGCGTCTTTCCCGCTGGAGTCCGCCGTGCCGCCGGAGCCCGTGGCGCATCCCGCAGCCGTGAGGAGGGTGGCCAGCACGGCGACGGTCACCCTGCCTCTGCCTCTGCCTCTGCCCCTGCGACTGTGACTTTGCCTGATGTCTGGCGCTCTGCGCATATCGCACCTCTCCTCGCTCCTCCCCGGAGCGGCTCTCCAGTAGGGGTCCTCCAACGCCGCGCGCATCTCCTCGCCCAGCCAGTACCTCTCGCGGCCGGCCTGCCACTGGACGACGCTGGTGTCCCCTTCTCCCTCGTCCACCACGTGGGCGAGATCCATCTCTCGTGCGGCCAGAGTATTGACTCCTCCCCCCTGCAAACGTGGGGGATTCCTAGCTCACGTCGCCTGCGGCCCGGCGGGCCGTCAGGTCTTACACGATCAGCGCTAGCCGGGTTGAAGACCAGCCCGGACCAGCATCACGCGCGCGGAGTTCTTATCCCTGGGGGATACGGCTCCGCACGCGGTGCAGGCATACGTTCGTTCGGAAAGAGGCAGTGCGTGCTTGGTTCTCGCTCCGCACTGCGCACACTCCATGGTGGTGTGGGCAGGGTGCACCAGGTGCACCGCCCGGCCATGCTTGCGGCCCATCTCAATCAGTGCCTTCTTCGTCGCGCTGATCGCGGCGTCGGCAGCCTTACGGGCCATCGTGGTCTTGGCGAGGAACTTCGGGCGGAAGTCCTCCACGGCCAAAGCGTCGTGGTCACGCACCACGCGCTTGGCCCACTTACGGCCGGTGTCCTGTCGCTGCCGGGCGACCTTCTTGTGCAGCTTCGCCGTCTGCCGCTGCACTGCGCGGTAGCCCTTCGAGGCGGCCTGACCACGCTTGGGCTGACGCCGGGCCATCATCCGCTGGTAGCGGGCGAGCCTGTGCGCGGCGGTGCGGCCGTGCTCGGCATGGACAAGGTCGTGGTCGTCGCTGGTGGTGGTTGCGGTCTCCCTCACGCCCCAGTCGATCCCGATCACCGCGCCGGTTTGCGGCAAGTGCTCGGTCCTGGCAGGGACGACGAAGGAGGCGTACCACGCTCCGGTGCTGTCCTGGTAGACGCGGACACTGGACGGTTCAGCCGGCAGATCCCGCGACCACACCACCCTCAACACAATCCCGCCCGCCAGGTGCAGACGGCCATTCTTGATCCGGAAGCCGCGCCGGGTGTATTCGAGGGACGCAAGGGCATCGCGTTTCTTCTTGTACTTCGGCATCCCGGCGCGCTGCCGCAGCGGCATCCGGGCCTTGATGTCCTTGAGCGCCTTGGCGCGGGACTTGCCGAAGTCGCGTATCAGCTGCTGCTGGGGAACGCATGCGCCCTCACGCAGCCACGCCGTGCGGGCACGCGCCTGCGTCAGCATGGCCGCGAGCTGTACCGGCCCGCACGTCTGCCTCTCACCGGTGGCCTTGTTGTGCAGGTACACGGCCTCGGACTTGGCCACACATTCGTTCCAGAGCCACCGGCACCGGTCCCACTCAGCTTTGAGCGCACCCCGGGCCGTCTTCGACAGGCGCACACGGTACGTGTACCGGGCATGCCCGGCACTCTCCGCCCTCGCTGATGCCGTCATGCACCCGAACCTACCTGGGGGGACTGACAGTTGAGAGCACTTGATCATTGCGGGCTGCCTCACCCCGTCACCGGGAGGACGCCGATCCGCCTTGCCCGCGAATCCGCTTTCCCGCCTCGCTCACGCGGGAACTTCGTTTCCTCAGCCGGTTGAACCCGGGCGTATCCACGAAGGAGTCCTGATGACCCCCGCGTGGCCGCGTCTTTCAGTTGCGGCTACGGTTCTGCGCGTGAGTGTGGGAACTGAAGAGACCCGGCTGGTAGTGGTGCGCGGGAACTCGGCGTCCGGCAAGTCGTCGGTGGCGGCCGGGATCCGGGACCGCTTCGGGCGGGGCCTGGCCCTGGTGGGGCAGGACAACCTTCGTCGGATCGTGCTGCGCGAGCGGGACGTGCCCGGCGGCGCCAACATCGGCCTGATCGACACGGTCGCCCGCTACGCGCTGGATGCCGGTTACCACGTGGTGGTCGAGGGAATCCTGTATGCCGACCGCTACGGCGACATGGTCGCCGGCCTGGTCGGTGCCCATCGTGGTGTCTCACGGTGTTACTACCTCGACATCTCGATCGAGGAGACGCTGGTGCGGCACGCGTCGAAGGCTGATCACGAGTATCTGGCCCAGGTCACTGAGCAGCACCTGCGCGACTGGTACCGGGAGCGGGACTTGCTCCCCGGCGGCTTGGAGTCGGTGATCGGTGCAGACAGCCGGCTCGATGCCACGGTAGAGCGCATCATGAACGAAACCGGCCTCGCGCACCTTCCTGCCTCGGGCAGATGACAGACAGCTGCACTTGAGGCGTGTCGTACCTCTGGTGCCGCCCTCTGTATGCCTGCGCCAGCACTATGATCGTCGCGGATCAGCCCCTAGCCGCAGGAGGCCATGATGTCCCACCCCTCCGTCCTCGCCGCGCTGACGTCCGCGTTGCGCAGTGGCTCGATCGAAGTCGTCGACCTCACGGCGCCGTTGTCGTCGTCCACTCCGGTGCTCCAACTGCCCGCCCAGTTCGGCCAGACCGCGGTGTTCGAACTGGAGGAGATCAGCCGCTACGACGACCGGGGACCTGCCTGGTACTGGAACAACTTCCGCAGCGGTGAGCACACCGGCACGCACTTCGACGCACCCAATCACTGGATCACCGGGCAGGACCTCGCCGACGTGGCATCCGTGCCCGCGCAGCAACTGATCGCCCCGGCAGCGGTGTTGGACTTCTCCGCCGAGGCGGCCGCGAACCCCGACTTCCTGGTCGAGGTCGACCACGTCAAGGCATGGGAAGAGAAGTACGGGCCACTGCCCGACGGGGGCTGGCTGCTGCTGCGCACAGGGTGGGACGACCGCTCGCACGCTCAGCAGGAGTTCCTCAACGCCGATGAGAACGGGCCGCACACTCCAGGGCTCTCGGCGGAGTGCGCCCGCTGGGTCGCCGAGGAGTCGCCCGTGATCGGCCTCGGGGTCGAGACGGTGGGTACCGACGCCGGTCAGGCACCGGGCTTCGATCCGGCCTTCCCGTGTCATTCCTTCCTGATGGGCAGCGGCAAGTACGGCCTGACCCAGCTGCAGAACCTCGCCGCGCTGCCGCCGACCGGCGCCGTCGTCCTGGCCGGACCGCTGCCCATCGTCACCGGATCCGGCGCCCCCGCCCGCGTGCTCGCGCTGGTGGAGCACGCATGAAGGTCGCAGAGGCGGTCGGCCGGGCCCTGGCAGCGGCCGGCGTCGACCACGTCTTCGGCGTGGTCGGCTCGGGCAACTTCCATCTGACCAACGCCTTGGTCGCGGCCGGCTCCCGGTTCGTCGCGGCCCGCCATGAAGGCGGGGCGGCCACCATGGCCGATGCCTATGCCCGCATGAGCGGCAAGGTGGCGGCGCTGTCGGTGCACCAGGGGTGCGGGCTGACCAATGCGCTCACCGGTATCGCCGAGGCGGCCAAGAGCCGCACCCCGCTGCTCGTCCTCGCGGCGGAGACCACTGAGACCACCTCGAACTTCTACGTCGACCAGGACGCGCTGGCGCACTCGGTGGGAGCGGTCAGCGCGCGGGTGACGTCGGCCGAGGACGCGGTCGAGCAGGCATGCGGCGCCGTGCGCCGGGCCCTGCACGAGCGCCGCACCGTACTGCTCAATCTCCCGCTGGAGATCCAGGCCCTGGACGTCCCCGAAGGCACACCGGTCTCCCCGCCTCCCGGACGGTCCCCGGTCGAGCCCGAGTCGGACGCCGTCGCCGAACTGGTGCAGACCCTCGAACGCGCGGAACGCCCCGTCTTCGTCGCCGGCCGGGGAGCGCGCACGCCCCAGGGCCGAGACGCCCTGACCGCGCTAGCGGAGCGGCACGGCGCGCTCCTGGCCACCTCTGCCGTCGCCCGCGGGCTGTTCCACGACAGCCCGTGGTCGCTCGACGTGTCCGGCGGCTTCTCCTCGCCCCTGACCGCGGAACTGGTACGGGGTGCGGATGTGATCGTGGGCTGGGGCTGCGCGCTGAACATGTGGACGATGCGGCACGGTCGGCTGATCGCCCCCGACGCCACCGTCGTCCAGATCGACGACGACCCCGCCGCCCTCGGCAGGCACCGCACCATCCACCTCGGCATCACCGGCGATGTCGAACGCACCGCACGGCGCGCCCTCGAGACGAGCGGAGGCCAACGACCCGGCTACCGCACCGCCACCATCGCAGAGGCCATCGCCACACACGTGCGCTGGCGGGACGTGGCCTACAAGGACGAGAGCAGCCATGAGCGCATCGACCCACGCACCCTGAGCATCGCGCTGGATGACCTGCTGCCCGCCGAGCGCGTGATCGGCGTGGACTCCGGGAACTTCATGGGCTACCCCTCCATGTTCCTGTCCGTGCCCGACCACAACAGCCTGTGTTTTACCCAGGCCTTCCAATCCATCGGCCTGGGCCTTTCGACGGCGATCGGAGCGGCGCTGGCCCGGCCCGACCGGCTGCCCGTCGCCGCCCTCGGGGACGGCGGCGCGCTGATGAGTGCCGTCGAGCTGGACACCGTCCGCCGCCTGGGCCTGCCGATGGTGGTCGTCGTCTACAACGACGACGCCTATGGGGCCGAGGTCCACCACTTCGGCCCCGGCGAATTCCCTCTGGACACGGTCGTGTTCCCGCCCACCGACATCGCCGCCATCGCCCGGGGCTACGGCTTCGAAGCGGTCACCGTCCGCACTCTCGCCGACCTCGAACCCGTCCGGGACTGGGTCACCGGGACCCGCTCCACACCCCTGCTCATCGATGCCAAGGTCACCGCCGAGCACCCGTCCTGGTGGCTGGAGGAGGCTTTCAAGGGCCACTGACAGATGGCGAGAAGCCCCCTCACTTCATGCCTTCCGGCAGTCGACCGGTCATCGAAAGGCCGGTCCGCGTCTGCGTCTCCGCCTTCGTCTCCCGATGAAGCTCGCCACCATGCGCACGGCCGGAACCACCGCTGCCGCACGCATCGCCGGCGACAGCGACAGTGCCGTCGAGACCGGCAACCGAGACCCGGGCAGCCTGCTCGCCGACGACGGCTGGAGGGAGCTCGCCGCCGCAGCCGACGGCCCACGGCCGACGGCACGACATTGCGGCCGCTCGTCTACGGCGAGCGCGGCCTCGCCGCCCGCATCGCCGCTACGAGCGCAAGGCCGGGCACTTTCCTTGCGTTCGCGGCCGTTGCCGTCGCTCTCATCCGGTCACCGTCGCCTCGTCTGTGCGGCCGGGCGGCAGCGGTCAGCGTGAGGCGGTTCCGACACTGGTGACCCAGACGGGGAAGGGGATGACCTCTTGCCCGGCCGCGTCCTGTTCCGCGCAGTTCTGCCCGTCATCCAGATTCGACCAGGTGATGACGCCCGGCTGACGGTCGGTGAGGAATCCCTCGATGACCAGTCCGAGATCACCGGAACGCACGTAGGAGCCGCCGAACGGCAACTCATTCGGGGGCACCGATCCAGTTGAGCACCGGAGCTGCCCGGCCTGTTCGTCGTGCCACACGTAGAACGTCGCCACCCCGTGAAAGTCCAGCTCGCGAATGCGGGACCGGATGACGGAAGCAGTCTGCTGGAAGGCGGCGACCACCTCGGGGACGGACAACGACATCCTGTCTTCGTCCTCCGCACCGAGCCGCCAGGTGTTGGTCTCCCATTCCACCTGCCGGTCATCCGGTTCCAGCACCAGGGGTTCGTCCGCCACCTCGGCGATCCATGTCAACAGCACCACAGGAGTATCTCTGCACAGCTCAGTTTTCAGGAACTTGCCATAAGAAGCGGCATCCAAGGACGACAGTGAGTGCACGACGAACCCGGTCCGCCTTCGCGGTCGTCGGCGGGTATCGGTTCGGCGCCGGAGGTCTCCACCGCTGTGGCGGAGCGCGCCGCGGCGGTGAGCCGCTACCAGGCGCGGCCGGGCAAAGCACCTGATGCAGGCACCTGATGCGGGCAGGTGATCGGGCGTCAAACGCCATTGTCAGTGCCTCCGCATAGAGTGAATACATCACTTGGGGAGCCTCGGAGGGGGAGCAGAAACATGTCCGCAAACAAGATCAAGCACAAGGTGAACCACGTCGCGCTGGTCGTGGATTGTTCGGGTTCCATGCGTCCGCACCAGAATCAACTCATCCGCGTTGTGGACGAGTTCGTGGCCGGCCTGAAGGCCGAATCGGACAGCCTCGGACATGAGACCCGGATCAGCCTCTACTCCTTCGACCACCGGGTGGAGAATCTCGTCTGGGACATGGACGTGAAACACCTGCCGTCGATGCTGGGCCTGTATCAGGTCAACAATGGGGCTACGGCCCTCATCGAGGCTTCCTTGAAGTCTCTGGACGACCTGGGCCACATCTGGGAGGAATACGGTGAGCACAGCTTTCTCCAGATCGTGGTGACGGACGGAGAGGAGAACGCCTCCGGCGGCGACAGGCGGCACGACGGCGACCCGACCATCCTTGGCCCTTGGCTCGACAGGATCACGGCGACGATGGGCGGGCTTCCGGGGCACTGGACTTCCGCGATCCTCGTTCCGAACTCCCTGGCCAAGCGCACCGCGCAGAACTACGGGTTCCCGGCCGGAAACATCGCCATCTGGGATGCGGACTCCCAGAAGGGTGTCGAGGAGGCGATCGGCACCGTGCGCGCTGCCGCGACCAGCTTCCTCCGGGGTCGCGAGCAGGGGGTGCGCGGCACCAAGAACCTGTTCGCCGTCGGGCAGGACATATCGGTCGACGAGGTGCGGGCGAACCTCGAACCCGTTCCGGCCGACAAGTACCGGCTTCTGAAGGTCGACAAGGAGATCGAGATTCGCCCCTTCGTCGATTCGCATCCGGGAGTTACGTACGAACGTGGTTCGTGTTACTACCAGTTGGGCGCCCGGGCTCAGGTTCAGCAGAACAAAGAAGTCATCGTGGTCGAGAAGGACACCGACCGCGCCTATACGGGCGACGCGGCGCGCAGTCTTCTGTTCGGTACGGGTATCCAGGGGACAGTCTCGGTGAAGGCGGGGAACAATCCCAAGTTGGAGGTGTACGTGCAGAGTCGTTCGGTGAACAGAAAGCTCAAGCCGAATACGCGTCTGCTCATCATGGTCTGAGAGCAAAGAGCGGGCCGTCCGTGCCGAGTCGCGAAAATCCGAAACGGTCATAGACGAATGCTCCGAGCCGTTCAATGGGCTCATGGGCGGGCAAGGCGGTGGAGTCGCAACACCGACACTGCGGCTCCACCTTCCTACCCGGCGGCTGGTCGGGGCTCGGGCCGTTGTCCGGTACATCTGCCAGGAGTCGGCCGAGAGGGAGCCGCCGCGGTCGCCTTGTACGGGCCGTAGATGTACGTGCTGGTGTTGGTGCGTGCCCGTGCCGGGTCCACGGGATAGGGAAAGCGCACCCCGCACCGCCTGCCTGCACGGGCTCGAGGCGCAGTCGGCGACCGACTTGAAGTACTCGACGAAGCCGACGCCACTCGGCATGAGGCTGCCCGGCCGAGCAGGAGACGGTCCAACTTCCGGTAGTTGCCGAGGTGTTGGTCGTGGAGTCGACCATGTAGCCGGGTCCAGGTGTCGTTCCCGGTTCGGGTGATTTCCAGCTGGTACCAGCGTCCCTTGATGTGGGGGTGGGGTGCGTGACGGCTCGTGGCCGACCCGACCTGCGACGGTTACTGCGCAGGAGAACTACACGCATGCTGTTCGGTGCCGTTCTCTGATCCCGTTGAGTAGTTCGGGACGGGGACCGGGGAGGTGGGCAAGTGCCAGCTGAGAATCCAGCCGGCGGTCAGTGCCGCCGCTCCGCCTGCCAGGGCGATTGCGCCGCCTGTTCCGATGCCTGCGGCCACCGAGCCGAAGCAGGCCGGCCCGACGCCCTGCAGCGTCATGCTGCCGGAGCCGAGCAGACCGAAGGCCTGGCCCTGGCCATCCTGCGGCAGGGCGTCCAGGAACGGCCGTTGCAGGCCGAGACCGTAGGCGAATCCGAAGCCGCAGAGCAGCAGCAGACAGGACGAGACGCCCACTCCGGGTTTGGCAGCAAAGCCGACCAGCGGCAGTCCCATCAGCGCAATCAACGGGACTACCAGTCGCTCCCGGGTGAGTGGCCGTAGGAGTCGGCCCACCAGCAGGTCACCGACGAGCATGCCGACCGGCAGACAGCCCATCAGCACCGCGTACCAGCCGGGCGCGAAGTGGCGTCCTCCCGCGTAGGCGACGATCAGGCCTTCCGCCCCCGCTACGAACGCGGACGGTAGCCACTGGGCCAGCATCAGCCGTCGCACCGTGCGTCCGCGCAGCAGCAGGCGAGCACCGTGCAGGCTTGCCCGGACGGCCCCGCCATCGCCCCGAGTGCTGCCGGGTGTGCCGCCGAACTCCTCCAGCTGCAGCTGGGGTAGCCGAATGCGGACAGCGAGCGCGCAGCCGAGGTAAAGGACGGCGCTGACCGCGAGCGCCCGGCGCGGGCCTAGGACCGCGACGGCCGCACCTCCCAGCGCCAGACCGAACAATTGCGCGCCGGAGGCAGCGATGTTGTTCAGTGAACGGCCCAGTACATAGGCGTCGCCCTCCAACCACTGCGCGACCAGCCGACTCGACGCGCCGCTGAACACCGGTGTGGCGAGGGCAACCAGCGCCACGATACTGAGGCTTGCCGCGATCGGCATCCGCACCAGGGCGAGCAGCAGGGCGGCGGCGCACTCCAAGGCGTAGCCGCCGGCGATGAGCGCACGGGGCGGCAGTCGGTCAGCCAGTGAGCCCAGCAGCAGAGAGCCGAACAACTGCGGGAGAAAGCCGATGCCGAAGGCCAATGCACTCAACAGCGCGGAGCCGCTGGCCGCGAAGACCAGCACCGAGAACGTGGTGATCCGCAGCGCGCCCGCAGTGATCGCGACGGTGCGGGTCGAGAAGAGCAGCCGGAATCGCGGCTCGGCCAGCACCTCCCGGTAGGTGGCACGGTGGTTGCCCTGTGCGGGGCCGACGGTTGGGGTCATGACGCCCACCCTCGCCGTGCGCCCACGCCACGCACCAATGATTCGTCGCTGGACGAATCGGAGCAGACGGCCCGCGGTAGCCTGGCAGGGTGCTCCGCTTCGAAGTCTCCGTCGAGGACCTGCTGCGCAGCCGCTTCGCACTGTCGCCCGCGATGGACCTCTGCTTACTGCTGCGCTCGCTCGCCGGCCAAGACCGGCCGCTGCCGCGAGCCTGGGCCACCCGGCTCCTGCCGGCCTTTGAACGGCTTCGCCGCGAGACCGAGCTGAACGCCGTCCTCGCCCTGCAGACCCCGCAATCCGGACCGAACTTCGTCGCTCCGCCCCCACGCGGCCTCAACCAGACCTGGGCAGACGACCTGGCCATGATCCGGGCCACACCGCTGGAAGCGGCCCGCCACGAATTCGCCACCACCGCGACCGGCCCGTCCGCCCGTGATCCCCGCGTACGCGCAGTGCTGGACTCGACGGACGCCGTCTCCAGGATCGCCGAGGCGATGGACCAGGCGTGGCACGAGCTGCTCGCCCCGGACTGGCCGCAACTGCGCACGATCTGTGAGCGCGATGTCGTGCACCGGGTGGGTGTGATCGGCGAACAGGGATGGGCCACGACCATCGAGAGCCTGCACCCGGGCATCGTCTGGCGCGCCGGCGGTATCGAGATCGGCTTCTTCCGAGGCGGAACAGTCCGCCTCGTCGGCGACGGGCTACTGCTGATCCCTTCGGTCTTCGTCGGGAATATCGCCGCCCACCTGGAAGACCCCTGGCCCAGGACCTTGGTTTACCCTGCCCGCGGCACCGCCGCCCTGTGGGGCGAACAGGAGACCGTCCCCCAACCGGACGCGCTGACCGCTCTGGTCGGCCGGGCCCGAGCGCGGCTGCTGGTGGCACTGGACGCCCCGGCCAGTACCAGCCACCTCGCCCGAAGCCTCGCCATGGCACCCGGCGCGGTAGGAGACCACCTCGCCATCCTGCGAGGCGCAGGTCTGCTCGTCCGCGCCCGGTCCGGACGGTCGGTGCTCTACCGGCGCACCCCGCTCGGCGAGGCACTGGTCGGCGGTTCGGGCTGAGGGCTCAGATCAGCACTATTTTTTGAGGCACCGCCAGCAGATGATTGCGCGGCCGAGGGTAAGGAAGGCCTGGTGGATGTCGGCGCGGATTTCCTACCGGATACGCAGCCGGCGGAACCAGCGCAGAAGTGCGAAGGCCGCTTCGACGACCCAGCGGTTCTTGCCCAGGCCGCTTCCGTGCTCGGTGCCGCGCCGGGCGATGAGCGGGTGGATGCCCAGCTCACGAACCTGGCGGCGGTAGATGGCTTGACCACCCAAATCACACATTCCTCAGCAGAGTCCTGAAGCCCGATGCACTGCCAATGAATCCCGGTAGCGGCGGCCGCTGACCGCACCTTGGCCGCGCCGGCTGCCGCGGCCACTCCGGTGGTCACCACTGCCCGCAAAAGGATCTCCGCTTCAACTGCCACCCCTCCGCCCCGTGAAAGAAGCGATCACCCTCGTAGGTGCCATCGGGGGCAACAGCCCGCGTTCGTAAGGCATTTGAGCAGGAGGTTGCGGCGGGGACGCGTTCCCGCGCAGGTACAGGTGCAGGTACAGGCAATCAAGACACCGCCTCACCCCACTCCATCTAGTATCAGCGCGTGATTCCTGGGGGAAGGCTGGCAAGTGTGAGTGAGGAGTTGGCGGGGCAGCTACTGCAGCTGCGTGACGTAACCGGACGGAGTCTGCGCGAGCTCGCCCGCGACGTCCACGTCAGCAGTTCCTCGCTGTCGCGCTACTTCTCCGGACAGGCCGTTCCGCCCTGGCCGACGGTGGTGGCGCTCTGCAAGGCAGCCGGTCATGACCCCAGGACACTGCGCGAGGTGTGGGAGCGGGCCAAGGACGGGCCCCGGACCAGCACGGCTGCCCCGGCGCCGGTGCGCAATGACCTGCCGCACGACATCACCGCCTTCACCGGGCGCCGGACGGAGTTGGACGCTCTCCTCGGCGCCGCGCGGAGCACGTCGGTGGTGGCGATCGATGGTATGGGCGGGGTGGGCAAGTCAGCGTTGGCCGTACACGCCGCGCATCGGCTGACCGCCGACTTCCCCGGTGGTCAGCTCTATCTGGACCTGCACGGATTCACTCCGGGCCGGGAGCCGGTCGGGCCGGCGGAGGCGCTGCGTGTGCTGCTGGCCGCGCTTGGGTTGCCGCCCGGCAGGATTCCCGACGGGGTCGCCGAGCGGGCCGCGCTGTGGCGGTCGGAGCTGGCGACGCGGCACGCGATCGTGCTGCTGGACAATGCCGCTGACGCTGATCACGTGCGGGATCTGCTCCCCGGTGCCGGCCGGAGCTTCGTGGTGATCACCAGCCGTCGGCGGATGGTGCAGTTGGACGGCGCCCTGCCGATCACGCTGGACGTCCTGCCGACCGACGAGGCGGCGGCGCTGTTCGTCGAATCCGCGGGCGGGACTCGTCCTGGTGATGTCGGCGAGGTGCTGCGCCGTTGCGGGAACCTGCCGCTGGCCATCCGGGTGGCCGCCGCGCGGCTGCGGCATCGGCCCGCGTGGACGCTCGACACCCTGGTGGAACGGCTGCGCGAGGGCGAGCTGGCGGTGTCGGACGTGTTCGAGATGTCGCTGCGGCAGCTCGACCCGGCCCAGCGCCGCATGTTCCGGCTCCTGGGCCGGGCTTCGGGGACCGACCTCTGCGTGTACGGCGCTGCCGCGCTGGCCGGCATCCCGTGGAGCAACGCCCGGGGGTTGTTGGAGGAGTTGGTCGACGCCCATCTGATCCAGGAGCCGACCGCGAACCGCTACCGGCTCCACGACCTGCTACGGCAGGCGGCTCGTTCGGACGACGCCGAGCCCGACGACGCGGAGGCGATCGCCAGGCTGGCCGACTACTACCTGAGCGGCGTGCTCGCGGCGGACCGGGCACTCCTGCACGAGACCGCACCGCTGCCGCTCACGATCACCCACCCGCCCGAACTCGTCCCCGAGATGGACAGCGCGACAGACGCGCTCGCCTGGCTGGATCGCGAATGGCCCAACATCGAGGCGGTGTTCGCCCAGGCCACCGAGCTGCGGCTGGGCACCTCCGTGATCGGGCTCGCGCAGGTCGCGGACGTCTACTTCATGCGGCGTGGTGGTCTCGACCGGTGGGAGCACATGATCGATACCGCTCTGTCCGAAGCGGAACGACTGAGTGACCGCCGGTCACTGGTCTGGTTGCGGTTCCACCGCGGTGTGGCCCGGCAGCGCGGCGGCCGGCCGGCGGAAGCCCTGCCGGAGTTCGAGGCGGTGCGGGTGTTGCTGGCGGAAGGCGGCGATCTGCATGTCGAGTTCGAGGTGCTGCAGCAACTGGCGGAGCTGCGCATGAAGGAAGGTGACTACGAGGGCGCCATCGGGCTGTTGCGCCAGTCGTCCGTGATCTTTCCGGAGGGTGCGGACTTCGACGTCTACCGGATGCTGGCGAAGGCGCGCGTGGGCCTGGTGCTGGTCCGGCACGGACGCTATGAGCAGGCACGGGAGGCCGTCCTGTCCGTGATCGGGATCGCGCGAGCGCGCGGCGACCTGCAACTCGAACGCATGTGTCTGGACCAGCTGGCTGGTGCCGCGCTCGGGCTCGGCGACGTCCAGGGCGCGTTGGAACTGTCACAGCAGGCGGTGGCGCACAGCCGGGCGACCGGTCACCAGATCTTCGAGGCGGTCAGCCTGGCCAACGCCGCCGTGGCCACTCGGCGTCTCGGTCGGGGCACAGAGGCGCTGGCCATGCACGCGGAGGCGCTCCGCATCATCGAGGCGACCGGGGAGCAGCAGTACGCCATAGGTGTGCTGACCTCGTACGGCGAGACATGCCGGCTGGCAGGTGACCCCGTTGCGGCGGAGCGGCACCTCGACCGCGCCCTCGGGCTTGCCGTCAAGTTGGGCATTCCCACTCTCGCCGACGAAGCCCGCGCGAACATCCGCCTGCTGCGTGGGCACGCGCTCGGTGCGTCCACGGGGTCCTGAGCCCGGCCCGGGTGGTGCGAGGGCGTTCCGTTCCGTCCCGGGACACCGTGCAACGGTCGACCGTCGGCGTGGCAGTGCAGGTCAGCCGAGTGTCGGGGGATGTCCCGCGTCCCGTATGACGTGACAGGGCTTGCCTTGAACAGGGCGCAGGATCAAGGCTCTTGGCCATGCATACGACGCCTTCCCTGCTCACCGAGCTGGATGCGCTGCCCGTCCGGTGGGAGGTCGACGGGACGCTCGGCGCGCCCGTCGCCGCGGTCGCCGAGCTCCTGCTCGCCGTAGCCGAAGGGCGGGTGGGCGATGACAACCTGCTGCTGCTGGCCCGCGCTTCGGCGGCTCGGCAGGGGGCGATGACCGTCGTGGCCGGGTCCGGTGCCGGCGCCTACCACGCCGAGTTCGCCGGGCCGGTGGAGCCGCTGGAGATCCAGGTGGACCGGGACCGGTCCAGGGTGGCGGTGCAGAGCTGGTACGCCGGGGTGCACGCCGCCACCGCCTGTCCCGCAGGCACCAGGGTGACCCATCGCGTCCACCGGGTTCTTCCCGGCCATCCGGGATTCGCCGCCGGGATCGCCGAGATCGGGCTCCGGGTCCGCATGGCACGCGATCTGCGGCAGGTGCTGGATGTGATCGCCGACCGGCTCGGCTGCTGACCATCCGCTCTCTCATTCTCAGTCAAAGGAGCACACCACCATGTCCAACAGCGGCTTCTCCAAGGCAGGCTTGCACAGGGTGCACGACGTGCTGGCCCGGCATGTCGACTCAGGGAAGATTCCCGGGGCGGTCGCCCTCTTCAGCAAGGGTGACGAGACGCATGTCGAAACGATCGGGACGATGCGTCACGACGGCGGCGCTCCGATGCGCCGCGACACGATCTTCCGGATGGCCTCGACGTCCAAGCCGGTCTCGATCGCGGCGGCGATGGTCCTGCTCGACGAGTGCAGGCTGCGCCTCGACGATCCGGTGGAGCGCTGGCTGCCGGAGCTGGCCGACCGACAGGTGCTGAAACGGCTCGACGGCCTGCTGGACGAGACAGTGCCGGCGCGGCGGCCGATCACCGTACGGGACGTGCTGACCTCCACGTTCGGGCTCGGCATGGATATGACGGTGCTGGGCACTCCGATCATGAACGCGGTCTTCGAGCAGGGGATCACCCCCAATCTGCCGGAGCCGATGCCCGAGCAGGACGAGTGGATGCGTCGCCTGGGCACGCTTCCGCTGATGCACCAGCCCGGAGAGCGCTGGCAGTACCAGATCAGCAGCGACCTGGTCGGCGTGCTCGTCTCCAGGGTCACGGGCCAGTCGTTCGAGTCGTTCCTGCGCGAGCGGATCTTCGAGCCGCTGGGCATGAAGGACACCGGCTTCCACGTGCCCGCGGACCAGCTCGACCGGCTGCCGCCCCTGTACGCCCCCGACCCGGTGACCGGAGAGTTCCAGGTGTGGGACGAGGCGGCGACGGGGCGCCACAGCACGCCTCCGGCGTTTCAGGGCGGCGGCGGTGGACTGAACTCCACCGCCGACGACTACCACGCCTACTTCCGCATGCTGCTGAACCACGGGATGCACGGGGGAGAGCGGATCCTGTCCCGGCCCGCCGTCGAGCTGATGACCACCAACCGGCTCTCGCCCGAACAGCACGCCGCCCGGCACAAGTTGGCCGTCGACAACGTGCATGTGTCCCACGGTCAGGGGCAGCACGGCGGCTGGGGCTTCGGGATGGCGGTGCGCACCTACCGCGGTGACTATGCGCCCATCGGCCAGTTCGGCTGGGACGGCGGAAGCGGCGCCTCGACCTACGCCGACCCGGTCAACCGGCTCACCGGGATCCTCCTCACCCAGGTCGGAGCGTCCGTGCCGGATCCGGTGCATCTCATGCTCGACTTCTGGACCGCGCTCTACCAGGCGATCGACGACTGACGTCGAGCCCACCCACCGAGGCGGACCACCGCCGCATGCCCCCGCCAAGAGGTCTGACAGGGGCGTTGGACGTGTCGGTGGGTGATGAGGCAGGTGATGAGGGCAATGGCTCACCGCGACGACCGGACCGGAGTACTGGGCCGCGGACGGCGTGCACCCGACGCCGGCTGGTCGGCCGGTCACGCCGCACTCGCGGCGGCCTGGCTGCGCCTGGTTGCGTGGCCGGTCCTCGCGCTTACCCGCAACACCGGTGAATTCGGCCAGTGTTGAGGAAGCGCAGCGCGTCACCACACTGTTCCCACCCCTGTGAACAGCGGAATTGTCCCCACTCGTGGGGCTGGAGAGGCCGGCACCCCGTGCCGTAGCCTGGCCGCCATGTCCTTCATGGACAAGGTGGGCGAGCGCCACGCCCCGGCGCTGGCTTGGATCGTCGTTCTCGGTGCCGCCGCCTCGGTCGTCGTGGGGGATCACCTGTGGCGGTGGGTGGCCGGTCTGGGGCCGGGCGCCGGCTTCGCCTTCGGCGCGTTTTGCGGCAGCGGCATTTTCTGTTGTTGGGCACTGACCTGGGCCGCGCTGGGGCGGCGACAGTGGGTTCGCTGCATCGGCGCGGCAGCTCTCGGCTTCGTGGCGTTCCTTGCGCTGGTCTGCCTGATACCTGGGCGCAACGGCCGCCTCGCCGGCTCCATTGCCATGGCGGGCGACCGACGCATGTGGGTGGAGGAGAACCCAGCCGTGTGGGGATCCATCGGAATCGGGCTGGCTCTGGGCGCGCTGGCCGTCTGGTACAGGGCGCCCAGCCGTGCCACGGGACGACGACGGCGCCCCGACTCCGTCGAGAAGTAGTCGACGGGGCTCACGTGCGAACTCGCCCCGCGCTTCCCCTTCCACGTCTCCTGAACGACGTCTCAGCCCCTGCGGTGACAGCCTCATCATGGAGATCGACGCCCAGTACAGCATCGTCAACTGACCTGCACAGTCACAGAGTTTGAGACTTGGCGCGTCAGTTGGCACCTGAGCACTTCAGTGGGCGCCCTGAGCGCTTGCCGCGCTGCCATCAGCCCGATGGGGGAAGGCCGGGTCGACCAGGGCCTGTCCGGCGCATCTTGCCGGACAGGCCCTGGTCTTGAGGAGGGCTCAGCGTTTGAGCGTGAAGGTGAAGTCGCCGGAGAGTTTGCTGCTCAGCCGGACTGCCGAAACGAGCTTCCCCTCCGCGATCAGTCTCTCGACCTCGGCTCGCGCAAGACCGCAACCTTCAGCGATCAGTCGCACCGGTCGGACAGGGATCCGCGCCGCAAAGCGCACCGAGACGTCGATCACCTCGCGGTCCAGGTGATCCGATCCGCCGGTGTCGAGGCGCCAGGCGTTGTCCCAGTCGAGGGCTATGCGATTACGGCGCCGCACGAGCGGATCCTGGAGCAACTCAGCCGCCAGGCCAGGGTCGTTGTCATGCAGCCGGTCCAGCAGCTCAGGCCGTACGGAGCGCACATTCATCCGCTCCAGGACCGAGAGCTTTGTCGTTTCTCCGCAGCCGGTACAGAGCACGAGGAGCCAGGCGTCGAGGAGCTTGTGGTTTGCGTTGACGCGGAATTTACCGTTTGCCCGGAAGCGCTCGGACGCGCACGTGTGGCAACGGCGGAGAACGAGCGGCAGGCAGGTGGGCATGACAACCCAGTTATTGAGCACAGAAGTACACCGGTTTCAGTGAGAAGTCCGCAGCAAAAGGCAGCGCGGCGCGATAAGCGCGACGCGCGACGAATCAGCACTCGGGAGGTCTCACACGGTGTACAACGGGACGTCCTTGCCTGGGCGACTTGGTCCGGCAGCACGGTAATGGTGCACAGCGGCGCTGTTCCACTGGTTTTCGAGCGCCTCACCGCCAGGTCCTGTCCGGCGGATCACGGACCGAGTCAGAGCCAGAGCCGGATCGCGGCGACGGTGAAACGGCGTCGCGGAAGACGTAGGCCCGGCTGTCTTACCCAGCGGCCACGGACCGGAAGGTCTTGATCCTTTTGATCGTCCGCTCGACGTCTGGTGTCGGCGGCCATGGAGAACTCGCACGTTCCGCACTTCCGGGAAGACAGCTCCGTTCCTGAGTCGTTGAAGGCGATGGCACGGTCGACGTGTGGCAGCCGGCGCGTGGCCGTCCAAGGCCTATCCGAACGACGAAAGGCGGTGATCACGTCATGAAGGCAGTGCGGTTCCACGAGTACGGCGAGATCGATGTGCTGCGGGTGGATGAGGTGGAGCGTCCGGCGCCCGGCCCCGGGCAGGTGCTGGTCGAGGTCCGCGCGGCCGGGATCCAGCCCGGAGAGGTGATGATCCGCAAGGGCGCGCGGCACGAACGCTGGCCGGCTACGTTCCCCTCCGGGCAGGGCAGCGACCTGGCCGGCGTCGTGGTGGAGCTCGGCGCGCAGGTGCGCGGCTTCGCGGTGGGCGATGTGGTCCTGGGCTTCACCCATGACAGAGCGAGCCACGCGGAGTTCGTCGTGGTCGACGACGTGAACGTGGTCTCCCGTCCGGAGGGGCTGTCCTGGGACGTGGCCGGGTCGTTGTACGTGGCCGGCACGACCGCATACGCCACCGTGTTCGCGGTGGACCCCGGCCCGGCCGACACGGTGGTGGTGTCCGGTGCGGCGGGCGGCGTCGGGTCGCTCGCCGTGCAACTCGCGCGGCGGCGCGGAGCCACGGTGATCGGGCTGGCGAGCGAGCGGAACCATGCGTGGCTGAAGGACCGTGGTGTCGTCCCGGTCGAGTACGGGGAAGGCGCGGCCGAGCGGATCCGGCAGGCCGCCGGCGGGAACGTCGACGCGTTCATCGACACGTTCGGCGACGGCTACGTGGAGCTGGCAGTGGAGTTGGGCGTGCGGCCCGAGCGGATCAACACGATCCGCGATTGGCAGGCTGCGGCCAGGGTCGGTGCGCGGACCTACGGAGAAGGCTCGGCGGCATGCGCGGTCGTGCTCGGCGAGCTGGCCCGGCTGGCAGCGTGCGGGGAGTTGGAGGTGCCGATCGCCCGCACCTACCCGCTGGAGCGGGTGCGAGACGCGTTCCGTGAGCTGGAGCGCGGGCACACCCACGGCAAGATCGTGCTCCGTCCGTAGCCCCGGCTTCCGGGGCGACCAACGAGCAGGTACCCCCGAAGCATCAACGCAGTGTCTCCGCCGGCAATCAGCTGACTATCCGTCAAGTGACTGCCGGCGGGGAAGGCAGCGCAGGTCACAACCGCAACAAGCGTCAGGATCAGCGAGAAGCTGCTGCTAGGTTCGTCCGCCAAGCGATCACGTGAGTACGACCTTGACTTCCGCGACCGGGCCAGTCGGATACGCGCCTGGGGTGTCGGCCTGTTGGCCTTGGCGGCGCTTCTGTGGACATGGTGTGCCGTGTTGCTCTTCCTTCCGTACCAGGTCGATGAGGAGTCGGGCGACCGTTATCCCAGCGAATGCGAAGCACGGTTGTTGACGGAGCGCGGTACAGCCAACGAGGGCCTGCAGAACGGTGATTGGTGTCAGGACGAACGCGACTGGCCCGAGGCTCTGGCCGTGCTCGGGTTGTCCATGCCGGTGTCCGCCGCCGGCGTGGCACTGTTCACGAGCGGCAGTCTGAGCAGGCGCATGAGTGCCCACGCCGAAGCGATGCGCGAACTGGACAGGATCGCCGACGCGCGGAAGGCGTAGCCTGCGCTGTCGGTAGTGGTTCCCCGGCAACTCGCCGTTGATGGCGACTTGTGCTCCCCCAGCACTTCGATCGAGTGCTTGAGCCAGGTGATCGTGATCGTGCCCCAGGTGTAGATGTCCCGACCCGTCACGCCGCTTGTTGACTTGGGTAGTGTTCGGTCGGTGGAACCGGGACCGAACACAGATGACTGGCTGGCGGATACGCGGACGTCTTATGACACCGTGGCTGCGAGTTACGCAGAGCTGACACGTCACCTCTTGGACGAAACACCGGAAGAGCGCGCGGTCTTGGCTGTGTTCGCCGAGCTGGTGCGTGCCCAAGGCGGCGGGCCGGTCGTGGATGTGGGGTGCGGGACGGGCAGGATCACGGGCCACCTGCGGAAGCTGGGCCTGGATGCCTTCGGCATCGATCTGTCACCGGGAATGATCGATGTGGCCCGTGCTGATCACCCCGGTGTGCGGTTCGATCTCGGCTCGATGACGGACCTCACCCTGGCCGACGCCTCGGTGACTGGCCTCGTCGCCTGGTACTCACTGATCCACATTCCTGACGACGACATCAGCTCGGTTCTCACGCACTTCCGTCGAGTGCTTCGGACCGGTGGGCCGCTCCTGCTCAGCTTCCATGTCGGCGACGAGTCGAAGATGAAGACCGAGGGGTATGGCGGGCACCCGATGAAGGTCTATGTCCATCGTCGGCAGCATGACCAGATGATCGAGTGGCTCGACGAAGCCGGCTTCGCCGTCGAGGCGCACAAGACTCTCACCTCCGCCGAGAGCAAGCTGGGAGGGATCATCCTCGCGCGCCGTCAGCCCTGAGCCGCTCCGCCGCCGCTTCGACGACGACGTCTGCAGGTCGAACGGCCCGTCGTTTCACGGCGGCTTGTCGGTTCGGTGGTTGGGGCCGTTCGTGAAGACGAGGTGGCCGGCGTTGAGCCCGCATCCACCCGCACGGTCCCCTGGAGGTCAGTGCAGGGGTCGGGCGGTGCTCGCGGGACCGAGACCGGGTCCGGGTCCGTGGTCCGGACGTGCAGGACCAGGACCCGCCGTAGTCCTCCGGATGGCGCAGAGAGTGCTGCCGGCTCGCCGTGCCGGGCGGACAGGAGCGCACGGCGATGTCCTCGAGGTCTCGCTTTCCCCGCGGCTCAGACCGCTTCCGAGGGCCGACTCACCTCAGCCATGAGTCAACTACCTCGTCGCCAAAGCGACGGGCTTGCAGAGCGGGGGCCACTGGGTGTGGTGCTGCGCTTGCGTCCTGTCCCACGCCCGGGGTCCGGGGGTGGGTCTGGGGCGGTTGGCTGCGCCCCGCGTCGCCACAACTCTTCTGCGCGTGCACGGATGTTGCGGGAGCCGTTCCGGTCTGCGTGATCAACGAATCCGCAGGACCGGCACGCGAACCAGGCCTGAGAGACCCGGTTCGCTCTGTCTGCGTGGCCGCACTCGGCGCAGGTGCGCGAGGTGTACGCCGGATCGACGTACACCACCGGCACCCCAACCCTGCGGGCCTGGTACGCGATGAACTGGCCGAGCTGGGCAAACGACCAGCTGGAGTGGGTGGCCCGTTGGGGCTTGCGAAGCCGTACCCGCTCGCGGATGCCCGTCAGTTCTTCGAGGGCGATTCCGCGACCGGTGCGTTCTGCCTCGGCCACCACACACTTCGCGATCTTGTGGTTGATGTCCTTCGATCGCCGCGACTCCTTATACGCAGGTACCCGTGGGGCGATCACTTCTGGCCCCCTCCTACTTCGCCGCCTCCGTCGGCGGAGCCCCGCTCTCCGTGCTCAAGCAGTACATCGAGAACCAGAAACGCCCCGACTGAGACCACGAGAGCACTCACCGGCTCCGCCGGACAGCCCAGCGCGCGCTCCGCGCCCGGACCCCTGGACGCTGCGACGCTGCGACGCTCCGCGTCACCATCACACGATGCGATTCCTCCCAGGCGTAAACGCCGGGGGTTCCTCGCAAGGATCTCGCTGAACCTCAATATCGAGGTCGAAGTCATGCCTGTCGACCTTCGTCCCGTCGCTTCGCATCCGTCAATGCGTTCCACGCGGATCGGGAGGTCGCAGGGCTCCGGGACGTGAGTGAGCAGGCGAGGTAGGGCTGATCGACGGAACATGGGGGGAGCGGGAAGGGCAGAGTGCGCCGAGTAGACGGGAGTGCCGCAGGTGGGTGGCGGGCGCGAGCACGGCAATTCCGAGGAGTACGAAGTCGAGATGCGCCAGGTCGCGACTCTCAACCGTTTGGCGGGCCCGACCGTCGGCGGATCAGGCGAGGTGTCCGAGCGGATGCGCCACCGCGGAGCCGACCTGCTCGTGACGGGGCACGCCCTGGCGCGGGCCACGTCCCTGGGGGAGGCGCTCACCTTGATCTCCCAGCTGGCCGACGCCAGCCTGCCGCTGTGCGGTCAGGCGGTGTTCCGGTCGGACCGCGAATTCCTGAAGTGCGTGGGCCGGGTCGGCTTCCGCGACGGCGAGGGCGACGCGCTTCGGCTGCCTCTCGGCACGATTCATCCGGCCGCGCAGGTGGCCCGGACCGGACGCCCCGTCTTCCTGGCCTCCCCGCAGGAGTATCGCGATCGCTTCCCGTCCGCCTGGCAGCTCGACGGACAGAGGGGGTGTCAGGCCTGGGCCTTCCTGCCCCTGACGACGTACAGCCAGCTCACCGGCGTATGGATGGCGGCCTTCGACGCTCCGGTACGGATGACCGACGGTCTGGGCCCCTTGCTGGTGAGCATGGCCCGCTTGCTCAGCCAGAGCATCGAGCAGTCGTACGACGGCCAGGCGGACCGCGCGCTCTCCCAGGGGCTGCGCAGCAGCATGAGCCGGATCGACCCCGGTGTCGACGGCCTCACGGTCGCCGCCCGGTACGTGCCCACCGGCGGGGGGCTCATGGTCGGCGGTGACTGGTTCGACAGCATTCTCCTGCCCAGCGGGCGCCTCGGTGTGGTGATCGGCGATGTCCAGGGCCACGATGTGCAGGCCGCCGGGCTGATGTCGCAACTGCGCACGGCCATCCACGCCTACGCCGCCGAGGGCCACGGCCCGGACGCAGTCCTGGTACGCGCGTCCCGCTTCCTGACGTCACTGGGCGAAGGCCGCTTCGCCACCTGCATCTACCTGGAGGCCGACCCCGCCACCGGTATCTTGCGCATCGCCCGGGCCGGGCACCCGCATCCCGTGCTGCGTCTGCCGGACGGCACCTGTCTGCTCAAGCACGTGCGGGGTGGACTGCCCCTCGGGCTCGACCTCGGGGAGGACGACTACCCGGTCAGCGTCGTCTCCCTGCGCGAGAACGAGATCCTCATGCTCTGCACCGACGGTCTCATCGAGTCCGGCGGCCACGACATGTACTCCGGCTGGCTCCGTGTGCGCAATGCGCTCGCTCCGGGTGGTCCTGACGACCTCGACGGCTTGGCGGACCGGCTTCTGAACGCCGTCGTGGCCTCGTCGTCCCCCTCACAGGCGGGCGACCAGCCCGGCGCCTCCTTCACGGAGGACGACATCGCGATGCTGCTCCTGCGCCGAGACCCGTCGGGTGTGCATGCGAATCGGACCGGGCGGCACCTGCGCTTCACCCTCGAACAGGATCAGGCCCAGGGACTCTCCGACGCACGCATCGAATTCCAGGGCCTGCTCCACGACTGGGCGCGGCCCGAGCAGGTCGACACGGTCCTCCTGCTCGTCTCCGAACTCCTCGGGAACGTACTGATCCACACCGAACATGCCGCCGTCCTTCGGGCCGAGATCAGCGGCGCTGCCCAAGGCCGGCGACGACTGCGCGTGGAGGTCACCGACCGCAGCGACGAGGTCCCGCACCGGCGCGCCCCCGGGGAACTCTCCTCCTCCGGTCGCGGCCTCGTCCTCCTCGACCTGCTGGCCCACCGGTGGAACATCCGCCCCGAACCGGAGGGGAAGACGGTCTGGTTCGAAGTCGACGAGGAGGGCCCGGAAGAGCCCTGACGCCGGCCGGGTGACCGGCGAGGTCGACCTTGCCGGTCAGTTCGGCGACTTCGGAGCCGTCTCGCAGTGTCCCGTTCTGGTCCAAGGCGGGATGCCAGAGAGCTTCGGGCAGTGAGCGGATTGCACGACGGACCGGCTCGGTGACCGCGTATCCGACCGAGAACCGCAGGTTCAACCCGTGCTCGCGCAAGTCCGGATCGACGTCGTCGAGTAGCCGCCAGGCGGTCGGTGCCGAGACGACGGGGCCGAACACCCCTGCCTGGTCCCGCAGTACGGCCAGATCTGCGATGGCCTCGCCCCCGCTGGCGAGCATCACCGCCAGACCGGTGGCGATCCGGCCCGGATCATGCCCGGTCCCGCGCGGCCGAAGCGACCTGAGCGCGGTGGAGTACGCGGCAGTCAGACCGGTGGCGTCAGCAAGATCGGCCCGTAACCGTGCCTCGGATTGACCGACCACCTCCGAACCATCGGCACTGACATGGACCCTGGGAGGGAACCCGATCCTCTGCACGTAGAAAGTGCCCCTCCGCTTGGACCGACAGAACCCCTCAGCAAGGTTCATCGTCCCAGGTCAGGAAGGCACTTTCGTGCTTTGCCCCACCAGCCGCCGTACCCGAGCGATACGCCGAGGTTGGTTGGCCACTTTGTACTTCAGTTGGCCCCTCGGGCGGTCAGGGAGCAGTGGTACGCCCGGGCGAGCGTCGTGCGGGGATCACGCTCCTGGGCGGTGCGAGTGGGTGATCGGAGAGAGAGTGGAAGGGATGTCTGCCCCGAGTGGGTCGGGTCGAGGCCGTTGACTGACTGTGTGCAGCGGCTGGAAGGAGGTTGCCGGATCGGTCGTGCTGCGACTTGAGGAGTGCCGGCCCTGACAGCCTCCGATTGCCACCGGGCCGTGATGAGCACCGAGAGGAAGAGGACATGACTGCCTCGTACGACACCATCAGCACCAGGTTGGACGGCAACGTCCTGTCCGCCACCTTCAACGCCCCGCCGATCAACCTCATCGGTCCCGAGCTCGTGCGCGATCTGGTCGCACTGCTCGAGGAGCTTTCCCGACCGGCGACTGCACGGGTGGTGGTCTTCGACAGTGCGGATCCCGACTTCTTCTTCCCGCACGTTGACCTGACCAAAGTGCCCGAATACACCGCTGAAGCCGCGAAAGCCGGAGGTCCGGGCGACGCCTCACTCGGGATGCTGTTCCGCAGGCTCAGCGAGATCCCGGCCGTCACCATCGCCAAGCTGCGTGGCCGGGCACGGGGGGCGGGCAGCGAGTTCCTCCTCGCCTGCGACATGCGCTTCGCCTCCCGGGAGAACGCTGTCCTGTGCCAGCCCGAAGTAGGCATCGGCACCCCGCCCGGCGCGGGAGCGATCCAGCATCTGACCCGTCTGCTGGGCCGGGGCCGAGCGCTCGAAGCCGTGCTGACGTCGGCCGACTTCGATGCCGAACTCGCCGAACGCTACGGATGGATCAACCGCGCGGTGCCCGACGCCGACCTGGACGAGTTCGTGGCCGACCTTGCTGCGCGCATGGGGAACTTCCCGCGTGATGCGCTGATTGCGGCTAAATCGGCCATCAATGCCATCAGCCTGGCAACTCCCGCCGATGTGCGCGCAGATGCTGCCCTGTTCCAGCAACTCGTTCGGAGTAAGCCAACACAGCAACGTACGGCAGAGCTTTTCAAACAGGGCTTCCAGACCCGTGGCCGTACCGAGCTCGACCTCGGTGACGCGCTGGGTGACTTGAAGGCCGTCGACTGATGCAGATGACGGAACGGTGCATCGGACCCGTGGTCTGCATGTACCTCGATCCGGGGCGGTTGCGTCCAGGGAAGTGGTGTACGGGTTCGACCTGATCCGGGGGTTTGCTCCGGCTTCTGGCCGATGCCCGCATAGATGAACGGCCACCGGCTGATCTTCGAAGTGTCGAAGCCTCGAAGGAGATCAGCACGATGACCGCACCAGACAGTCTGCCCCTGCACGCCCTCGCCGAGGACAACCTCGCCGCGGCGAGTCCGGATCTGCTGCGCGCAATGGTCAAGACGTTCGCCGACGCACTCATGTCCGCGGAGGCCGACGCCCTCTGCAACGCCGAATACGGGCAGGTCAGCGACGAACGCGTCAACCACCGCAACGGCTACCGCCCACGCGAGTGGGACACCCGCGCCGGCACCGTCGAACTGGCCATCCCCAAGCTGCGCCAAGGCAGTTACTTCCCGCACTGGCTCCTCGAACGACGCCGGCGGGCCGAACAGGCCCTCATCTCGGTGGTCGCCACCGCCTACCTGCTCGGCGTCTCCACCCGCAGGGTCGAGAAACTCGCCGAGTCCCTCGGCGTCACCCAGCTGTCCAAGTCCCAGGTCAGCGCGATGGCCAAGCACCTGGACGAGCAGGTCGCCGCGTTCCGCAACCGGCCGCTCGACGCCGGGCCATACGCGTTCGTCTGGGTCGACGCACTGACCCAGAAGGTCCGCGAGGGCGGCCGCATCATCAACGTCCACGCACTGATCGCGGTCGGCGTGAATGCCGACGGGCACCGCGAAATCCTCGGCATCGACGTCGCCACCTGCGAGGACGGCGCCGGCTGGCTCGCCTTCCTGCGCTCACTGATCGCCCGCGGCCTGTCCGGCGTCCAACTCGTCATCTCCGACGCACACACCGGCCTCGTCGCCGCGATCGGCGCGGTCCTGCCCGGCTCGTCATGGCAAAGGTGCCGCACCCACTACGCCCGAAATTTGCTGAGCCAGGTTCCGAAATCGGCCCAGCCCTGGGTGGCCACCCTGCTGCGGACCGTCTTCGAACAGCCCGACACGGAGGCGGTCCAGGCCCAGATGCGGCACGTCCTGGACGCACTGGAGGCCAAGTTCCCCAAGGCTGCCGCCCACTTGGACGCTGCCCAGCACGAACTCCTGGCGTTCACTGCATTCCCACGTGAGATCTGGCGGCAGATCTGGTCCAACAACCCGCAAGAACGCCTGAACAAGGAGATCCGCCGCCGCACCGACGTGGTCGGGATCTTTCCCGACCGCACCGCCCTGATCCGGCTGGTCGGTGCGGTGCTGGCCGAGCAGAACGACGAATGGACCGAAGCCCGCCGATACATGGGCCTCGATCTGCTGGCCAAGGCCCGCCTCCACCCGATCGAGTCAGAAACCAGCGAGACCGACCTGCCCACCGAACTCACCGCGTAGCCTCAAAACGAGATCACCGAGTGGCCGTCAATACACCACTCCCGCGGACGTGACCTCCGGGGCTGCGGCGTTGACTCGCGGGCCACGCGAAACGGCGCACCGGCACTGGTATGGCCGTCGCAACAGCAGCTGACTCACGCATGGCACAGGACAACGGCGTCCAAAGGACTTCCGCACCATCACTGCCCTGCGGCCCGCTGCGATGCTCGCAGTGTCCAACTGGCGTGTTACGTCACGACTGTTGTGACTGAGGCGCTGTGGGTGTCCCCTGAGTGTTCTGGCTGGCCAGGGATCGCGCTGAAGGTGCCCGTAGGACGCGACGGCCGACGCCGGTCCCGTTCGCGGGAACCGGCGGGGAGGGCCGCTGCTCAGTTCCGGCGGGGCGCCCCGGACGATCCTGCCGATGACGGCCTCGGCCTGCTCTGGGTGTCCCTCCACCCAGTGCCCAAGCTGCCCAGGTGGCCAGGTGCTCGCGGACGGTCTCCTCGACGCAGGTGCGCAATGCTGCGCCGCCCAGCAGTCCGAGCGTGGCGCAGACCGACTCGGGGCGGTCCAGCTTCACAGACACGACAGCCGTCATGCCCTCGCCGGTCCGGTCCGGTCTGATCCGAGATCGGGGTCCGCGGCTGTGAGCAGTGTCGCTCTGTCGCGTAGGCGTTGGCCGCCGCCACTCCGACGCGGAACCGTTGCGCGTAGCGGCATTTTGTGGCCTTATCGAGCGGTCGATACGGTCGATTTCATGGAGTGGAACTTTCGGACGGCCGAGAATCTGTTGGCTGCTTTGCGTGCTGGTGAAGTGACTTCGACGGAGCTGACTGACGAGGCGATCGCTCGCATTGAGCGGGATGACAAGGCGACCAACGCGGTCTGTGTGCCGGATTTCGACCGTGCGCGGGCGGCCGCACGTGGTGCCGACCAGGCGCGCGCTCGCGGTGAGGACCGACCGTTGCTCGGTCTTCCGGTGACGGTCAAGGAGTCCTTCAACATCGCCGGGCTGCCCACGACTTGGGGCATGTCGCCGTACCGGGACTTCGTGCCGGTCGAGGATGCGGTGCAGGTGTCGCGGCTCAAGGACGCAGGCGCGGTGGTTCTCGGTAAGACCAATGTGCCTTTGGGGCTGCAAGATGTGCAGAGCTTCAACGAGATCTACGGCACCACCAACAACCCGTGGGATCACGGTCGCACGCCGGGTGGATCCTCCGGTGGCTCGGCGGCGGCCCTGGCGTCCGGTTTCGGCGTACTGTCCATCGGCTCCGACATCGCCGGTTCGTTGCGCACACCCGCTCATTTCTGTGGTGTCTACGCGCACAAGCCGACGCTCGGGCTGGCGGCGACCCGCGGTATGGTCCTGCCCCACGCGCCGGCATTGCCGGCCGACCTTGACCTCGCCGTCGTCGGTCCGATGGCGCGCAGTGCCCGCGATCTCATGCTCCTGCTCGATGTCATGGCCGGACCGGACCCGCTGACGCTCGGCATGGCGCACGACTTGACGCTGCCGCCCGCGCGCCACGAGCGGCTCTGCGACTTCCGGGTCTTGGTCCTCGACGAGCATCCGCTCATTCCGACCGGGTCCGCCGTGAGGGCGGGCGTGAACCGTGTGGCCGACGCGCTCGTCGACGGCGGCGCCCGCGTCGAACGGCACAGTCCGCTGCTGCCCGATCTGACCGAAGCCGCGACGCTCTACACGCAGTTGCTGTTCTCGAGCTCCGTTGCGCGCTTTCCCGTCGAAGCGTACGAGCAGCTGCGGACCCGCGCCACCGGACTGAGCGCGGACGACCAGAGCCTCGATGCGGCGCGTCTGCGCGGCATGGCGTTCAGCCACCACGACTGGATCGAGGCGAACAGCCGGCGCGAGCTCCACCGCCACGGCTGGCGGCAGCTCTTCGCCGAGTTCGACGCCGTGGTGTGCCCCATCACGCCCACTCCCGCGTTCCCGCACGACCACAACCCTGATCTGAGAGAACGCAGGATCGACATCGACGGCGTCGGGTACCCGTACTTCGACCAGCTCGTCTGGGCCGGCGTGGCCACCATGCCCGGTCTGCCGGCCACCGCCATACCGGCGGGCAGATCTCCGGAAGGTCTGCCGGTGGGAGTGCAGCTCATCGGTCCGATGTTCGAGGACCGCACCCCGCTGCGGCTGGCCGAACTGCTCGAGCAGCAGATCGGGGGCTTCCAGGCACCGAAGTAGTGGACACTCGGCCCGCAGTCAGGCTGCATTGATGCGGGAGGCGAACCCTTTCGCGCCGCGGGCGGGTGCGGGACTGCACAGCATGGTGCGGGCCACCTCCCGTACTGCGGGACGGCGTACTTCCTGCGGGGCGACGCGTTCGATGGCCAGCAGTTCGGTCAGGCAATGGCCCCAGCGGTTCCACTGGGCGTAGGCGCGGGCGGTCTCCCAGTGCAGGCGTACGAGGCGTTCCTTGGGCAGGCCGGGGCTGCGCGGCCAGGACTTGCCCTGGCGGTCATGTGCCCGCTCTCCCTGATCGTCACCACAGTCTGCCTGCTCGCCTGCGGTGACCAGCAGGGACAGCGGGCGGCAGCGGCCGTCCGCGCTCAGGTGGAATCCGCTGGTGAAGCCGCCACGCGAGCGGCCCAGGCCCTCACCTCCTGCACGACCTCCGCCAGGCGGGCGAGCAGGCTCTGCCACGGTCACACCGCGATGCTCGGCATCGCCCGGCTTCACAACCTCGCCCTCGCGGGCTAACTCCGGCCCCATACGGGCCCACCTTCGAGGAAGGTCCGATGGAGGTGGCTCCCCACCGTGCCGTCTCGGAGGGATCTCAGTCGAGACAGAACTCGTTGCCCTCGATGTCCTGCATGACGATGCACGAGTCGTTGTCGTCAAGCAACAGCCGCACGCGTACCGCGCCGAGCGGGATGAGGCGTGCGCACTCGGCCTCGAGTGCGGCGAGGCGCTCTTCCCCCACGAGCCCGGTGCCGACGCGCACGTCAAGATGCACCCGATTCTTGACGACCTTGCCCTCGGGGACGCGCTGAAAGAACAGTCGCGGGCCGACACCTGTGGGATCGCTGCAGGCGAACCATGACCCCTGATCCTCAGGAGGCCGCGAGCGATTGAACTCGTCCCAAGTGTCAAACCCCTTCGGTGGCGACGGTGCGACGTACCCCAACACCTCGCACCAGAAACGAGCGACGCGCTCAGGTTCCGTGCAGTCGAAGGTGACTTGGAACTGCTTGATCGATGACATCGGCGCACCATAGCAGGGGGGCTCTGCTGCTCATCTTCCGGTAGGCATCTGCATGTTGAGGGGGGATGGTCCTTGAGAGCGAGCCGTTGCTGTGTCGTGCGGTCGCCGCGGGCGCCCCGAGGTCGGTGTCTCCAAGGGGTTGTCCCGTCGCGGCGCGCCACGGGGTGCCAGCTTCTGCACACCGGCATGGGAACGCCCCCGCTGCTACGGGGGCGTGGTCGGGGGGCTACTGGCCGAGGAGTTTGGCGCCGCAAGGGTTGTGCCGGGACGCGGGCGAGCTGCTGGGTGACGGCCATGACAATTGGTGTCCCGACGCCGGCAACTGGATTTCAGCGTTCTCTTGCGAGGAACCCCGGGGGTTCACCCCCGGGAGGAATCGCATCCTGTGGTGGCGATGCGCAGCATCGCCGCGGCAACGGGGGCGGAGCGCACGCAAGAAACCGGGCCGCAGCGCCTGGCGAGGAATGTGCGCTGTTCGAATGCCGGTACGTCGGGTGGCAGGGTGGCGTCACGGTCGTGAAGTTGACCGTGCAGGTGAAACTCCTGCCGACGCCCGTGCAGGCGGCGGCACTTGAGGAATCCCTGCATGCCTGTAATGAGGCCGCGACCTGGGTGTCGTCCGTGGCGTTCGAGAAGGACATCAAGCGCAACTTCGCCCTGCGTGAGCACACCTATACGGCGGTCAAGGACCGGTGGGGGCTCGGCGCTCAGGCGGCCCAGCACGTCATCAAGAGGACCTGCGATGCCTACGCCACGCTCAAGGCGAACTTGAAGGCAGGAAACCTCGGCAAGCCCACCTCCAAGCGCTACCGGCGGGTCATCGAGAAACCGATCGCTTTCCGGCCGGAGGGTGCGCAGCCGTATGACGACCGGATGCTGTCCTGGCAGTACACGGAGCGCACGGTGTCGATCTGGACGCTGTCAGGCCGGATGAAGCAACTGGCGTTCACCGCCGCCCCCGAGCATTTGGCCCGCCTGGCCCTGTACCGCAAGGGCGAGTCCGACCTGCTGTACCGCGACGGCATGTGGTTCCTGACCGCCACCTGCGAGGTCCCCGAGGCCGAACTCAACACCAACGTGGTGGAGTTCCTGGGGATCGATCTGGGGATCGTGAACATCGCGACCACCTCGGACGGTCAGATCATGGCCGGACGCCGGCTGAATCGCGGGCGTCTGCGCGAACGCACCCTGCGTACGAAACTCCAGCGCAAGAACACCCCGTCCGCCAAACGCCGGTTGAAGAGGCGGCGTCGTAAGGAGGCGCGGCGGGCGCGGGACATCAACCACAAGATCGCGAAGCATGTGGTGGCCGAGGCAGAACGCACCGGTCGCGGTATCGCCCTGGAAGACCTCACGGGCATCCACGCACGGGTACGGCTTCGCAAGCCCCAACGGGCCACCCACTCCTCCTGGGCCTTTGCCCAGCTCGGAGCGTTCATTACGTACAAGGCCCGCAAGACGGGGGTGCCGGTGGTGCACGTCGATGCGGCGTACACCTCCCGCACCTGCGCCCCATGTGGGCACATCGACAAGGCGAACCGGGCATCCCAGGCCCGTTTCGCATGCCGGTCCTGCGGTGTCGTTGCACACGCGGACTGGAACGGCTCCCGCAACATCCGTCACCGTGCGGAAGAGTTGTGGCGACGCGGGGCGCAGTCAACCGCCCCAGACCCACCCCCGAAAACCGGGCGTGGGACAGGACGCAAACGCAGCACCACAGCCAGTGGCGCCCGTTGCGCAAGCCCGGGACTTTCAGTCCCGGGTGGTTGACGTGAGGAACCCATGCGGGCGGTCACGGAGTTTCCCAGGGCTGCGGTCACGTATCCCCTGGGGCCGGCTGGCCGCCGGGACGGCCTTCGGAGGCAGCTGTCCGGCGCGGGGCGATAAACCGTTCGCCGGTCGGGGCCGGACGCGTCATGATCAGCACTCGTGACTACGCCGAAGCAGCTCCTGGTCCGGGCCGCCGCCCGCAACAACGCCGAGTGGTGCGCAGCGATGGGTCGATCGCACGGCTTGGCCGGCGAGTTCGGACCCCAAGCATGGGCCGCTCCGGCTCGCACGCCGCTCTACTACCCCGACGCGGTGACGCTGGTGCCGAGTGCTGACCGGGCTGCGCTGGTGGCCCGGATCGACACGGTGGCACCCGGCGCCTCCGTCAAGGACAGTTTCGCCGACGTCGACTTGACCGAGGCCGGCTTTGAGGTGCTGTTCGAGGCGCAGTGGATACACCGCCCACCGAGTGCGCCCGCCCTTACCCCGGATCTTGACTGGTACGTGGTGGACGCCCCGGACAGGCTGCGAACGTGGGCCCTCGCCTGGGACGACGGAGAGGGTAACGCTGGCCTCTTCCGGCCCGAACTGCTCGACGACCCGGCTGTCTTCGTGCTCGCCGGGCACTTCGCCGGCGGCCGAGTGGTGGCCGGGGCGGTGGCCAGCCGCAGCGGCCACGTGGTCGGAATCTCCAATGTATTCGCGCGGGATGGCGGCGCTGACAGGGCCTGGCCGGGCGTGCTGGGCGCGGTGCATCGGCTGTTCCCCACCCTCGCCGTAGTCGGCTACGAGCAGGGCGACGACCTGACCGTCGCCATCCGCCATGGCTTCGAGCCCGTGGGTCCGCTGCGGATCTGGCTGCACAGCTCCTAGACGTACCGGCTCCGCGACTGCCCGCGCCCCTCCTTTCGCCATCCCCACGGCGACGTGTGACCGCGTGGGTGGGGAACTCGCGTGCCGTCCTGTCACATATCGGCGAGCGCCGTCTTTGACCTGCCCATCATGCGAAACGTCTGAGGAGGGCGGAGGTGTCGGCGCGCAGGCAGCGATCGGATACACACGGCTGATCACCATCCGGGCTTGACTCTGACGCCGCTGGAGACTTGACGATCGGACCGTAAGCGACACGTGGATACTTACCGGAGGTGCAAGGCGTGCGAGGCAAAGGCATCCACTACGACACCGGCACCTTTCCCAACGGCGACACCTCCCGCCCGCTCTTCGACGCCGATGTCGTCGCGCGGGACATGCAGGTCGTTGCCGAGGACCTGCACTGCACCGCGATCCGCATCACGGGCGGCGACCCGGACCGGATCGAGAGCACCGCGCGCCATGCGGCGGCTGTCGGGCTGGAGGTCTGGTTCTCGCCGTTTCCCTGCGAGATGACCGACGAACAGATGCTTCCGTACTTCGCCGACTGTGCAGAGCGAGCCGAACGGCTGCGTCAAGACGGCGCTGACGTCGTTCTGGTCACCGGCTGCGAACTGAGCCTGTTCGCCCGCGGTTACCTGCCCGGCGACACCTTCAACGACCGCATCCCGGTCCTGGCCGGCCCCGGCCGCGCAGCCGCACTCCGGCCCATCCCCGACAAGGTCAACGCCTTCCTCGGTGACGTCGTCCGCACCGTCCGCCCCCTCTTCGCCGGCCCGGTCAGCTACGCCTCGTGCCCCTTGGACGGCGTGGACTGGAGCCCTTTCGACATCATCGGTCTGGATGCCTTCCGTGGTCTGCGTAACGCCGCCACCTACCGCGACGATCTGCGCAAGGAGTTCGCCCACGGCAAGCCGGTCGCCATCATGGAGGTCGGCTGCTGTACCTTCCGAGGGGCGGGCGACTACGGCGGCTCGGGCTGGTACGTGGCCATGGAGCCGGACGGTGCCACCCCAAAGCCGGACCTGGTGCGCGACGGGAGCGAGCAGGTCCGCTATCTCGACGACCTCATGCCCATCTTCGAGGAGGAAGGCGTCGACTCCGTCTTCTGGTTCAGCTTCGCCGGCTACGGCACTCCCCACCGTCTGTCCGGACCCGACCCCGACCTCGCTTCCTACGGCATCGTCAAGATCCTCGACGAGCACAGCGACTACCCCGCGGACGTGCGTACCTACCCGGACATGCACTGGGAACCCAAGGAGGCGTTCCATGCCCTTGCCAACCGCTACCAGGCCCTCAAACAGCAAGGAGCCTCCGACCAGCAGTAACCGCTACCGCCTGCAGGACCACTGAACATCGGATGGGGGGGCGCCCCTACTGCATCGTCTGACAAGTAGGCAGGAGCGCCTCTTCTGATTGTGTGAGGACGTGTCTTCCAGATCTTGCCGGGAACGGCTCAGGCGCTGCGGTTCAGGGCGGCCGCATGGGGAGTTCGCGACGTTGACGCTCGTGCCGCTCGAGGGCGCCGGGCAGTTGACCACGGGGGTTTGCGGGTTGCAGCCGATCTTCGTGTCTCCCCCGCGGAGGGCCGCCACCATTGCGATCTTCAGCGACCCGACGTTGGTGCCGTTCCGGCGGATGTCGTATGTCGCCAGAGTGGTGCTGGCATCGAATGTGGAAGGCAGCACTACAGCGGAAGGGCCGACTCGTAAGCGTCAAGATCGGCCGGGGTAACTAGCATCACTCCCCGGAGAAGTGGGCTGCATGTCTCGTGCATCAGACGACGGCTCGGTCCCGCCCCGGTGACGCAGCGTGGGCGCGGACGTTGGGAGTTCACGTATCGCACGTGCTGCTGACCACGCTTGTCTTCAAGGCCGACAACGACAGTCAGTCGGATGGGCGGGACACAGCGACAGCCATCGGTGTGACCGCCGTCGCCACCGTAGGGCTCGTGAGCTATTACGTGTTCGCCGTTCTCGCGGCAATCCGCGCGCGGGACGAAGAACGAAGAGGCGGATAGACCATCAGTTGATGGACGTACCAGGTCGAGGGCATGGTGTTGGCCGACGCCCAATCCCGGCGGGGCGGGGTGACCAGGGCGCCGGCCCACCGAAGACCTTTGACGCCACGGTGAGATCTTCCCCAGTCTCCTGATCGGTTTCGCCCGCCCGGCAGTAGACCGCAGAACTCAAGGTGGTGTCTCTAGTAGGGCACCGTGGTGCACCAGGTCTCCGCCCACGCAGAGGCTCCGTACTTGTTGGCCGCGCGTACCGAGAGGCAGATCTCGTCACCGGAATACGGCCCAGTGATCGTGTAGCTGGTGTTGCCGGTCGAATGGATGGTGTCGACGTTCTTCTTGGTGTACTGGCTGCCCTTGTTTGTGTAGTGGATGTCGTAGCGCGTCGCTCGGGAGATCGCCGACCAGCTCACGAGGATCGGCATGGAGCAGGCGCCGACGCAGGAATTCGTGTATTTGACGCTGTAGCTCTTCAAAGCGGGCGGCGGGGAGCCGGTGGACGAGCCGCCGGCGCCGGACGAACCTCCGCCGCCCGAGGCCGAAGAGCCGGACCCGCTAGTGGTGACGCCGCTGTCGGAGCCGCCGTTTGTGTCGGAGCCGCCGGCGCCGCTGGACGACGTCGAACTCCCGGTGCTCTCCTTGGGTTTCGCCGCGCTCTGCTCGCCTTTGTTGCCTTGCTGCTCCTTGCTGTCTTTCCCGTCCTTCCTCTTCCCGGAAGGTGAACTTCCCGCCTCGCTCGGCGCCTTGCTCCCGTCAGGAGTGGTGCTCGTGCTGCTCTGGGGCGACTTGGCATGTGTTCCGTCCCTTCCGCCGCCCCCAAAGGGGTTGAGCAGGGTGACCGCACCGCCGCCGACGGTGATGACGGCGATGATGGGCAGGACGACCAGCGTGCGGCGCCGACGGGCAGGCCGCCGTTCGGGCTTCGGCGTCGTGGAACCACCCGCCGCGGGGACGGCTTCCGGCGGTCCGGGCTGCGGCCGCAGCCCGAGGGTCGACCGGTCCACGGGCTCCGCCCGGTGGGGCGCCGCCTCGGCGTCGAGCAGCCGTGCGGACTGCTGCGCGAGGTGCGCGACGACGTCGGCGGGCAGCAGGGTGTCCTTGACCGCGACCGTCTTGACCAGTTCCGGATCCGCCAACAGTGTGTCCACGGCAGGCCGTTGCCCGGCGTCCTTGGTCAGGCACCGCGAGATGAGCGCCCGCAGCGCGGGGTCGTCGACCCCGTCCAGGTCGGGCTCGTCCTGCACGATCTGGAACATGACTGCGTGCTGATTGCTGGCCTCGTGCCCGAAAGGCAGCCGCCCCGTGGCCGCGTACATAAGCACGCTCCCCAGGGTGAACACATCGCTCTTCGGCCCCACGCGCTGCGCCTGGATCTGCTCCGGCGACATGAAGCCGGGCGAGCCCACGGCCATCCCCGTGCTGGTCAGCGGCGACTCCGCGGACGTCTCCAGGGCCCGCGCGATGCCGAAGTCGATGACCTTGGTCCCGTCCACGGTCAGCATCACGTTGGACGGCTTCAGATCGCGGTGCACGATGCCCGCGTCGTGGATGTCCTTCAGGGCGCGCAGCAGCCCGTCCGCGACGGCGCGCACGGACGCGGTGGGCAGTGGTCCGTGCCGGCGTACGACCTGTTCGAGGGAGAGCCCGGGAACATACCCGGTGGCGACCCACGGCGGATCGTCGTCGGGACCGGAGTCGAGGACGGGAGCGGTGTAGCGCTCCCCGACGCGCTGCGCCGCGTCGATCTCCCGCCGGAACCGTGCGCGAAACCGCTCGTCGGACACATGCTCTTCGTGCACCACTTTCACGGCGACGGTGCGCCCGCTCTCGGAACGGGCAAGGAAGACCCGCCCCATGCCACCCGCACCGAGCCGACCGAGCAGGAGATACGGCCCGATACGCACCGGGTCGAACGCCGTAAGGGGTTTGATGCCCCCATCGGCATTATCCTCCTGCTCGTCCCTGTTGGTGCTGCTCATCGCGATCCGGCTCCCAGCTCTTGTGCCTGGCAATGGGTGTAACTCAGTTGAGAATAAAGGTTGTTGATGCACCTGTTGCAGGCGAGGACGCGCCGTGCGATCGGCACGGTTCTGGTTCGCACGAGATCTTGAGCTCCAGTCACGGATGCCGGAGGGCGACGATGGCCCAGCCCCGGATACGTCTCGGCACCGATGATGTGTGGCTGGAACTGATGCGGACGGGTGGGGACGGGTGGCAGACGTGAGCCTGACTCCGAACGGCGACGACAGGCACCGCTCCGGGGCAGCGGATCGGGCCGTACACCAAGGCGCTCCAGCACGGACGGCGGTGCGTCGGTGAGTCCACTCACCCACTGCCGGCAGGGGGCCGCTCCGGCCGGAACCGCGCACGCGGTCAGTGCGAGCACGACGACCAGAGCGTGCCGTACGCCGCGCGGATCCCGAGGGTCGGGCACTTCGGCCAGTCGCTCCAGCAGGCCCGGGACCTCCACGGGCACGGCCCCGGGATGCTCGCGGAGATGGTCAAAGGCAGGCGGGATCGGCGCTGATGCGTCAGCAGGTACGGTCTTTCACTCGGAGTTCGGGGCGTCGACAACTCCATGATCTTGGAAGCCTGTGCCTGTCCCGTTCCCAGAACTCCGTCGAACGGACAGATCGTCACGCGGGTGACTACGGCGTAGCACTGGCCGTCCACCCAACGACGAACCCCCGCCCTTCCGTGCTGGGAGGACGGGGGTTTGAGGTGGGGTGTTCCAGGCGTTTTCACGCGCCCTGGGACACGTCATCCGCCCGCGGCGTCCTCGGCCTCCCAGCGCAGCAGGTCGCCCGGCTGGCACTTGAGCACCTCGCAGAGCGCGGCGAGCGTCGCGAAGCGCACCGCCTTGGCGCGGCCGTTCTTGAGAACCGCCAGGTTGGCGGGCGTGATCCCTACGCGCTCCGCGAGCTCGCCCACGGACATCTTCCGCCTGGCCAGCATCACGTCGATGTCGACGGCGATCGGCATCAGATCACCTCGTCCAACTCGGCCTGCATGTGCGCCGCTTCGACGTCGCGCGCGACAGCCTGGGCGAGCAGCATCCGCAGCACGAGCACGATGAGCGCGACCCCCAGGATGGCCAGGCCAACCCCGCCCATGATGACAGTGACGCCCGGGTCGTCCCGCTGGCCCGGCGCATTGATGGCCGTGACCGCGAACCACAGGAGGGCGGCCGCCACGATCGCGCCGATCACGGCGTCCACGTACCGGAAGGCGGCGTGGGAGAACACGGTTCCGCGTCGCACCATCGTCACCAGTCGCCATACGCAAACCACGGCGACCTGGGCCGACACCATGCCCAGGATCGTGATCACGCGCAGTGGGGTCAGCGGGAGAGACCCGTCTTCCGGGTCACTCCCGCTGACCAACACCCACACCATCGATGCCTGTACGAACACGGTGCCGACGAGCACCACCGCGAGCACGACGCGCAACGCACGCACTGCCAGCTTTCCCATGACCCATCCTTCCATCGAGCTACGATGGAAATCTATCGAAGTTCGATAGATTGAGCAAGGGCTGGAACGGAGGGTGGGCGGCTGCTTCGCACCGTGGCGGGACGCCGCCGCCCCCTCCCGCGGCATGGCGGTGGCGCGAACCGTCTTGATCTTGTCGATCAGTACATGCCGATCGGGAGCCCCCATGGACGTCGCCGTACGGAACCCGCGGCCGCATTCGTGCTGGTGGGAACGGCGAAAGGGGCCAGGCACGGGCGTTCGGATCACCGCCCGCACCGTCTGCCGGCGTTCGCGGAGCTCACCGACGAGCGTTCCGTCGGCCGCGCATGCCGCACCGCTTCCAGGCACCCGGCCGATCGCGTCGGCCATCATTCCTCTCGTTGAAGACCGCGATGCCCAGGGCCCCGTGGCCGGTTCATGTTCGGCAGCAGCGTCTGCCGATGTGTTTCCACGCCAACTGTTGATCAGCGCGCTCGTAGACGTTCACGGGGGAAGTGCGGCGCTACGGTCAGCGGATTTGCGTCGGTCGCTGGGCGATCGGGTCGCCTGTGGGGGAGGGCGCGTTAATCTCGGGCCATGTCCGAGACATCGGTGGGGCCCTTCTATGACGAGCTGGCTGACGACTACCACCTGATCTACACGGACTGGGACGCGAGCATCCGTCGGCAGGGAGACGCTCTGGACGCCCAGATCGGCCAGGATGGCGCGGCGGTGCTCGACTGTGCCTGCGGGATTGGAACGCAGGCCATCGGCCTGGCACTGCGCGGGCACCGCGTCACCGGGACCGACCTCAGCCTCCGGGCCGCCGCCCGCGCTGCCCGTGAGGCCGCTCGCCGGAGCCTGAGCCTTTGCACTGCCGCCGCCGATATGCGACGCCTCCCATTTCCCGATGGCTCCTTCGACGTCGTCGTATGCGCTGACAACTCTCTGCCTCACCTGTTGACGGAGCAGGATGCGCACGCCGCCCTGGCCGAGATGCGCCGTGTGCTGCGCCCCTGTGGCCGGCTGCTGGTCAGCACACGCCCCTATGACGACCTGGTGCGCGACCGCCCGGCTTCGACGCCTCCACAAGTCCACCGGATCGGCGACCGGGCTGACGACGGAGAACGAACCGTCACCTTCCAGCTCTGGCACTGGCACGACGACGGCGAGCACTACGACCTGGAGCACTTCCAACTCTTTGAGGCAGATGGGGAATGGCGCGTCAAGGTCCGCCGGACCACCTACTGGGCACTGGGCCGGGACCGGCTGACCGGCCTCGTAGCCGAGGCCGGGTTCGTCGACGTCGAATGGCGGATGCCGCAGGAGACGGGCTTCTTCCAGCCGCTGCTTGTGGCCCGCGCGGGCGGGTAGGTGATGCCACCGCCCGGCGTGAGACGGCAGATGTCAGCAGGCCACGGCGGATTCCCCGGCCCGCGCCCCCCGCTGGCGCGAAGCTATCCCGGTGTCCTCAGGGCGTGGCTGATCGCGGAGGCGGCGTCGCTCGCAACGTGGGTGGGCCGGTAGGAGTCCTGGGTCCAGGACCGGCCGTCTGTCACCCACACGCTTCGAAGGCCGAGCGCGTCGGCGCCGGCGATGTCGGCATGCGGTGAATCGCCGATGACCCACGCGCCAGGCAGGGGAGTGCTCACGGTGGCTGCTGCCACCTGGAAGATTTCCGGTTCCGGCTTCTTGTGGCCGACGGTCTCGGAGATTGCCCAGCCCTGGACGAGCTGGTCGAGCCCTGTGTTACGGATCTTCGCTTCCTGCTGGACGGTGCGGCCGTTGGTGACGATCACGCAGGTCCAGCCGCTGGCCCGTGCCTTGGTCAGGGCCTCTCGGGAGGAGCGCGCCAGGACGACGTGGTCCGTGACGCCGTTGTCGAGAAGGGCGTGGATAGCGGTGGCTGGTACCGCATTGCCGTATCGGCCGGTCAGAGCTGCGGCGACTTCGTGCCGGGCGGTATAACCGCCGGCATCAATGGTCGTCACCCAGGTGAGGTCGGAGTCGGGCAGGCCGTGCTGGGCAAGGAAGCTGGCGACGGCGCTACGGAAGGCCGCATCGCGGTCGACCAGGGTGTTGTCGAGGTCCAGCAGCATCAACGGCATGACCGGCAGTAGATCACAGGCATCGGCTTCGGACGGCGGGGGTTCCCGTCCTCTATCGATGCACTCGACCACATGGAACTCGACCGCCACGGCGCCCAATTGCCCCTCATGCAGGCCTCTGCAGCGACAGCGTTACTCATGAATGTTTCCTACCCCGTCGTGCCCTCCACCTGCTCTGCACAAAGTGCTCGACAAACGCTGCTGCGGAGGGTGAACGACGCTAGTCAACCACCCGGGACTGAAAGTCCCGGGCTTGCGCAACGGGCGCCACTGGCTGTGGTGCTGGGTTTGCGTCCTGTCCCGCGCCCGGTTTTCGGGGGTGGGTCTGGGGCGGTTGACTGCGCCCCGCGTCGCCACAACTCTTCCGCACGGTGGCGGATGTTGCGGGAGCCGTTCCAGTCCGCGTGTGCAACGACACCGCAGGACCGGCATGCGAAACGGGCCTGGGATGCCCGGTTCGCCTTGTCGATGTGCCCACATGGGGCGCAGGTGCGGGAGGTGTACGCCGCATCGACGTGCACCACCGGCACCCCCGTCTTGCGGGCCTTGTACGTAATGAACGCTCCGAGCTGGGCAAAGGCCCAGGAGGAGTGGGTGGCCCGTTGGGGCTTGCGAAGCCGTACCCGTGCGTGGATGCCCGTGAGGTCTTCCAGGGCGATTCCGCGACCGGTGCGTTCTGCCTCGGCCACCACATGTTTCGCGATCTTGTGGTTGATGTCCCGCGCCCGCCGCGCCTCTTTACGGCGCCGCTTCTTCAGGCGCCGTTTGGCGGACGGGGTGTTCTTACGCTGGAGTTTCGTACGCAGGGTGCGCTCGCGCAGACGCCCGCGGTTCAGCCGGCGTCCGGCCATGATCTGACCGTCCGAGGTGGTCGCGATGTTCACGATCCCCAGATCGATCCCCAGGAACTCCGTGACTCCGACGTTGAGTTCGGCCTCGGGGACCTCGCAGGTCGCGATCAGGAACCACATGCCGTCGCGGAACAACAGATCGGACTCGCCCTTGCGGCACAGGGCCAGGCGGGCCACATGCTCGGGGGCGGCGGTGAACGCCAGTTGCTTCATCCGGCCGGACAGCGTCCAGATGGACACCGTGCGCTGCGTGTACTGCCAGGACAGCATCCGGTCGTCATACGGCTGCGCACCCTCCGGCCGGAAAGCGATCGGCTTTTCGGTGGCCCGCCGGTAGCGCTTGGAGGTGGGCTTGCCGAGGTTTCCTGCCGTCAGGTTCGCCTTGAGCGTGGTGTAGGCATCGCAGGTCTTCTTGATGACGTGCTGGGCCGCCTGGGCTCCGAGCCCCCACCGGTCCTTGACCGCCGTGTAGGTGTGCTCACGCAGGGGGAAGTTGCGCTTGATGTCCTTCTCGAACGCCATCTGGGAGACCCAGGTCGCGGCCTGATTGCAGGCATGCAGGGATTCCTCAAGTGCCGCCGCCTGCACGGGCGTCGGCAGGAGCTTCACCTGCACGGTCAACTTCACGACCGTGACGCTACCTGCCACCCGACGTACCGGCATTCGAACAGTGCACATTCCTCGCCGGGCGCTGCGGCCCGGCTTCTTGCGTGCGCTCCGCGCCCGTTGCCACGGCGATGAACGAGATCCCGAAGGTCGTGTTCTCGGAGTCGCTCAGGTCCGCCGACTGGGGCGAGACGACGATCGCCGCTGGAGATCTGGGCGAAACCATCACGCGACTCAAGCAGGAGCGCCCCCGGGGATACCTGCTCGCCCACGGTGGGGCACGGTTCGCACGGTCGTTGGTTGCGACCGGCTTGATCGACGAATACCGCCTTCTCGTCCACCCGGTAGTCCTGGGTGCGGGCGAGCGGATCTTCCTCGCG
Organism: Streptomyces sp. NPDC055140; assembly: GCF_053607285.1. NCBI lineage: Bacteria > Bacillati > Actinomycetota > Actinomycetes > Kitasatosporales > Streptomycetaceae > Streptomyces > Streptomyces sp. NPDC055140. The sequence continues at coordinate 2,152 of NZ_JBSGTG010000038.1, read as the reverse complement.
CCGCTCACCATCGAGCCGGACAGCACCACCGTCTTCAGTGGCGGAGCCGTCGCGCATGTCTTCGCGGCGCACCCGCGATCAAGCTGATCGGCAACCGGGGCGGGCGCCCTCGTCGGTGGCCGCCTTGGGGGTCACCGCTCGTTGCGGGTCGATGCCGTGCGTCCTTGCCGACTTGCCATTGGCGCTCCGCGCTTGGCCACCTGCGCCACTGAGGGATTTCTAACCTGCGCGAGGCGGTGGGCAGTTGGAGTGGAGGGCGGTGGGTGGACGTGAAGAGGCTCCTGGTAGACGGGTGCACGACCAAGATCTCCTGTCCAAGGGGAGCCTCCGCGTGCTTGCCTACCGGTCCGGCGTCGATGTGTCCACCTCGACCCTGCGCTATCTGTCCGCTCGCCTGCGGACGCGCCGCCAGGAGTTCGGCACTCGCCGGCGCCGACTGAGCGTGGGTCGCCAGGGTCTGCTCGTGCCGGCGCACCTGCGGTGCGGCCACACCTACGCCCAGCTGGCCGCCGGTTTCCGCGTCGGCACCACGACCGCCACACCAGCGCCCCAGGCGAACTGGCAGGGCGCCCCCGAAGAGGGAACGCCTCGGCGAGTGCCGCGTCATCGAACAACGGATCCAACGCCTCCCGGATCCGTACCGCGGCGTCCCCCTGGGGAAGGCCGCCGCCCGCACCACTCGGGCCGTCAGCTCCGGCACGCCCTGATCAGCCCGCGGCTCCAGCGACAACCTTCTCGCTCCTCCCACCCACCACCACAACAACCGCGAGAGACCAACGAGCCGCCCCTGATCGAATCACGCCTTTCTCAGCAGGGTCCTGAAGGCCGGTGCACTGCGACTGAATCCCGGTAGCGGTACCCGCAGGGAAACGGCCCATCTCGCCCCGGCGTCGGTCAGATGCCGCGAACGCCCGCACGCCCCGGCACCAGCGGCCCGCGTCCCGTCAGCTCACCGCACAACCGGATTCGAGGAAGCGACTCGTCCCACGGCTCACCACAACGCGGCGGTTCCTGCCTCAAAATAGGAACGCGCCGCTCCCATAAGCCCGTTCGCGCTCGCGCCCAGCACGCCTTCGCTCGAATGCAGGTCTCAAATATCCCACCTGACTGGCGAATCGCCGTCATGTTCCATGCGCCCGAGTAACTTCCCGTACTACTGCGCTTCTTCGCGGCTGGCCATCGGCTCGTCATTCGCCAGAAGATTTCAGCAGGCTCCTCCGGATCCGAGCCGAGGACTTCACTGACATATCAGTGACGATCGGCAACTGACTTGCCATCACATTCGGACCTCTTCTGAGCTCGCGCACATCTTGAGTCGGCAAAAACTCCGGGTGCGGCATCGGAGCCCTCACCCACCCCGTCCCCGGTATCCCGCGAGACGAGCAGGTCGGCGGGAAGTGCACTCCGACGATGGAGCCCGCCGGCCTCACCTCAGTCGATTCCTGAGCCGAACCGCACAAGGCCACGTTCAGGCGCCATCCCGATCGACACCCGCTCACGAACCGTGCGGCGGGGATGTCCGTCGGCACGCGCGACCGGGCCAGCATTGATGGCTATATGCCACTTTAGGTAATAAAAGGGATGTAGCGGTATGTCCCTTTTATTACCTAAAGTGGCATTTTCAGATCATTAGCGATGTAAGCGAAGATCTGCCCATATCGCTAAGCATTCATGCGAAATAACGCACTTCACTAGACTATCGAGCGGCATTCCAACCTGTATCCCCTTCAGTGAACCGTGTCACACGAACGGAAACAGGCCCCGAGCTCTGCTGAGCCCCACTTCCCTTCTGCGCAAAGAAGATTGGGCTTTTCGATCAAAGAGAGCGGCGGGTTCCGGTCACCAGACACAGGGCTCTCATATTTCGCGATCACAATTCTGGTCTTGTTCCGTTCGCGCTTTCTCGCCTAATGTCACCGTCAATCCGGATGGAACGCCGAATCCTGCCGCTGTCCGGAACCCCTCCCACCCACTCGGTTACGCACGGCAGGAGCGGGGGACCCAGGAAAGCCGCCGATCCGGATTCCGGAACGGCTCGGGGTGAAGTCGCACACATGGTGCGACCGGACATCTCCCGTCCGAACCCGACAGCTCACCTCGCAGGCGCCGGAGAGGAATTCGTCATGCCCGCAAAGGGAAAGCACCGCCGCAC